>CAZTMN010000123.1:0-9321 GCA_964615275.1 uncultured Beijerinckia sp. | reverse complement strand
TTAACAGTACCAGTAGCCATAGTGCTTGCCTTGTATATCAGTGCGCTTTGCACCCCCTGCCCGGCGATTGCCGATCAAAAAGGCGCGGTTAGTCGAAATTGTAGGGAGAAGTCGTGCGCCTGAGGAGGCAGTACGGCCAAAACCGGCCAAGATCGATGCGCTTCTCTACAAGCCAAATGCGGCAATAGCAAGAAATTCCAACGGCTGTCTGCGCTAACCGGCGATTTTCGAGAAATCGGCAACGGTATGGACTGCGTTTCGCAAGGCGCTGAGCAAACGCAGGCGGTTCAGCCGCTTTTGGGGATCGGAATCGTTAACGGTGACATTTTCAAAGAAGGCATCCACTGGCGCGCGCAGATGCGAGAGCGCAGCCATCGCCTGTTCGAATTGCTCACTGGCGACCGCCTCGGCCGCTAACCCGGCGTTCTGCCGTATGGCATCCGCGAGCGCCTGTTCCGCTTCCGGGGCGCCATCGTCCGGCGCGTAAGCCTCATGGAAGGCGGATGCATCCTTGTCCTTGCGCTCCTCGGCGCGGAGGATGTTCGCGGCGCGCTTGTAACCGGCCAGCAGGTTGCTGCCGTCTTCACCATCAAGGAATGCGCCCAGCGCCTCGACGCGGCGGACGATCATCAGCAGGTCGTCGTTGTCTTGCGAGCCGTTCGCACCCAGCGCCGCATCGATAAGATCGTGCCGCGCGCCCTGATCGCGCAGATAGACTTTCAGGCGATCATGGAAGAAGGCGAGGAGGTCCGCTAATAACGCGTCCGCTTCAGTTAGTGCCTGCTCTTTGTTGTTTTGCTCAACTGCTACCCAGTCAGGCATCCGGCTTTCAAATTCAACCTTGTCCCTCAACCACCAAAAGTCTTCTTCATCACCGAATCTTCGTTTTGCCTCGGTCAATGTT
The DNA here is from genome assembly GCA_964615275.1 of uncultured Beijerinckia sp. Classification (GTDB taxonomy): domain Bacteria; phylum Pseudomonadota; class Alphaproteobacteria; order Rhizobiales; family Beijerinckiaceae; genus Terripilifer. The sequence continues at coordinate 8,417 of CAZTMN010000123.1, read as the reverse complement.
TCCAAAAATTGGATCGCTCCGCATATTCGCGCAAGTCCGCCAAATCCGACATCAGTCAAACTCAAACCAATCCCGTTCTCCAGCACGATCCTTATCACGCCCAGGGCGGCGCGGCGCAGGGCATAGGGGTCCTTGCTCCCGGTCGGTTTCTCGTCGATGGCCCAGAAGCCGACCAGGGTGTCGAGCTTGTCTGCGAGCGCCACGGCGATAGCCACCGGATTGTCCGGTATGCGGTCATTCGGTCCCTGCGGCTTGTAGTGATCTTCCAGGGCGGCGCAGACGTCTGCATCCTCGCCCTGGATCTGCGCATAATAGCGGCCCATCAGGCCCTGCGTTTCGGGAAACTCGCCAACGACCTCCGTCACCAGGTCGGCCTTGCACAATTCCGCCGCGCGTTCGGCCTTTGCCGGATCGGCCCCGACTATCGGCGCAAGCTTCTTTGCCAGCGCCTTGATGCGTTCGACACGCGCGGCCTGGTTTCCGAGTTTTTCATGGAAGACAATATTCAGCGCCCGCAGCTTTTCTATCCTCTGATCGAGCGGCTTGCCGCGATTGGTATCGTTCACGTAGTCGGGCAGATCGGCCTGGTCGGTTTTCCAGAAATACAGCGCGTCAGACAGGCGAGCGCGCACGACGCGGCCGTTGCCTGCCGCGATCGCCTTGCCGTCGTCTTTCGCTTCCACATTGGCGACAAGCAGGAACTTGTTGGCGAGCCTTCCATCGGGATTCTGCAACACGAAACATTTCTGGTTGGCGCGGATGGTGGCGCGGATGACTTCGGGAGGAATGTCGAGAAACTCATTCTCGAATTCCCCCATCAGCACCACTGGCCATTCTACAAGTCCTGCAACTTCGTGCAGGAGCGCGTCGTCCTCGATCAGTTCCAGCCCCTGCGCATGGGCAAGGTCCTTTGCGTCGTGCAGGATAATATCGCGGCGGCGCGCCGGATCGAGCACCACGCTGGCCTTCTCCAGCGCCGGGACGTAATCGTCGAAGCGGCGCACAACGAATTCATCCGGCGCCATGAAACGGTGGCCGCGTGTCGTGTTGCCGCTTTGAATACCGCCAACTTCGAAGCGGACAATCTCCGGCTCTTCGGTCTCCGGCCCGAAAGTGGCAAGGATCGAGTGCAACGGACGCACCCAGCGCAAGGCTTCAAGGCTCGCCGATGCCGCGCCCCAGCGCATCGACTTCGGCCAGGGAAACGAGCGGACAATGCCCGGCAATATCTCCGCGAGCACATCAATGGTTGCAGCACCCGAGCGCTCAATGACCGCAACGTAGAACTCGCCCTTGCCTTTCGGATCGGCGACGACCTGCGCTTCGTCCACCGAGGACAGGCCGGCGCTCTTGAGGAAGCCCTCAACCGCTTTTTCCGGCGCGCCGACGCGTGGTCCCTTGCGCTCCTCGCGCGTATCGGGCTGGCGAACAGGCAATCCGGCCACATGCAGGGCGAGCCGCCGCGGCGTGGAAAAGCTGGCCGCCCCTTCATAGGTCAGGCCGCGATCCACGAGCGCATTTGTGACAAGCTTCTGCAGGTCGGCAGAGGCTTGCGCCTGCATCCGAGCGGGAATTTCTTCGCAAAATAGTTCGAGAAGCAGGTCAGGCATGGACAGCGATCACGACACAGGCGCAAGTAGAAAGGATAGCATTGGGGCGCTGTGTTAGTCGAAACCTGCCAACATGTCACCAGCTCGGACCAAATCCAGGCCGGCATTATCCGGTAAAATCAGATTTTGCCGTGGGTGCCGTCACACAGCGGGCGGTTCACGGAATGCTTGCAGCCGCAGAAATACACTTTCTGCGTTTTCGGAGCGGTATATCTCAGCGGGGTCATGCCGGTGCCCTTGTGCGACCCATCGCAAAACGGCTGCTTGGCGGACTTGCCACAGGCGCACCAAGAGTAGTTCTTGTCCTGCTCAACCTCAACCGCATAAGGCGCTTTTTGCGCAATGACCGGATCGCTCATGGTTTGCCCTTTCTCAATGGCCCGAAACTGGCCGGCGTTTGCTCCACGGGTCCGAATCCGCTGCGCCCGGCGTCTTTATTGCAATTATTCTAATCCGTCGCAGTAAGCAAGCCAAGCCGGCTCTCACTTGGGCTGCCCGGCCGGGCCCGGGGCCGTAGCTGGTGATGGCGAAACACCGGGCATTGCAGGCTTCTGCCTGTCGGCAGCTTTCGGTAACCTGGAGGCCTGCGACGCGGCCTGCCCGGCGTCTTTGTCGCCGGCTCCGATCCAGGCCTGCAGGCCCGGCAGCTTGCGGCCGATATCGGCAGCGGCGCCGGTTATCGCCAGATAGCCCAGAGCCACGGTCAACAGCGCAAATGCGAAGGCGACAATCTGTTTTTGCCGCCGCCAGAATAGGATTATCGCCAGCACGAACAGCGGCCCGCCGACCGCCGCGAGACCGGCGATCGTTGCGCGCGTCATACGCCGCCGCCTTCGGTCTGCAACCAGGCCGCGCCGCAGGCCTTGGCTAGCTCGCGTACCCGCAGGATATAGCTCTGGCGCTCGGTCACGGAAATGACGCCGCGGGCATCAAGCAAATTAAAGACATGGCTGGCCTTGATACATTGGTCATAGGCGGGAAGCGCCATCCGGTGCCCGCCACCGGCTTCCGGGGCGCCAGCGGCGAGGTATTTCTGGCAGGCGCCCTCGGCCATTTTGAACTGGTCAAACAGCATCGTCGTGTCCGCGTGTTCAAAATTGTGGCGGGAATATTCCTGTTCGGCCTGGAGAAACACATCCCCATACGAAATGCGCTCGCTGCCTTCGCCGCCGTTGAAATTGAGGTCGTAGACATTTTCTACGCCCTGCACATACATCGCCAGCCGTTCAAGGCCATAGGTCAATTCGCCCGACACCGGTGCGCAATCAACGCCGCAGACCTGCTGGAAATAGGTAAACTGGCTGACCTCCATGCCGTCGCACCAGCATTCCCAGCCGAGCCCCCAGGCGCCGAGAGTCGGGCTCTCCCAATCGTCCTCGGCGAAGCGGATGTCGTGCATGGCCGGATCAATGCCGATGGCATAAAGCGAGCGCAGGTACAGGTCCTGCAAGTCCGGCGGCGACGGTTTCAGGATTACCTGGAACTGGTAGTAGTGCTGGAGCCGGTTGGGATTTTCGCCGTAACGGCCATCGGCAGGGCGGCGCGAGGGCTGCACATAGGCAGCCTTCCAGGGTTTTGGGCCGAGCGAACGAAGGGTCGTCGCCGGATGAAAGGTGCCAGCGCCAACCTCCATGTCATAGGGTTGCAGCAGCGCGCAGCCCTGCGCCGCCCAGAAATTCTGCAGCGTCAGAATCAGCGCCTGGAAGGACCGCTTGGGATCAAGCCGTGGATCTGTTTCACTATCTGCCGGCATTCCGTTCGTCTTGCTTCCAGATGTTCTCTTCAAATGACCGGATATGTCCCGTTTGTCTCCGGAGCGGCCAGTTGGCCCTGCAATACGGCGAAACGCCGGTTCCGGCAAGCGCTGGCCTCGGTAGAGCGGAATTTGTGGGCAATGGCGTGGTTAGCCGGATGTGCCGCTGGCCGCTTCATGATTGCCGGCAAATGCATAGCCGCCAACCGCCATACCGATGCAACTTGCGAAGAAACCGGCCAGTTGCGCTGGAACAGGAGCAATGCCGCACATCGCCAGAAATTCGAACAACAACCACACGCCGATCCCCAGGGACGACGCCAGGAGGGCGCCGGCCGTGTTGGCGCGCCGCCAGAACACGCCGGCAGCAAGCGGAACAAAGGCACCGCTCAGCGTTACCTTGTAGGCGTTCTCGACCATTTTGAAGATACTCAGGGAGCTGTTCAGCGCCAGCACGAGCACGATCGCTGCGAACAGCAATACGCAAATGCGGATGATCAGCAGAACTTTCCGGTCCTCAAGCTCCGGCATGCGCGGCCTGAGTATGTTCTCGGCGAACAATACAGCGGGCGCCAGCAAGGTCGCGGATGCGGTCGACATGATGGCCGCAAGCAGCGCGCCGAAAAATATCACCTGTATGGCCAGGTGGGTGTGATTGAGGATCAGAAACGGCAAGATGCGCTGGCTGTCCTCGGCCATGAGTTTGCCAGTCTGGGCCGGATCAATCAGATTGGCGGAATAGGCCAGAAAAATCGGGATCATGGCAAAGCAGAAATACACACAGCCGCCGATTATGGTTCCGCGCGCTGCGACGGTCTCGTTCTTCGCGGACATCACACGCTGGAAAACATCCTGTTGCGGTATTGAGCCAAAGCCCATCGTCAGCAAGGCTCCCAGGAATGCGAACAAAGCGCCCGCCGACACGTCCGGCAACACCGTGAATTTGCCGGCCGCCGCCGCATGGGCAATGACGACGCCCGGCCCGCCGGCAAGATTGGCGACAACGACAGCGATAATGACCAGGCCCGCTCCGATAATCGACATCTGGAAAATATCGGTCACTGCCACCGACCACATGCCTCCAGCCACCGTATAGGCAAGGACTATGGCAACGCCGATGCACATGCCCACCTGCACGCCGATCGCCCCGGCAGTCAAAATGTTGAATATGAGACCCAGCGCGATGATCTGTGCGGAAACCCAGCCGAGGTAACTGGCGCAAATGCACAGTGACACGATAAATTCAACCAGCGCGCCATAGCGGCGGCGAAAGAAATCACCGATGGTCAGGAGGCGCATCCTGTACAGCGGTCGCGCGAAGAACAGACCAACCAATATCAGGCAAAGGGAGGCTCCGAACGGGTCGGCGATAATACCGCCGGTTCCTTCCTTGAGGAAGGTGGACGGAATTCCAAGCACGGCCTCGCTGCCGAACCAGGTTGCAAAAACAGTCGCAATGGTCATGTGCATCGGCAGATTGCGCCCGGCAACGACAAAGTCCGTCGACGAACGGACGCGCCGCGCCGCGTAGAGGCCAATCGCGATCGACGCCAGTAGATAGATAATGACCAGTACTACAAGGGTCACGGCGAAATTCCCCGGAAGATTCCGGCCCGGTCTATAAACGCTCGCAGCACAATCGCCAAGCGCGCGCGAGCTGCACCGGTGACGCGATCATCTGAATGCCTGGTGAATGCACGCATCAGTTCGTGTTCATCATGAGTTCGATAGTGTCTGTGTTGAATGCGGCAAATGCCTGTTGCGTATTCTCCAACCGTGCAGCCGATTGTCCCGTGGCCTTGCTGCCAAGGAGATCCGAATAATGTTGCACCGCCTGCGGCGGCTTGCGCTTGGCGTCCTTGTCGACTACGCCGCTGCGCTAATCGTAGCGGGCGCTATTACGCTCGCCGATAGTTTGAATTCCCCCGCCAGGGTGCAAAACCGCGCGCAAACCCGGAATGTGTCAATTGACACAAGCAAGGTTGCACCCACGCGCCCGGGGCCTGGATCAGTTTTACTCGTGCGGGCCCGCACATAGCGCGGTTAACATTTTCGTTACCTTCCTTTCATCAGCAACGCCGGACACCGGCAATGAAAGAACACATCATGATTCAGGTAGCAGAGAAGACCAAGAAGTTCGCACAGCTCGCATTCGCGGGCCTCATCCTGGCAACCGGCACTGTCGCCGCGCAGGTCGCAATGCAATCGCCCGCAATGGCCCAAAGCGGCGGCGGAGGCGGCGGCGGTGCCGGCGGCGGCGGCAGCGAAGGTGGCGGCGAAGGTGAGCCGCCGGGCGTCTTCTTCCGCGAAGAGCGCGCTTTGACCAAAGCGCTGATAATGGCGCAAAATCGGCCAGGCACCACCCGTCCGCGCGTGCGCAAGCCCTGGCAACCGCGGGATTGCGACCTGGTAGTATTCCGGGCCACTTCCAACGGACCGCATTATGAATGCCGCATCATGCCTTACAATCGCTTCCGCTAAGGCATAGCCCCCAGGGCGTTGCCCCGGGGCATTGGCTCAATCAAACAAGGCCGCTGTCCCGGAGTGGATGGCGGCCGCTTTTTTTGAAAACGCACCATCGGCTTGATGCAATATCAGGCCCGGTCGTAGCGACAGCGGGCCGCGGCTTCCTGCGACACCGCGCACCAGCACCCGGATGGCCGGACGGCTTGCCTTCGAATGAACCGGGACAATCTGCAAGGCGCCAAAACGGCCGCGGCAGCCCGAAACGACGCTATCGAGAGCATCGGCGCGGTGGATCATGGCAAACACGCCACCCGGCCGCAGCAAGGCGGCGCAAGCCCGCATCCAGCGGTCAAAGGCGCCCGCCCTGTTTGGCCCATCCGACATCAACGCATGCGCCCTTGCCTTCAGGGGATCGGGAGAAACGCGGCTGCTGGCCTCGTCCTGATAGGGTGGGTTGGTAATCAGCACGTCGGCGCAATTGTCCTGCAAACCTGCATCCTTGCGTGCGCCAGGCTGCAGGATATCGGCCACGGCTACGCGTGTTCGATCTTCAATACCGTTGAGCCGGGCGTTTTCTTCGGCGATGCTGGCCAGTTGCGGCTCGATTTCAGCAAGGATCAGCCGGCAGGACGGGTTACGCGAAGCCAAAGCCAGACCGGCAGCACCGGCGCCGGCTCCCAGGTCGACAATCGTCCCGTCCGTTTTGCCGATCAGGGCCGAAAGCAACACGGCGTCGGTGCCCGAGCGGTGCCCGGCGCGCAATTGCCGCAATTTCAACTTTCCGCCTAGCAACGTCGTTTCGATGGCCGCGCTAGTACTCATACCGGGCGCTTTTTCGGCAATTCGCCGCCGAGCCCGGCTTCCTCCATGATCCGGCGCACCTTGTCGTGCTCTTCGGCGTCCACCATGATCCGGCGGGGCAGAAAACCAAGCGACCCCTCGACCGAACTGGTGTGCTGGTCGGCAACGAAATAAGCGATCTCTTCTTCCTTCAGGATCGATTCGATCACCGAAATCAGCACGAGGTCATTGGTTCTGAGCAACTCGATCATCACATTTTATCCCGCCGGGCAGCCAAGCAAATTCGTTACACCAGCCGTCCCGCCACGCCAATCGAGCGCTTTAGACCCGCCAGCGGGATCGCCAAAAGCAATTGGCGCACAATTTACCGACGCGACCAGAATTTCCGGCCGCTACCGCGCCGAAAGGCAGATATTGCACGCCGGGTTGGCACATGCGAATAATAAATGGGACGTGTTTGCATTTATTCCGGCAAGGAAAATTGTCCGCGCCGGGGGTCCGGCAAACTACGAAGCGGGACCACGCGGCCGTCGGAGCCGGGCACTTTGGAGCAGATCAGGTTTGGTGCGGTTTGGCTGTCCCGTCAAAACCACACCGATCCGGAAACCGGGAAAATCACGTGGGCGTTGTCGTATCCATCGATGAAAAATCGAAAACCCAGCCGGAACAGGGAATTAATTCGCTGATTTCCCTTGTCGCGGCGGACATGGACAAGGTCAACAGCACGATCTTGTCGCGCTCCATTTCCGACGTCTCGATGATCCCGGAGGTCGCCAACCACCTGATTTCGTCTGGAGGCAAGCGTCTGAGGCCGATGCTGACCCTGGCGATGGCGGGCTTGTGCGGCTACGGCGGCGAAGGTCACATCAAACTTGCAGCTGCGGTCGAGTTCATGCATACGGCAACGCTTTTGCATGATGACGTGGTCGACGAAAGCGACATGCGGCGCGGCAAGCTGGCGGCCCGGATGTTGTGGGGCAATGAGGCAAGTGTTCTGGTCGGCGACTTTCTCCTGGGCCAGGCGTTCAAAATGATGGTCGAGGTGGGATCCCTGCCCTGCCTGGAAGTTCTTTCGTCGGCTGCTGCGATCATCGCCGAGGGTGAAGTGATGCAGCTGTCGGCTGCAAAAGATACCCAGACCACCGAGGACGATTACCTCGCGGTCATTCGCGCCAAGACAGCAGCGCTATTCGCCGCAGCTTGCGAGGTAGGGCCGTTGATGGCCGGACGGGAGAAGCCGGATATCGCTGCCTGCCGCAGCTATGGCGCAAATCTCGGCGTGGCGTTTCAGCTTATCGACGATGCCCTGGATTACGGCGGCTCGGCGGCGGTTCTTGGCAAGAACGTCGGCGATGATTTCCGCGAGGGAAAGATAACGCTACCGGTGGTATTGTCGTTCCGCCGCGGCGATGAGAAGGAACGCGCCTTCTGGAAACGCACCCTGGAAGACAATGATATTCGCGACGGCGATATCGAAATCGCGCTGGCGACCATGCGCAAGCACAACGCGCTGGAGGACACGGTGGAGCGCGCCCGTCATTACGGTGCAATCGCCACCGACGCATTGCAGATCTTCCCGAATTCGCCCTGGCGCAAAGCGCTGCTCGATGTCGTCGAGTTTTGCGTAAGCCGGGCCCACTAGGGCCGGTCACGGTAGCACGTAACAATCTCACCCCTTGCCCCGCACGATGCGCAAATCCCCCGGCCGCTGGTGCGGTCAGGGGATTTGACAGGGGTTTGATAGCGGCGGTCCGGGCTGGGAGGAGGCCCGGCCGCCGGTGGTTTTA
>CAZTMN010000122.1:0-9550 GCA_964615275.1 uncultured Beijerinckia sp. | reverse complement strand
CAAAGTCCTGGCGCGCTTCGGCCCGTTCATCGGAATTCAGCGCCGCTGCCAGCGCTGCCTCGTCATCGAACACGATCTCGGCCATCATGGCCAGGCCGGCAAAATTGGTGGACTTCGGGTCGCTGGCGCCGGCGGGCGTGTGCAGTGCGACACGCCGGACGCCGGGCCATCGCAACAGGATCGGAACATGGTCTTTGCGATACCGCTGAATAAACGCGGCGAGATCACCCGCCTCGCCGCGGTAGAGCACGAAATAAGACACGGACATGGTTTCACCTGCGCCGGAAACGCATTCAGGCGGCCGCCGAACGGCGCTGAACGAAGCGGATAATGTCGGGGATCAGCGCCACGATGAGCAACGCCAATCCGATAGCCGGAGCCGTGAATCCCGGCGCGATCCAGAAAAGTCCCGCGACGAAGATCGCGATTCTCTGCACCATGTTCAAATGGTCCAACAGATAACCGCGCAATCCGGCCGCCACCAGGCACGCCCCCACCAGCGCCGTCGCCGTGGCCATCACGATCTTGCCGACCGAGCCGACCATCATGAGCCCCGGGTTGTAGACAAAGGCGAATGGAACAAGGAACGCAGCGATGCCGAGCTTCACCGCCTCCCATCCGGTCGGCCAGACTTTCGAATTGGCGATACTGGAGGTTACGAACACGGCAATACAGGTTGGCGGGGTGTAAAACGAGGCCAGCCCCCAGTAGACGACATAGAGATGCGCCGCCATTTCGGGCACGCCAAGACGCACCAGCGCCGGAGCCATCAATGTTGCGAGCGTTATATAGGCCGGTGTTGCATCCAGACCCATACCAACAATGAGGCTGACAATCCCCACCAGCAGCAGCGTGGTCAAGAGATCGTTATTCGCCAGATCGACGATGAAGCTGGATACCTTGATACCGACTCCGGACAATTCCAGCGCGCCGATCATGATGCCAACCGCCGCCGTGATCGAAGCAACCGTAATCCACCGGCGCACACCCTCATCAAAAGCGATCGCGATCCGCGATGGCGTAAGCCAGGTCGAACGATCACGTGAAAAAAAGCTGATTACCAAGACGCTTACACAAGTATAAATACCCGCCATACCGGGCGGATAACCTGCGAATATCAGGAAATAGGCCAGCGCGAGGATCGGGATCAGGTAAAACCAGCCGCGCAGAAGAGTAACCTTCAATGAGGGGATCTCTTCAGCGGGAATTGCTTCAATTCCCTGCTTGCGCGCTTGCAAATGAACTGAAACAAATACGATCGAAAAGTAAAGGATGGCCGGGATCGTAGCAGCGATTACGACCTTGGTGTACGTCGTCTCGATCCACTCGGCCATGATGAACGCAATCGCACCCATGACAGGCGGCAGGATCATTCCGCCCGTCGAAGCGACCGCTTCCACCGCGGCGGCAAATGCCGATGTGTAGCCGATCTTGTGCATCATCGGGATCGTGAAAACACCGGTCGTCGCCGCATTACCCGAGGGCGAACCGGATATCGAACCGAACATCGCGCTGGCGACGACGGCCGCCTTGGCCGGACCGCCACGGGCCCAGCCGGTCAGCGCCAGCGCCAGGTCCATGAACCAGCGGCTGGCGCCGGCTTTTTCCATGAGTGCGCCGAAAACCAGAAAGATGATCACAATATTGGCGGCGATGCCGAGCGGCAGTCCGAATATTCCGGCATCGCCCACATAGGCGCTGTAAAGCAGTTTCTCGGCCGGAAACCCGCGCCCGTACAGCAGGCCCGGCAGATAGTTCTGAAAAATCGTGATCAATACAAAAAACAGGATGATGATTGGCAATGCCCAGCCGGTTGTCCGCCGAACTGCTTCAAATACCGGTATCGCCAGCATGGCCGCGACGATCATGCCAATTCTGTCGAGTTCGCCGAACTCGCCATAGTCCAGAACCGATGTCAGGGGTTCCGGCGCCGTTTCGTAGAAGAGGATGACGTAACAGGCTCCAACGATGGAGCCGGTAATAAACAACCAGTCATACCAGGGAATTTTTCGCCAGCCGCCCTGCGCCTCCGTGTCTTCCCCCTCCTTCTTTCCACCGGCCGGAAGCAGCAAGAAGATCAGGATCAGGGCAGACAGGATGCTCACTGCCAGGTGCACCTGGTTCGGAATGAAAATCCGGAAGTAAACCGCGGGTAATTGCGCGACAACAATGAAGTGGTAGAGCCCTACCAGAGTTGTAACGGCAACAAGAATGGGCGAACGGTTCATTTCTGTTTCTGCGTGTATGCGCACATGGGCGCGTTGAGCCGGAATTCAACGGGCGCGCCCAAATCGGGCACGCACACCAAAGCAAAAGCCGCCGCACCTCACGGCCGGCGGCTTCGCCAAATCTTGAAGAAGGCAACTAGCCGCCAAGCAGTTTTTTCTGCCGGGCTTCGTGCGCGTCGGTCCAAAGCTTCCGCTCCTTGAAGTAGCGGACCGCGCCATCATGATAAGGCAGGGAAAATGTCTTCAGGGCGTTTTCGACAGTCCATTCGCCAAGCCGCCTGCTATACGTAGCCATCAGCTTTGAGTTTTCGTACATGGCTTTGGCCACCTTGTAGACCACTTCGGCTTTTACATGCGGCGCGCTGATAAAATACGTACGCATGGCAATTACTGGCGCATCGAAATCCAATCCCTGGAACGCCGACGGGCCGAATGTGCCCGCGAACATCAGGTCCGGCAGGTTCTTCAGCATCTCATCGCGCTTCTTCGGATCCCATTTCAGGAACTCCACATGGCCATCGCGCAGGGCCTTCTGCACGTTGCCGGCGCGCGGCCCGGTCGGTATGACCGCCGCGTCGATCGATCCGGCGGCAAAGGCCTTGAAAACCTCTCCGGTATTGGTTGTCGCAACCCAGTTGACGTCCTTCAGGCCGTGAACCTTCTCAAATTGGGCTGCAATCAGGGCAATCTCAGGCAGCGCCCGGCGCTTGCCAACGACGGTCCGGCCGGACAGATCGCTCACCGACTTGATGTTGGCGCCCTTGCGCGCCAGTATCGCACGCTCGTTGGTGTGTCCCTGAACGACCAGACGGACGGGCATCTTCTTGCCCTTGAAGTTGTAGGTGCCGTTGTATCCGGAAAACGCCGCGAAAGCGTTCGCCATGGCAAATTCGATTCTCTTGCGTGCCAGGCCGCGAACATTGGCTGACGAACCGCCAACCGCCTGCACGGACGTGTTGATCTTGCCTCTCTTCTGGATCACTTCCGAAATAGCGACGGCGTTATTGTAGAAATTCGAGCCAACGGACGAGGTTCCGATGCGTACTGCCTCCTGCGCGCTGGCGCTGCCGGCCATTGCCAGGACAAGCACCGATGTACCCGCCAAGAATTTCATCCGATCCATGCTTCCCTCCCGTTTGCACCGCGCCAGATGCCCCGGCGGCGGCAAATTCATTTCACGCGACTTTACTGAAATCAGCGCGTTTGTCCAGTTGCCAGGGACAGCTCGCTGATCCCGAACAAGGCTTGCAAGGCCATCAACACACACGCATTATTGCCACGCCGGTGCTTGTCAGGCCATCGTGCCGATTTACCCCTTGCCGCAGGTACACTACACTGAGCCTCGCGGAAAAACGCAATCGGAAACCTCAGATGCTTGACCGAACAATCGGGATTCCCTCCAGGATCGACCCTGGAAGCTCGCCCTTCTCAACCTCGCCGCTTTCACCCGGCATCGGGATCGAAGTACACGGGATCGATTGTAGCGCCGATATTCCAGACGACACATTCGAAGTCATTCGCGAAGCATGGCAGGACAATTGCGTTGCCCTGTTTCGCCACCAGAACCTGGACGAATGGCAGGAAAGCGCATTCGCCGCGCGCTTCGGCCAACTCGGCAAGGTCATGCACAATCACAATGGTGCATCCCACGTGCCGGGCGTTATGTATATTTCCAATATTCGCGAAAACGACGAATTGATCGGCTCGCTACCCGATGGCGAAATGTATTTCCACGCCGACCAGTGCTACATGCCCAACCCGGCTATTGCGACCATGCTCTATGCAATGGAAATTCCCTCAACCGGCGGCAATACGCTTTTTTCCAATTGCTTCAAGGCCTACGAAACCCTTCCGGAGGATGTAAAGCAGCGGCTGGAAGGCTTGACCGCCATGAACGTATACGACTACCAGGCCAATCCCACCAAGCGCGGATCGATCATTCGCGACGGTATTCCCCATCATGCCCATCCGATTGTTCGGACCCACCCCGGCAACGGACGCAAGTCGCTTTACGTCAATCGTTTGATGACCGACCATATCGTTGGCATGGACGCAGGTGAGAGCAAAGAACTGCTCGAATTCCTCTTCGATCATTCCGAACAGGACCAATTCGTCTACGAGCACGTCTGGTCACCCGGCGATTTGCTGCTTTGGGACAATCGCTCTTGCAACCACGCCCGTACTGACTTCAGCGCACAGGAGCGCCGCTTGATGCGGCGCGTCGCCATTGTCTCCGGGTAAACGTTTCGAAACACAGGGCACAGGATAATGGTCAAACTAGCCGACAGCGACATCGCCACCCGCGAGGTACTGGAATGGACGGGTGTGCACCTGTTTCATTTCCACGCGTCCTCGTGCTCGCAAAAGACCCGCATCGCGCTCAACTTCAAAAAGGCCGATTGGACCTCGCACGAAATCGTTCTGCCGAAGAACGAAAACATGACACCCTGGTATCTCGGCATCAATCCGCGCGGGCTGGTGCCTGTATTGGTCATGGACGGGGAAGTGCATATCGAAAGCAACGATATTCTCACGGTCCTGGAGCAACGGCTTGGTGGAGAGCCACTGATTCCCGAGGGAATGGAGGGCCGCGTCGCGGAGCTGCTCAGGCATGAAGATGATCTGCATCTTGATCTGCGCACATTGACATTCCGGTTCACGCAACCGCGCGGGCGCGCACCAAAATCTCCCGAGGCGCTGGCGCAATACCGCGCCGGCGGGACCGGAACCGTCGGCGGCGTTGCCGATCCCAACAAGCAGCGGGAAATCGCATTCTGGGAGCATATCGCCGAACACGGAATAACCGATGATGCCGTGCGGGTATCGGCGGGTCGCTTTCGCGAAGCCCTGGATGACCTCGATTCAGCCCTGTCGTCGGCGGACTACGTGCTCGGCAGCAAGCTGAGCGTCGTCGATATCGCCTGGTTTATCTACGTGAACCGGCTCATCCGCTGCACCTATCCGGTCGCAAAGCTACACCCGGCCGTCATGCGCTGGTTCGAGCGGCTTCGGGAACTGCCGCAATTTGCACCGGAAATAAGGGTTCCACCGGATGTCCAGGCGGCGACCGAAGAAAACCACCGCAAGCAGGCGGCGGCCGGCGAGAGCCTTTGCGATGTAACGGGCTTCTAAAGCGCTTTGCCTTATTTCTGAATCAATAAAGGACGCAAACGCACGGTGTTCCAATATCTGATCGGCGTTTGCGTTCAATCCGCTAATCCGGATTAAACGCAAAACGCGCTAGAACATCGCGCCCCGGTCCCATCGACACGACAGTATGTTTTATTCCGCCGCATGCTGGCGGGCATCGCCGTGGCGGCATCGCCATGGCGCGATAATTTCCCGGCCAATAGCCTGTGTCTCTTCAATGTTCGGAACGAATTTGAAGAGCAGGAGTTCGATGCCCATGTCGTGAAACCGTTCAACCTGCCTGCGCACCATGTCGGGCGGACCGACGCAACCGGATTTCATTGCCGGGCCGATACGATTGAGCAGCTTGCGAACATCCTCATCGCTGCCATCGGGCGTTACCAGCCGCTCGGCCCGCGCCTTTGCTTCTTCAACGCTATCGCCGAAACAAACGAACGGGTTGTAAGCGAACCGCACCTTGCGCCCAAGTTTTTCAGCCCTTGAACGCACGCTTTGCATGGCCTGTTCGAGCGATTGCATCACGTCTTCGGTTGTCTCGGCATCCTTGTCGTAATCGACGAACCACCAGTCTGCTATCTTCGCAATCATGTCGAGGCCCCGCGGCGAACGGCTTGCGGTGAATATTTCCGGCGGCTCCGGCGTTGCCGGACCCAGCAACAATTGCGCCTCGTCAACTTCGTAAAACTGGCCCTTGAAACTGTACGGCGATTGCGCCCACATGCCGCGAACAATTTCAAGGAACTCCTCCGCACGAATGTAGCGATCGTCAATGTGCAGCATGGTGTCGCCGCCGAACATGGTGTGCTCTTCGACATTCCAGCCGGTTACAAGGTTGATCGCCATGCGGCCCGGTGTTAGCCGGTCAAGGGATGCAGCCATCTTGGCGACCAGTTGCGGATGCCAGAGGCCCGGATGCACCGCAATCATCGAACGGATTTTTTGCGTCAACGAGGACACTGCCGAACCGAGGATCCAAGCTTCCATGTCTGCGCCGAGATGCCGCTCGGCAAACAGAATAATATCGAACCCCTGGGCCTCTGCTTCCAGCAGAACCGCTTTGGAAAGTTGCCACGCGGGATCGACAGCACCGTTCGCCAGCGGACCGCGGCCGCCGGCAACAGATTGCAATATCTCCGCAGAACCCACGGTGACATGGGGCACAGGCGCGTAAAGACCGAATTGCATCGCAGCTGTTCCCTCCGAAAGCAGCTATTCCGCCGCCTGCCGTGACGGCCGGTGCGCACCGCTCAAATCCCGCCAATCCGTGTCCTTGGGAACGAGGCCTTCGAAGGCGCGGATCCCTGTACGCTCACCATCGGCAAATCCTGTAGCCGGCGGCTCCTTGCCTTCCATGAAGGATTTCACGAAAGCAACCATGCCGCGGCGGAACTCGACCACCGCCAGGTCGCTGGCGCCAAGGCGCTCAAGTTGCCGTTCGCCAATCGGGCCCATGGTTTCCCACATGGCGATATCCTGGTTCGGAAACCCGTGTATGCCGGTAAAGTTACCGAGCTTCATCTGCTCCCGATCCTGCAGGTAGTTGTTTTCCAGGTTGCGGCTGCGCCGGTAGGTCTTGTCCAGGTCCTTGCCGACCTGCATCGCGGTAAACTGCCGCCAGGCCTCCTGGCTGACGCCCGGCGTTCCGTTGTCCTGCCACGCTGCAATGTAGAGAACGTGATTGTTGTCATCCATCGGCACGTTCATTTGGCTGACATTGTAAACATCGTTCGGCGGTATCAGCACGTGATGCGGCGCCACGAAGTGCGTGATGCGCACATAGTCGTGGGTCTTGGCATCCTTGATCGGCCTGCGGATCGCCGCATAGTGAAACCCGTAATGGGTCGGCTCCACCTGCAGGCGCGGCGATTTGTCAGTCGAAGGTCGCTGCCAGGCGGTCCCGGTCGCTGTCGATCGGCCGACCATGGCCGGCGGCATGTCGGTGGAATGCAGGCTTGAGGAATGTGCGGAATCGATAGCGCCCTCAACCCCCTGCGCCCAGTTGCAATTCACGACAACCTTGAAGAAGGCGACGTTGGTCGCATCCGTCGGCGCAAAATAGGGTGGCTCGAACTCCGGCATCACCGCCGGATCGCCCATGTAGGTCCACAATACGCCGCCGGCTTCGCGCACCGGATAAGCTTTGTGTTTGACCTTCTGCGGCAGGTCCGAACCCGGCGGTTCGGACGACATGTCGACGCAATTACCATCCACGTCGAATTTCCAGCCATGATAAAGGCAGCGCAGTCCGCATTCCTCATTGCGGCCGAAGAACAGCGAGGCGCGCCGGTGCGGACAGGCTTCCTCCAGCAGACCCGGACGGCCATCGCTGTCGCGGAAGGCGACGAGGTTCTCGCCCAGCAGCCGAACCCGTACCGGATCGCAATCGGCTTCTGGTATCTCCTCCAGCAGGCACGCCGCAATCCAGTAGCGGCGCAACATCTGGCCCATCGGTGCATCGCCCTCAACCCGGCACAGCAGGTCGTTTTCCTCTTTCGTCAGCATGACACCCTCAGAAGCTTAGGTCTCTAAGCAGAAATTTAACCCAGCCCACTACCCGTGTCGAGACCGGCCACCTGTCCCCGGGCGCCCGGCGGGTTGCAAATTCATGCCCATTGCCGCAAATCATTCCCGGCAACAGGCGCGAACCGGCTTCCCCAGCCCCATATCGTGCATTCTCCATACCACGCGTGAGAAATCGACGAACCCGATGGCAAGCACAGACAAGTACCTTATGGCAGCGGTTCTCGGCTGGCCGGTCATGCATTCGCGATCGCCCCTGCTGCACAATTACTGGATGGGCAGATACGGCCTCACCGGCATTTATGTGCCGATCGAGGTCAAGCCGGACGGGATCGGCGATGCGCTGAAGGGCCTGGCGCCGCTCGGCTTCTCCGGTTGCAACCTGACCATTCCGCACAAGCAGAATGCCCTGCCCTTCCTGAATGAAATCGACCTGGTAGCGAAGAAAATCGGCGCGGTCTCGTGCGTAACCGTGCGCGAAGACGGCTCCCTGCTTGGCACGAACAACGACTGGTACGGCTTCATCGAAAACATCGTCGAAGCTTTTCCTGGCTGGCGTGCCGATGCAGGACCGATCGCGGTGCTTGGGGCCGGTGGCGGCGCCCGCGCAGTCGTGCATGGACTGGTGGAACGCGGCGCAACCGAAATTCGGTTGATCAATCGCGGCCATGAACGGGCGCAGATCATCGCGGACGAGTTCGACGGCCCGATCACACCGGTCAAATGGGAAGAGCGATCATCCGCGCTGGCCGGCTGCGCGATGGCTGTCAACGCAACCAGCCAGGGCATGCAGGGCATGGACGCGCTCGACATCGATCTGAACGAATTGCCGCGCGATGCCCGGGTCGCGGATATCATCTACATCCCGAAGGAAACGCCGTTCCTGCGCGCCGCGCGCGAACGCGGCAATCCAATTGTCAACGGCCTTGGCATGTTGCTGCACCAGGGCCGCCCGGCGTGGAAACTCTGGTTTGGCGTTGACGTTGAAGTAACGAAGGAACTACGCGCGAAAATCGAGGCAACGCTGTAGCGCGAAGCGACAACAAGTCTTGCCTACGCCTCAACAATCACGTCAAATCCACCGTAGATCAGCCGCTTTCCGTCGAATGGCATTTCGCCCGGCGCAAACATGTTGCCCTCGGCCATGATCTTTTCCCAGGCCTTGTCCCGCACGTCTTTTGACGGCCACATGATCCACGAGAACACGATGGACTCGTCGTCTTTTCGCTGCACGGCCAGATGAAACGAAGTCGTCTCGCCGTCGTGCACATCGTTTGACCAACATTCGACGACCTGGCTGGCGCCGTGCTTCTTAAATATTGCAGCCATCTCGGCTGCCTTTGCCCTGTACTTTTCCTTGTTCGCGTCTGGTACGGGGATAACAACACCATCAACATAGGACATGGGAACTTCCAATTCATTGCTAGAGTTTAAATCAGGCTGTCCCTTCGCGTTGCGCGCGCTACAGCTTACCGTAATGCCATCCATATCGCCACGGCTATCAGCATGACGCCAAAGGCAATCGACTGCA
Organism: uncultured Beijerinckia sp.; assembly: GCA_964615275.1. Taxonomy (GTDB): domain Bacteria; phylum Pseudomonadota; class Alphaproteobacteria; order Rhizobiales; family Beijerinckiaceae; genus Terripilifer. Next base: position 121 of record CAZTMN010000122.1, on the reverse strand, counting down.
CGCGCAGCGCCCGTTCGGATTTCAACAGCGGGCGCAACGCGGCCGCGGCAACCGTATAGGTTGTCGAGGCGATGGCGATCCCGAGCCACACGTGAACACCAGCAGCCAGCTGGCGACGCCC
>CAZTMN010000121.1:0-9579 GCA_964615275.1 uncultured Beijerinckia sp. | reverse complement strand
TTCAGTAATGCAATATATGCGTGTATTTTGGTCGTGCTGACGCTCTATCGCACACAAAATCCAGGATGTGTTTGGATCAGACCCGGCCTTGATCTTGGTTCCTGGATATGTAGCCGACTCAAGCAATAGCGGAAAGCGCAATTGGCCGGCGCTATCCATCGCACCTAGATTGGTGGTAGAAAGAATATGTCGGAGTTTCCCGTCAAACGAGGAGGAACATTTCAATCATGGCACTGTTAGATATTGGTAGCCAGGCGCCGGCGTTTTCGCTTCCCAATCAGGATGGCGAAACGGTTTCTCTGGCGGGTTTTACCGGCAAATACGTGCTGCTCTGGTGGTATCCTAAAGCCGACACCCCTGGCTGAACCATCGAGGGCAATGGATTCCGTGATCGAATCCAAGACTTTACTGCAAAAAACACAGTCGTTCTTGGCGTCAGCTGCGATCCCAGCGCCGACAACAAGGCATTCCGCGAGAAATTCTCCTTTCCGTACGACCTGCTAAGCGATGTGGATAAGGCCGTATCCGTTTCTTACGGCGTCGACCTTACCGATTCCGGTCGCACCACCCGCAAGTCGGTACTCGTTGGTCCTGACGGCAAGATCATAAAGACTTACGAGACGGTAAAGCCGGCCGAACACCCCGACGAGGTTTTAGCCGATTTGGCCGACCTGTTGGGGCGCCCGGCAAAGTCTGCTGAGCTTCGCGAACGCTGAATCTGGCGATCCATTCTCTAGTGAATGGGTCGTCTAGCAGATAGACACCTGACAATAGCCATAGCCTGAAATCGCTGTATGGCGTTTTCAGGCTATCGTCGAAATCAAATCGAAAAGACTGCCGCGCGATGCTTTGCCCTTTCCGGGAAATGGTGAAGCGATTTGGTATGGCAAAACAAGCCGTGAAACGGTCGCCGAAATCCAAGTAAATAGCTAACGATCGTGATTAAATCGCAGCGGGACGGCCGGTAAGGGTCAGACTCGGCCTTAACCTTGGCGCCAGTCCACGGCGGCAAGCTAGGGTAAAGCGGAAGTATTCAATCGGCCCGTGAGCGGCAGCAATGCGCCAATTCCGGAAGCCAATCCGATTTTATTAATAGCTAAAAAATTAGTCGGATTGTCGATTCAGATCTAAAGCTCTTCCAGTCCTTGACCATGTCCCAGGTCAGGCGAGAGAGTTCCTTGGCGCGTAGACCGGCTCTAATGGACAGGAGGAATATGACCCGGTTCCGGTCCCTGTTGCGTTTGCGTTCGATGTATCCGAGGACGGCGTATACTTGAGCCTTTGTCAGGATCTTGGCTTGTTTTCCGGGGGGCATGATTGTCTCCAGGTTCGATTGACCTGGTGACCAATTATAACAAGACGAGAATCGACGTATACGGTTGATGCGGACGGAGGTGTGACATTATCCTCTAGTGACGGATAACCAGATCGTAATGAATAATTGTCGCGAGACAGGAGCTTCAGAATGAATTTATCACAAGTCGCAGATATTGCAGATTTGCTAGCTGCATTAGGGATCATCTTTACGCTGGTCTTTCTTGCGATGTAAATTAAGCAAAACACCAAAGCAGTGGAGAATACGCGTTGGGAAAGCTATCTCGACAGACTTGCCAACAGCTTTGCCAGGCCGATGGATGAACACGTGGCTGGGGTAGTTGTGAAAGGGCATAAAAGCTTTAATGGGCTCAATGAGACCGAAAAACAGGTCTACTCAGCCTGGGCGAATGAGTACATGTTGAGCGCTGCTTTGATATTCACCTACCGCGATCAATCTGTTTTGGGTTCGGTGGCGACAAATACAGCTAGCAGAAGGCTGGATTGGTTCTTTGGCGTACCTGGAAACATAGAGTGGTGGCGTGATAAGCGTCGTCACCCGATTCCTCAGGCAGTCGAAGAAATGATCGATCGCTGGTTGACGGATCGGGCCTTGTAGTCGGTGCAATTTCTACCAGCGCTTCTTATGTAGATAGTCGATCAATTCACCTTATTCAAAATGGAGAGGAAATCATGACGCTCGAACAGGGGTATTTTATCACCCAGATAGCAGCAGGTGTAATTTTAGTTGCCTCGGTCATATTTTTAGCGATCCAGGTACGTCAGAATACTACAATGTTGAACCAAATGGTTCGCGAGGAATTTCGTGTTGCGTCTAATAGTTTATTTGAAGAAGTCGCTAAGAATCCCGAATTTGCACATTTGCATAAGAAAATTGGTGATTCTTATGAATCGCTAAATGACTTAGATAAACACCGGGCGACGTTTATAGCGCGTAAAACTGTGCGAAATTTGGTGCATTCCATACAAGCGAAGTTGCACGGCAATTTAACAGATGAACAATGGGGCAAGACCCAGTACGATATTGTTTCCGCATCTCGTAGGCCTCATGTAAAGGCCGAGTGGAATAGCGTGAAACACATCTATTCTCAGAATGTTCAAGACTTATGGAACGAGTCAGCCTCTACTTGAAAAGAGGTCAATTGCGAAGGCGCACGACTCCTAGTTTGTGTCGATTTACATCGTTTGTATTTGATCGGAATCGCGATAGTCTGAGTTTCCCTACATTCACAGGAAGGAAATCATGACCCTTGTTTGCATTTTTGCAAGACTGCTTCGGGTCACAAGCCGAAGCAACCAACCCACTCGCCAGTGTCCGGTTATCCTTCGGCCACCGAAATGGCGCCGGGTCGCTATTCGAAGCACAACCTAATCGCTGGCGGCTGTTCATTCACGCCGGTCAACGCAACAAATTGCCGGTTTGTTTTTGCCTTTGTGTCTTTGAAGCGCTGACAGCGCTCCAACTCCAGCCCGGCCGGTAAACAGCTTTGTCCTATCGTGCCGAAGCCGGGTCGCGCAGCACCGGCTCTTCCAGAGCGCCGGCGGCTGCAGCGGACGGCTCCAGGGACGCATCCCACCGGCGGCCAACGTAGCGTTTTGCGGTGACACCATCTGCCTCGTTTGAACACAGCCACAGCAGCGGATTGACCATGACTTCGGGCGCGATGAGCTTGCGGCCGGTCTTTGCGATTTCAGCGCGGGTCGGTGCACTGACAAAATCGGTATCCGCGGCTCCGCCGGGGATCAGGGAATTCACACTCACGCCGGTTCCGGCCAGATCCTGGGCCCAGATCAGGGTTTCAGCTTCGATGGCGGTCTTCGTGACTCCATAGGGCGAATTTCCGCCACGTTGCATGGTGCCAAGCGAGGTGGTGATATTGATAATTCGCCCCCAACCCGCAGCAACCATATGCGGCGTTGCTGCGTGGGACATCAGGTAAGTCCCATTGACATTGGTATCGATCACCCGCGTCCACGCTTCCGGGTCGGCTTCGTAGAATTTCATGGACCTTGTATTCGGAGCTGTCTCGATATGCGTTGGGCCGAGCGCTGCGTTGTTGATGAGAATTTCAACGCCGCCAAAAAGCGCGATCGTTTGATCAACCACGTTCCGGCACTGCCCAAGATCGGTAATGTCGCACGGCGCGGCCAGCGCGCGATCCACACCAGCAGCTGATGCTGCCTCCACCACAGTCTCACCGTCGATATCCGTAAAGACGACATTGGCCCCGGCCTTCAACAACGCCTGCGCCATCGTCTTGCCAAGCCCGCGTGCGGCGCCCGTCACGATTGCCGTGCGTCCTGAAAGATCAATGTCATCAATCGATGCGAAAGGCATACCGGCTTCTCCTGAGTTCGGCAGGCTAGTTTCAGGCGAATTGCCCGGCGTTGAACTGGGAAAAATTTTCGGGCAGTTCCAGCGCCAAAGGTTCAACGGCTACCGGAATCCCGCGCTCAAGACGGACGACATTGACGCTTTGGGCATAATCAAACGACCCGGAATACCAGGCTTCAACCGGTCCGCTACCAACCTTTACGCGGCGATTCCAGTGACCAAGCGCGACATAATCGGCGCCTGTCGCATTGAGTTCGGCGTCACCGATCAGCCAGGATGGGCGCAATCTGGTCGAGCGGTCAGGCTCCGGCACGTAATGGCCATGCCCCATAGCGACCTGCCATTGCGTCGAGCGGGCACGTATGGCGGCAAATGGATCCATATCCGAATAATCCCGATGCGCGCGGCCCCACACTTCCAGGTCCAGGTCTTCGAAAAGAACCGCCTCGCCGTGGGTAACACCGAGAACCGAAAGGCAGGAGAGGCCGTCAAAAGCCCGGTGGTGAAAAACGGCATCATCAACAGCCGGATCATGGTTGCCAGGCAAAATCACCACCGGAATATTGAACTCGCGCAGCACTTCGGCCGTGGTTTCAAGCAGCGGATCGGGCAAGCGGTGACAATCAAATGTGTCACCGGCCAGCAGTACGGCATCGGCCTGCACATTGCGCGCTGCGGTCAGGACAGCCCGGAGGCTGCCGGTGCCATCGCCATCGAACAGCTTGGGGGTGTAGTGATGATCGACGTGAACGTCTGAGGAATGGACCAGCACAACGCTATCCGCGCGGGTCTCAGGTCCGGCAACGCCGGAAACAGATGAATTTCGCCCGCTTCTGGGCATGGGCATTCCCCCTTGTCACGGCAAGAGGGATAAAGCGCTTGGCTTGCAGAGGCAATATCAGCCAGACCATCGGCAGGATTGTTCCTATCGTGCCCCGAAGTTTTTCTGATCCTCGGATACGGCGTAGATGCGGATGACCCGGACCTTGCGGCTGGATTTGACACCACGCAGACCGATCGTCAGCGGCCGGGCAGTTTGCGATTTCTGTTCCAGAACCGCTGACGCGACCGTCAGATTTTCGGATCCGGAGGTTTTGGCAGCCACTGCGACAGTGCCGGCCAGGATGATAGCGCCCGCAATCGCAGCTATGCCATATCCGAGCTTGCTGGAAACCGTGGGGTGCGTATTGCGAAGGCTCTTGTTTGATCCGGTTTTGAACATTGGCTCTCTCCTGCCGTTTGCGGATGGTCCATCCGTCTGTCTTGAGGAGAAAGTGCCAAATATTCGCACGTATCGATGTGCGTGGCCGCACACGCCGGAAATCGGCCAAAATGGCTCAATTTGATGCGTTTTTGGCCAAATTCTGCTCGTGCGCATTCGATATCGTACCAGGCAGGCTGGCCGATGGACTCAACGGCTGCCGTCCTGCCCGCCGGGAAGTCCGCGATCGCGGCTGCGGCCCGCGAGAACCGGGTCAGGTCCGGTTATTGTCCCGGCTGCCAGGGCGTACCCATGAAATCGCGCTTGCCGATGACGATGCCGCGATGGCGCAGCAGGTCATAGGCCGTCGTCGCATGGAAGTAGAAATTGGGCATGGTGAAATTCAGCAGCATCGTCTGGCCGGTGAACCGCCGCTCGCCAGATGGCAGGGTGAAGACAATCTCCTTGTCCTCCTGACCGTTCATATCCTCGGGCCGGATCGATTTGACGAATTCGACAGTCGTGGCGATACGGGATTTCAGGTCCTCCAGCGACTTTTCATCATTGGCAAAGGCGGGAGCTTCGGCACCGGCGACTCGGGCGCACACATTGACGGCGTGATCGCACGCCGCGCGTACCTGGCGCAAAAACGGGAACATGTTCGGGTAGAAACGATCAGTCAGGAAAAAGCTTTCTTCGAGCTTGTTCTCCTCGCAATGGGTTTGCGCCTTGCCGATGACATTGGACAGCGCCTCCAAAATCTGAACGAAAACGGGCACTGAAATCGAATACATGTTCACCGTCATTTGGTCTCCCTTTGACACGCGACCTGCGCTGATTTGTGTGAGCAATCCCCGTTTGCGCATTTTACTGGATCGCGTGTTGTGGCGAAAGCGCCGATACCGGGACAAAGGTTCAAACCCGTTGATTGCCGCAAAACCGTCGGAAACGGGTGGCTGGCCGTGGGGTGCAGGACTAATCTGGAATCGCTAACCGGATTGAACGATGAATTATACCCTTGGCGTTTCGATGATCCTCGCTTTTTGCCTCTCCCAGGCATTCCGCGACGTCTATCTTGGCCACATATTTCAAAAAGTGGACTTCTTCGCCGTCATTTTACTGGCTTTTATCCCCTCAACGCTTGTTTTCGGCGCGATTGCATGGTTTTTCAGACGCGATCAGCTGTTCGCCCTTCGCAAACACGTTCCGGCAGTTATCGCAATGAATTTCGCGACCGCGACGGCCTGGACCAGTTACTTCTTCGGGCTGGCGCATCTTGAACCAGCTATCGTCAACACGATCCATAGTGGCATAGCGCCCCTGACTGTTATTGCCCTGACCGCCATAGGGCTCGCAATCGCCGGCAACCATCGTGCCGGCAGGCTGGAGGGATGGCTGCTCACCGGAATGACGCTGACGCTGATCGGCCTCGCATGGCTGGTATTGAGCGGGCGTTCCGGCCTTGCCGGCAGCGGACGTGCCGAAGCCGGCGCAGCTTCTCCTTTCGTTGCGCTTTGCCTGCTGGTAGTCAGCGGCGTGTCAATCACGATTTCCCATCTCATCGCCAAGCATTTGTCCGGCACGGGAGCCGGAGCCGCGGCGATCACCGCGTCGCGCTACCTGCTCATCATGGTTTTGGCCGCCGGTTTTCTTGTCGTACGCGACACGCCGAGCGGCGTAACCGGAATCGGGCAGGGACTGTGGCTGGGTGTCGCTGCCGCCTTACTGGTTGCTGTACCACTTTACGCCCTTCAAATCGGGATTGCCCATACTCCGCAGTTGATGGCCCATATTCTTCGGGCGCTGGGCCCTGTCTTTGTATTTGCGTTGCAACAGTTCGACGGCCGGCTGCACTGGTCCACCCCGGTGCTGATCCTGATCGTCCTGTATTCAATCTTCGTGGCTGGAGCGAATATTGCCCATGGCCGTTCCATGCAGGTCAATCGATGATCCGGATAGCCGCGCCGCAGAGGTAACAGCACGACGCGCCGGAGGACGAAATTTATAGTTTACAAAATATTGCACCGCCGGCCGGCTGGTTAACGCGGCCCCAATTCACACAAGTTTTTTGAAGCGATGCGTTTGTATGCGGTTAGCCGTAATTTCCGTAATCCGCATTCCCGCGTTTGTGTAGCTGCTCTCGAAACCAAGTGTTGATAATTAGCCGATATGTTCGTTTCAGGTGCAGCAAACGCTCGCCAAAATCTGAAGCAAGGATGTCATAATAAAAAATCTGTTCGCTCGTTTTGCAAATGATGAATCCGGCGCAACCGCTATCGAATACGGCCTGATTGCCGGCCTGATTGGCGTTGTCATCATTGGTGCTGTTACCACGCTGGGTACCTCGATCAACACCAAGTTCTCGGTAATCGGCAGCGCGCTCGGTTAATTTCGAGCCAAATCAGCCAATTACAAGGGGCTCCGGAATTTCGCCGGAGCCTCTTTCTTTTTCGGACAGTGGCCGAGACAGGCGCACCGGTTTGCCGTTTGCTGCATTTTCCCGGCCGGCTGAACCTACCAGGCCCGGGCCGGTTTGCCGCCTGGCTGCGGCCGCGGCTTTGGGATTGGCAGACCCCGTCGCGGGCGCGCAGCCGGCCTGTTCCGGTTGGCGGGAATGGTGCGTCACCGCAACCACCAACTTCCAGCGGCAGGTAATTGGTTGCTTTTGTTTTTATAGTTTACGGATCGTTGACAATCGGGGTTCTGCGTTTTCGAGCTTTCGGCAGTTCCTGATCCAGGCACAAACAGGCATGGTTCCCCCGCGATTTTGATGCGCTGTCCGGCAAGCAGATGACATGCGTCTGCGGCGGGTTCGCGCCGGGGAATTTCACCAAACCATTTTATGATTCACTTGACTCTTTTTCGCTTCCGGTTTTCAATAGAACAAATAGAGAACATTTGAATGGAGCAATCCGATGCCAAAGCCTGGTAGAGCGGAACAAATACGTCTTTTGCGTAATTCCATAGCCCGGATCGAGGCTGGCAGCGCTTCAGCCAGGATGGAAGCAAAGAGGGAAGCAGAAACACCGCAGACATTGGGGCAAGCATCTGAAAAGACACTTACAAGAACGGCCAGCGATGCGGGTTTTCAACCGCCCGCCTCCGATATTCGGCTTGCCCCGCCCCGTCCGCCCCGGTTTTACGAGATAGCGCCCGCCAGCGCTGCCGATTGCAGCGCCGCTGCCGGCTTTGCCCTGTCCATTGCCGGACAGATGGTCAAAAGCCTGCACCGGCCGTTGCTCTGGGTAGCGGAGGATTTCGCCCTCATGGAACAGGGGGCTCCCTATGCACCCGGACTTGCCGCTTATGGCATTTCAATCAGCGACTTCACGCTAATCCGCACCCGTTCGCGGCTGGATATCTGGCGGGTGATGGAAGAGGCCATCAAATCGCGGGCTTTCGCCGCGATTATCGGCGAACCGGCAACACTGGCGGGACGCGACCTTCCATCCCTGATCCGCCGCCTGACTATCAATGCACGGGCCAGCCAATCCTGCGCCATTCTGCTGCGCCCGCCAACGCCGGACGGCTTTATCGCGCCTTCGCCGCTACGCTTCGAAATTGCCGCCGCGTCTGCATCAGCAGATGAGCGGAAACAGCTTGCCGCGGGAGGCGGGAAACCTGCTCTTGCTGCAACCGAATCTGCCCAGTCCGCGCTTGCCCAGTCCGCGCTTGCCCGGCCGTTGCCTTCCCCGCCCGTCTGGTCGGTGCATTATCGCGGCGCGCCGGGCAGTACGGCGCGGCTGCAGCAGAAAACCTTCCATCCGGAGCGGCCGTTCCGGGCTAGCCCTTCCCGGGCGCATCTTCCACATGCTGGCAGACCGGCCCCGCTTTCCCGTTCCGCACTGTTGGAAGAAGTTACCAGCATGATGATCGAAGAGCGTTCCAGTGCCGCGTTACCTGTCGATATATCTTACGCCGCCTGATCGCGACATCGCGTCTCCTGGACAAATAGCTGCCAGCTTTCTGTCCAGGAATGCGCCAAAACAAGAGTCCAGAGCCGCTCATAGCGCGAAAACCCATTCTGATTCCTGGCCACAACAGGAGCTGACCCGCCTTGCCCTGTGGCACCAGCGCTATACACCGCTGGCTGCCAGCGATGCCCCCGATGGCATCATGCTGGACGTGGCCGGAGCCGCGCATCTGTTCGGCGGCGAAGCGGCGCTCATGGCGCATATCGAAAACAATTGCCGGCGTCAGCTTCATCTTGAAGCCTGCACCGGCCTTGCCGATACGCCGGAGGCAGCCTGGGCGCTGGCCCGGTTCGGCGAGAACAAGACCCGGATCCTGGCCCGGGGAGCGCCGGAAAAAACCATCACCCGGGTTATGGCCGGCCTGCCGATGGCCGCCCTGCGGCTGGAGGCAGCCACTCTCACGGCCCTGGCGCAGACCGGGTTGAAGCGTATCGGCGATATTATCGCCCGGCCACGCGCGCCGCTCGCGGCCCGTTTCGGCAAACTGCTGTTCACCCGGCTGGACGCCATGCTCGGGCGAACAAAAAGCCCGATTTCCCCGCAATTCGAAGCACCCGGCTATATTGCCGAACGGCGTTTTGCCGATGGCGTTACCGCGCGCGAGGCTATCGAGGCCACCATTCGGGCGCTGGCGCGCGATCTCACGAAAATGCTCGAGCGCCACGATGAAGGTGCGCGCCAGTTGATGGCGGCGCTGTTCCGCATTGACGGCAAGGTCATGCATATCACCTGCT
>CAZTMN010000120.1:0-9650 GCA_964615275.1 uncultured Beijerinckia sp. | reverse complement strand
CCCTGGTCGAAGCCGGCTACGCGCCGGAAATGGCCTATTTCGAGTGCCTGCACGAAGTGAAGCTGATCGTCGACCTGATCTACGAAGGCGGTATCGCCAACATGAATTACTCGATCTCGAACACCGCCGAATACGGGGAATATGTCACCGGCCCGCGGATCATAACCGGCGAAACCAAGGCGGAGATGAAGCGGGTGCTGGAGGATATTCAGTCCGGCCGCTTCACGCGCGACTGGATGCTGGAAAACAAGGTGCATCAAACCTCGTTCAAGGCGACGCGCTCCCGTAACAACGCCCATTCCATCGAAGAGGTTGGCGCACGTTTGCGGGCCATGATGCCGTGGATATCCAAGAACAAACTGGTTGATACAGAACGCAATTGACCGGGTTCACGTTATCGTGAATTGGACCGGCCCCGGTACCCGCGTTATCAGAATAGTGCGGGTGCCCATGCTTAAGCCGTAGTGCCCGCGTTCGGTACGCAGGGGGGTAGAACAGGTCATGCAGAGCGAAGAAACGCTTGCCAGGCTTGCGGGCCTTGATCGTGAACAGATAGAAACCGTGATTCACAAAATCCACCTGCGGCAGTGTCCGGCGCAGTACGAGGCGCTGGAGCAATATCTCGCGCCGGAGGCGGAATTCGAATATATCGGCAAGAGCCCAAGTTTTCCCTATACGCGCCGTTATATTGGAAAAAAAGAAATTGTCGAATTGTACAAAAATATCAATACCGAAATTGAACTGTTAAATTGCACGATTATTGACGTCATTATTGATGGCCCGCAGGCTTTTTCACGCCGCCGCGTCGATGTGCGGCACCGGGGAACCGGCGTGCGGGAAACCCATGAAATTTGGGACGTTTGGAAGTTTCGCGACGGGATGGTCCGTGAATCCATCAAGCTGATGGACTTCGGAGCCTATGAACGCCTGCAAGGCTATTGATCCCTGCAAAAATACTGTTAAGGTTAAACAGTTGTTACTCGCGACACGCCAATGGCCGATATATTATACGGACGCCGTTGAGGCGCTTGTTCTTTCCGCTATGGCGGACCGGATTTGCGCCCTGGCGGGAAAGGTATTGCATTGCAACAAACAGCGGTCGATTTCCGCGCGGAGCGCAAGGCGCTTGTTGAGCGCATCACGGTGGCGCGCATTGTCGGCGATTTCGACTATCTCGAAAGCGCGAGCGCGCCGGATATCATCGTCAAGCTGATAGGTGCGCCTGACTTGTTTCCATATTGCGGCGAGTATCACGGGCGCCGGGATGCACGCCAGGCCTTGGAACAAGCGCATATCGAATTCAGTTTTCACGACATGAAACTGGATCACATCCTGATCGATGGGGAAAAGGTGGCGGTGCGCTGGAGAGGGACCCTGCGCAATCGAGGGACCGGCGCCAGTGGCCACTTCGAGGGGTTTACCCATCTGATTTTCGAGGCGGGATTGATCAAGGAATATTTCACCTTCATCGACACCGCCGCCATGCGGGCGCTTGCGCAACCGGACTAGTCTTAAGAAGTGCTGGCGCGAGCGCCGCCCCGGCGGCCGAAAATAGGCATGTTTTCAATATGCTAATACTGCGAACCGGCTTGCAAACACCCTTCAGGATAAACATTTCATTAATGGCCTGCCGCTAATGTTCCGGAATCAAAAGATCTGGCAGCCGGCGAGGCAGTGATCATCATGGATGGTGATCTGCAGGATCCGCCCGAAGTTGTTCCACAGATGATCGCGAAGTGGAAAGAAGGCTACGAGATCGTCTATGCCAAGCGGCGCACACGCGATCATGACAGCCGCCTGAAGCGCACCATGGCGGCGATGTTCTATCGAGCCTGGAATTACGTATCGGCGGTAAAGATCCCGGAGAACGTTGGCGATTTTCGCTTGGTGGATCGCAAGGTGCTGGACGTCTTCTGCAAGATGCCGGAACGGGAACGGTTTGTGCGTGGAATGTTTGCGTGGTTGGGCTTCCGGCAGACCTGCGTGGAGTTTGATCGACCGGCGCGTCCTGCCGGCCAGACGCAATATCCGTTCATAAAACAGGTGAAGCTGGGCATGAGCAGCATGGTTGGCTTCTCCGAAGTACCGCTGCGGCTCGTTATCTGGGGCGGTATAGCGATTTCGGTATTGGCGTCATTGTTCGGCGCATTCGCCATTGCGCAGAAGTTTCTGTCTTCCTACGTGCTCCCCGGCTGGACGTCGGTTGCCGTGATCATATCCTTTCTGTGCGGTATGAACATGCTGATGACCGGCATCATTGGCGTATATGTCGGTCGCATCCATCGCGAAGTTCAGCGGCGGCCGCTCTACGTCGTATCGCGGCACGCTGGTGTCGACCATGCCGCTGCGCGGCGCAACTCATCCGATAATGTTGATCCTCGCAGACTTTTTGCGGAGGCCGGATAGACCTGGCTCGGGAGTGCGATACATTGACCGCAATCCGCGCCAAGACTGGCGCAGAAAATGACCGGAATACCTTCCTGCCATTCGCCAGGGTCAGCCGGGACCAGGGGACCAGACTGGTACGCTTCGGCGTGGTTGGGGTTGGCGCGACCTTCGTTTATGCGATCGTCGCTTATATCCTGGCCGGTGTGTTTCCCCGGTCCGCGGCATTGGCCTCTCTGATTGCATTTTCTATAAGCGGCGTGGTTTCCTATTACGGTCACAGGCTGTTCACGTTCAAGAGCGGCGGAAGTCATGCCCGGTCGGCGCCTCGGTTCGTGGGTGTCAATCTGCTTGCCTATGGCTTTTCTGCTGCGATCCCCTGGATCCTCAGCGACTGGCTTGGTTACAGGCCGACGATAAGCATTGCCATTGTGTGTATCGTCATACCTGTGATGAATTATCTATTGCTCAACCTGTTTGTCTTTAAAGGCGATGACGCACCGCATGCCTGACGGCGTGCCGGGCCACAGCGGCCTGTTGGTGAACGGAGAAGTGCGTTGACCGTTTCTACCCATCCGGTCCCGGCCGCATTGAATACCGGTCGTGCAGATATTCCAACGGCGAAAGTTCTTTGTGTCGCGCTGACAGCCGCGGCTTTCTGGTGGCAGCTTCATCTCGGCGTCAACCCCGACACGACATGGCTGACGCTCATGGCCGAACGCTGGCTTGCCGGCGAGCGGTTGTTCATCGATCTTCACGAAAACAATCCGCCGGCGTCGATTTACCTGTACGTTCCCGCTGTACTGGCAGGCAAGGTTTTGGGTATACGGTCCGAGCTGGCGCTTCAGATTTTGACCATAGCGACGTTTGCCGGTGCGCTTTATGCTGCGTACCGGATGTTCGTGCGCGCCGGATATGCCAACAGGTTCCGCCTCGAGTGGGTTGCCGTCGCTGCCATAGCGATTTTTTTTGCTGTTGCCGGCGTCAAGTTTTGCGCAACGGGAGCATTTCGCAACAATCCTTACCCTGCCGGTAATCGGGCTCGCTGCCATTCGTAGCGCCCGGCGCGCGCCAGCCCTCTGGATGATTGTTCTGGCGGGATTGTCTTTGGGTTGCATTGCCGCGATAAAGCCGCCGCTGATCGTTATTGCTCTAGCGCTTGCATTGCTTTCGGCTTGGCACAGCAAATCCTGGCGGCCGTTGTTTGCACTGGAGAACTGGATTGCCGCTGCGATATTCGCGGCCTATCTCGCGGCGGTGTTTTTCTTGCATCCGGCATTTATGCGCGATGTCATGCCGCTTTTGCGCGATGTCTACCTGCCGAACCGGTACATCCAGGTTCTGGTAATCCTGCCGGCGTTCTACGTGATTGTCGCCCTGGTGTTTCATGCGTTTATGACGCACCGATCCGACTGGCTTACGCCTCCGCTGAGCCTGGTTTACGCCGCCGCCGGTGGTTACTTTGTCTCTTTCATCGTCCAGATGAAATTTTTCGACTATCATGCCTTGCCGGTGTCGATGTTCTTGTTACTGGCTTTGAGTATGAGCGTGTTGCAGTCGCGTCCGCAGGCAGGCGCCGGTTCCGGTACATTCATGTCGAAAGGAACGCGGGTATTCACGATTGCGGTCGTCTTGGGGCTTGGTGCGTTCAACACCTGGGATTTCTATTCCCCGCAATACAATGGTAATTTGTCGCGGTTGATTCGAACGCTCAAACCTGCTGCCACGGTTACGGGATTTGGCATGGTTCCGGGTTCTCAGATCCGCGCGGTGCGTGATGCTGGCGGCAGCTGGGTCGGATCTTTCGGATACACGTACGTTCCGGGTTATGCGCAATGGTATCGGAAAAACGCACGGGTAGGGCCGCACTGGGCTGGACGCTTGGCTCATTGGGAGCGCTGGACCGCCGAGGTTTCCACTCGCGACATCGTGCAGAAAAAGCCCGATGTCATCGTGTTGCGGGACGAGGAACTGGTGCGCTGGCCGGACTGGATCAAGAAATATCCCAAGCTCAATGCCGCCATGTCGGCGTACAGGTTTCACTCAAGAGTCGACGTCGGAAAGGGTATATATCCGGTTCTGGTCTGCGTGCGCAATTAACCGGCGTACAATGCGCCGGGTTCGCCTGATCAACCATGCAATGTCCGTTTTTTATTCTCGATGTTTTCACGCAAAAGCCGTTTGCGGGAAATCAACTTGCTGTCGTGCGCGAGTGCGAACATCTGAGTGGCGATCAGATGCAAGCGATAGCGCGTGAGTTCAATTTTTCCGAAACCGTATTCGTATTGCCGCCACATGATCCGGTGAATACGGCGCGGTTGAGGATTTTTTCACCGGAATCGGAACTGCCATTTGCGGGTCATCCGACAATTGGCGGAGCTGTTCTGATAGCCCGCGAGGACGGCGCTTCGATGCTCGGGTCCCAGGAGCTTGTCATCGCCGTCGAAGAGCTTGCCGGCCTTATTCATTGCAGCGTGCGCAAGCAAGATCAGCGCTCGACACGAGCTGTTTTCGATCTGCCGGTATTGCCGCAAGGCCTTGATGGGGTTCCGCCGCGTACCGAGCTTGCGCGGGCGCTGGGTCTTCGGGTGGAAGATATCGGGTTCGGCGAACACGTTCCCAGCCATTATTCGGCCGGCTTCGGGTTTGTGTTTGTTCCGGTGGTGTCGGCCGATGCGATTGGCAGGGCCAGGCCGGAAACGTCCATTTGGGACGAAGTGTTCATGCATCCAAACGGCCGTGCCTGCTACCTGTACACCAATGACATTCCCGATGAGGATACGCACATCCGGGCGCGCATGTTTACGCCACCTTTCGGAATCCTGGAAGATCCTGCAACCGGCGCAGCGGCAGCCGCTTTTGCCGGTGTCTGCATGGATTTTGAGAAACCGGCGGATGGCGAGCATCAGATCATAATTGAGCAGGGTGTCGAGATGGGCCGCCCCAGCAGCATAGCGCTGACGCTTTTTGTACGCGATGGCGTGCTGGAGAATGCTTCCATTGGCGGCTCGGCGGTAATACTTGCGAAAGGGTATTTGGACCTGTGACCCTGCCAGAGCACGAGTTTTTTCGCGTCGATGCGGTTGACGCCCGGGTAGTTGCATTCGATTGGACGTTTGAACGCGAACGATACGCAGAGATAACCGCACACTGGGAGCGGGTGCTGGAAGACAAGCCGGAAACCTTCGACGGGCGGTTATTTCTGACCTGCGGCTGGTCAATTGAAGATGAGGCAGGCAAAAGCATCTTGCGCTCGCAACATTTTGAAACCGGGTACAGCGCATTTCTCGCGTGGAATGATTTTGGCCGCCCGGGCGGCAATATAAGCAACAGCTTTGCCGCCGCGGCGGTGCGGGGGGCGGACGGAGGATTCCTGGTTGGCGAAATGGGGTCTCAGACGACCCACGCAGGCAAATGATATTTTGCCTGCGGCACGCCGGACAAAAGTGACGAAGTCAACGGCAAGCTTGATTTTCATACCAGCGTGTTTCGAGAACTTGCTGAAGAAACCGGACTTGCGCCGCCACTTGTTTCCGCTGGAAAATCCTGGACGATCATAAATACCGGCTCGTTACTGGCCTGCCTGCTCGATATTGAAAGCAGTGCGCCGGTGGGCGAACTTGGCATTCGTGCGCGGCGATTTCTGTCCAGCGAGCACAATCCCGAGCTTGCGGATGTTCATTGCATAACATCGTTCGCCGACGTGCGAGCGGATGTTATGCCCGAGTACATGCACATCTTTTTCGCCAGGCAGTTTGGTACGTCTTGAACCGGCAGCGATCACCCTTGAAAGAGCAATAACTATCCGCCGGGATAGCCGTTGCGCAGGCGGCTGGCGCGCACGAGGGCGCTGGCTTTTGCGCCTTGACCCGCATCGCAGGCGGCCCGCGCTGCGGCGATTTCCGCCTGGATCTTCTTGTAAACCGACGGGGAAACATGGCCGGACTTCAGGTCGTTGTCCTGGATCGCTGCCCATCGGGCGACATCGCCCTTGCATCCTCCGCCGGAAGGCATGCGGAAGGAAGATGGCGTGACGCCAGCAGGGACATTGCGGTAGGTTGCCACTGCCGGTGTTGCCGGTGCGGCTGCCTGGGCAGCAGGTTGCGGCTTGCTCCCGCCGTTACAGGCGGCGAGCGCCATCGCGGCAGCGGCCGCCAGCAGGAAAATTCCAGGTTTGTGTAGGGAGCGGGAAACCGACATGTGTGCCATCCGGATCTGAAGCGGTTGAAGGCGCGGGACTGGTCCGGCCGACTAAATGCAGCGTGTGATTCACGGGTCGAAAGCTAGCGGATTAGCCGACGGCTTGCAAAAAGGGCAATTTGGCACTAGTTTGGTGAGAGTTACGAGACTTTGCCCGGTTCTGGGGTGTTTTCAGCGGGCAAGCACAAGGTTGACAGTGATATGGCGCGATCAAGAGCCAGAGCGAAAGTTGCGGCGGCGGACATGAACAGTCTGCGCTTGCGGCTATTTGCGGCCGGTTCGCTGCTTGGCCTTGCCCTTCTTGGACTTTTGCTGCTTATCCGCCCCTGAGGGCCGGCCGGGCATAGCCCTGGCGCTCAGGGGTCGCATCACATCAAGCAGTGGCCGCCGCGGATTTCGTATGACCGGCAGGCGGTGATCCTTTCCGGATAACTCCAGGATAAAGTTCCATGTCTGATAGTGTTTCCAATGACAATGCCGGGCTCCCGGCTGACCCTTCCAGCAACAAGGACCGGGTGCTGATTTTTGACACCACCCTGCGCGACGGTGAGCAATCACCGGGCGCGTCGATGACCTTTGAGGAAAAGCTGGAGGTCGCCGATATTCTTGACGAGATGGGCGTCGACATCATCGAAGCCGGCTTTCCGATCGCTTCGGAAGGCGATTTTGAAGCGGTCTCGGAAGTCGCCCGGCGGGTGAAGAACGCTACCGTCACCGGACTTTCACGGGCCGGCGCCAAGGATATCGACCGTTGCGCGGAGGCGGTACGCCACGCCAAACGTCCCCGTATCCATACGTTCATATCGACCTCGCCTCTGCACATGAAATACAAGCTGCAGAAAGATCCATCCGATGTGCTGGAGATGGTGACCGCACAGGTCACGCGGGCTCGCAACCATGTCGATGATGTCGAATGGTCAGCCGAGGACGGAACGCGCACGGAACACGATTTTCTGTGCCGGACGGTAGAGGCGGCGATCAAGGCCGGCGCGACGACGATCAATATTCCCGATACGGTTGGATATACGATCCCCGAGGAATACGAGGCGTTGTTGCGCATGTTGCGTGAGCGGGTGCCAAACGCCGACAAGGCGATCTTCTCGGTTCATTGCCACAACGATCTGGGGCTTGCTGTCGCCAATTCCATAGCCGGAATTCGCGGCGGGGCTCGCCAGATTGAATGCACGATCAACGGCATTGGTGAACGGGCAGGCAATGCGGCGCTTGAAGAAATTGTAATGGCGCTGCGGACACGCGCCGACGTGCTGCCGTACTTCAACAATATCCAGACAGACATGCTGACGCGCGCCTCGCGGCTGGTATCGGCAGTTACCTCGTTCCCGGTGCAGTATAACAAGGCGATTGTCGGCCGGAACGCGTTTGCCCATGAAAGCGGTATCCATCAGGATGGCATGCTGAAGAACGCCCAGACCTATGAGATCATGACGCCTGAGAGCGTCGGCGTCTCGAAGACGTCGCTGGTGATGGGCAAGCACTCGGGCCGCCATGCCTTCCGCGAAAAGCTGGTGGAGATGGGTTATGAGTTGGGCGAGAATGCGCTTGAAGACGCATTCAAGCGCTTCAAGGACCTGGCTGACCGCAAGAAGATTGTCTACGACGAAGACCTTGAGGCGCTGGTCGACGATGAAATCGGCCATGCGCACGAGCGTATCAAGGTGGTTTCGCTGATCATTGTTGCCGGAACCAACGGCCCACAGTCAGCGACGCTGACGCTGGATATCGATGGTGAGCAGCATACACGCCAGGCAACTGGCAACGGTCCCGTCGATGCGCTCTTCAACGCGATCCATGCGCTGGTGCCACATGAGGCCAAGCTGGAATTGTACCAGGTTCACGCCGTAACGGAGGGAACCGATGCCCAGGCCGAGGTTTCCGTCCGGCTGGAGGAAAACGGCCGGTCGGTTACAGCCAAGGGCGCGGAGCCGGATACGCTGGTGGCTTCCGCCAAGGCCTACGTGGCGGCGCTGAACAAGCTGATGACGAAGCGCCGGCGCGGTAAACCTGAACCGCTCAGCGCCCAGGCCTGACAGCAAGAACAAGATTTCGTGCGGGCCGGGGAAAGCTGGCTCGCATGGCTCTTGCCGCAGATGAGCTGCCGGGTGGGCGGCGTGCGACCGGGCAGATCATCAGCTACGGACATCTCAACAGCTCTGGACAGGCCGCGGCGGCTTTGCTACATGCTGGCCTCGCTGATGAGGCTCTCTGGCCTGCCAGCGGCATTCTGCTTGATAGGCGATCGCATTCGCGGGGCCATGCAGGAACGGGTGTATAGCTCAGTTGGTAGAGCAGCTGACTCTTAATCAGCGGGTCCAAGGTTCGAGTCCTTGTACACCCACCAATTAAATACCTGAAAATAAACAATTAAAATTATTGCGGCTGTGCTGAATTATTGCGTTGTCCTAATAAAGGTTCCAATCAGGCTCCAATAGTTCGTCGGCACTGGCAGTTATTCCGGATAATTTATCTGTGTTTGGATGAGTGATTTGCGGAAATCGCTCTGGCGATCATTTTGGAACGCGCCATCCCTGCCGAAAAATACAGTACAAAACAGTCAACCGGCAGACCCTTTTTACAGGGTCAATCCGGACCCCGCCGGAAGGCCAAAAGGGTTCCAGGAACAAGGCAACTGTCGCAGCGGAAGCGCCGCCCAGTGGCAAGGCTGAAACGCTCACACGCAAGGCCAAAGAATTGGCGCTTAATGGTAATCTAATTGCTCTCAAGCTCTGTCTGAATTGTATCGCGCCGGTAAGGAAAGAGCGATATTTCGAGTTCAAACTCCCGAAGACAAAGACCCTGACGGATATTGCCCACACGCCATTGGCTGTTGTGGATGCCATGATGTCAGGGGAGTTGACGTCCGAAGAGGCCTCTAACGCTGCAATTGCCGTTGAAAAATTGGGTTGGCTCGCGAGCGCCGCTGGGCTGTCACGCTAATGAAAGGTCGTTAAAATGATTTGACTAGTTCACGTGGCGCTTGCTGGACGCAGCACCTTGCCCGACATCAGCGCCTATGGGACAGTTCAGGGTGATTGCGTAAGGGAGGA
>CAZTMN010000119.1:0-9689 GCA_964615275.1 uncultured Beijerinckia sp. | reverse complement strand
TTCGTTCCCTATTGCGTATCGACCTATTCGGCGGTCGGCGCCTTGCAGGAAGCGGCGCGCAAGCAGGCCGCCGCCGGGCGGTGATCCGGCGGCGAGGTCGACATACTTGAAGGTGGATATATTTGTTACCC
This sequence comes from uncultured Beijerinckia sp., assembly GCA_964615275.1. GTDB lineage: Bacteria > Pseudomonadota > Alphaproteobacteria > Rhizobiales > Beijerinckiaceae > Terripilifer. Next base: position 9,558 of record CAZTMN010000119.1, on the reverse strand, counting down.
CGTTAGCCTCCTTCGATACGCAACTCGGCGCCGCCCTCTCCCACAGCGGCCAAATTTCGGCGATACTCCCCGCGCGAAATCTTGAACCTGGGGAGGATACTTATGCTGGAACAAGCCTATTTCGTAAGCCAGATCACGGCTGCGGTTTTTGTCGTCGCGTCTATTCTTTTTCTGGCCGTGTCCGTGCGGCAGAACACAAAGCTGCTGCAGCGAACCATGAGCGAAGATCAGCGGCAGGCCAATAATGCATTGTTTGAACGTATTGCGACCGACAGGGACTTTGCTGATTTTCACATGAAAGCAGGAATTGACCTGGACTCAATGGATGAAATTGATCGATACCGGGCACGTTTTCTGGCGCAACTGAATACGCGCCCTGTGCTGCACACCATTCAGGCCAGGAATGACGGGTTCGTGTCGGACATCGAATGGGGGGAATTGTGCGAGCGGGTGCGCTTCTCCGGGCGGCGCAAAAACGTCGCCGAAGTATGGCCTCAGATCAAAAATACCTATCCCAAGGCGCTTCAGGACAAATATGAAGAATTGTCCGGAATTGCAGCCGGGCAGGCGTGACCAGCTCATTCGCTCGCTTCACCACTGACCGCAATGCATGCCTGATCTTCGGACCGGGGCCTTTTCCCCTTTGTCGCCGCCGTGTAGAAATACGTCAATAGCGGGGAGGAAATATGAGCGCCGTTAAGGACTATTTCGAGACGATAGAGGGTTGCAAGACCCATATTTTGCGCGCAGGGGAAGGCCAGCCGCTGCTGTTCCTGCATGGGGCCAATGGTGGGCGCTGGTTGCCGTTTCTGGACGATCTGGCGAAGGACTACGACGTCATTGCCCCCGAACACCCCGGTTTTGGTACGTCGGACACGCCGGACTGGCTCGACAATACCGGTGACCTGGCTCATTTCTATCTCGAATTCATGCACCAACTCGGGCTGGATAATGTGCTGCTCGTCGGCACCTCCCTTGGTGGTTGGATTTCCTGCGAAATCGGCGTGCGCTCAACCCAAGCGCTGGACCGTATGGCGCTCTCCGCCCCGGCTGGCATTCACGTCAAGGGCGTGCAGAAAGGCGACATGTTCCTGTGGAACCCCGAGCAGATGGTCCGTAATCTGATGTATTCGAAGGAGCTGCAGGACAAGATGCTGGCCATGCCGGTCAGCGATGACGAACGCGACATGGCTCTGCGTAACCGCTTCACGACCGCTAAGCTGGCGTGGTCGCCGCGCCTCTACAATCCCGACCTTGCCAAATGGTTGCACCGGATTCGTATCCCGACCATGATCCTTTGGGGCAGGCAGGACAAGCTGATACCGGCGTCTTACGGCGAGCGGTTCAACGAACTGATACCGGGATCGGTTCTGAAGACATTCGACGAATGCGGCCATCTTCCGCACGCCGAGAAATCGGGCGAATTTACCGCGGCAATCCGCGACTTTGCGAAAGGCTGAGCGATGAAGTTCTTTCTGTTCCACCTCATGCCCTATGCCGATCTCGATTTGTCGGCGACTGACAAATACAACACGTCTTGGGTAACGCTGCCCAATTCCTATTATGATCCGAAGAAGGGCCACCTGCTTTACAACCGCTATCTCGATGAATTGGAGATGGGCGATACGCTTGGCTTCGACGGCGTTTGCGTGAATGAACATCATTCCAATGCCTATGGCCTGATGCCGCAACCGGGTGTACTCGCAGGTTCGCTGGCGCGGCGCACCAGGAACGTCAAAATCGCCGTGCTCGGCCGCGCCCTGCCGTTGCTCAACAATCCGGTCACCGTTGCCGAGGAATACGCCATCCTCGACAACATCACCGGCGGGCGGCTGATCGCCGGTTTCGTGCGCGGTATCGGCGCCGAATACCACTCCTGGACGTCCAATCCGGCTTTGTCGCATGCGCGTTTTCACGAAGCCCACGACCTGATTGTCGAAGCCTGGACGAAAACCGGACCGTTCCCCTTCGAGGGCAAGCACTATCACTTCGAGTACGTGAACCTTTGGCCGCGATGCTATCAGGAGCCGCACCCGCCGATCTGGATACCCTCGCAAGGTTCCACGGAAACCATCGACTGGGCGAGCCATCCGGACCGGCGTTACGTTTATTTGCAAACCTTCTCGCCGAAGTCAGCGCTAATCAAATATATGCAGCAATACCGCGACACCGCCGAGCGTCAGGGCTGGCAGGCCGGGCCCGAGAGCCTTGGTTGGGCGACACCGATTTATGTCGCCGAGACCGACGAGCAGGCCGTCAAAGAGGCGCGTCCGCATATTGAAGCTTTCTACCAGAAGTTCCTGCGCATGCCGCCGGAGATGATTGTCCCGCCCGGCTACACTTCGTTGAAGAGCATGCAGCAGATGATGCGCGCCAAGGCGGAGCTGGCATTCGGCGAAAAGAACATCGAAGAGGTTATGGCCAATGGCATGTTCCTGTGCGGTTCGCCGGCAACCATTCGCGAGAAGATTATTGAAGCGGGCAGGGACATCGGCGTTGGTCATGTCTTGTCCATGTTGCAATTTGGCACCTTGCCGGCAGACCTGACCAGGAAGAATATCGAACTTTATGCCCGCGAAGTCATCGCGCCGTTGCGCAAGGAATTCGGGGTCAGCGGTCCGGAAATGGCGGCTGCGGAGTGAACTGAACATCTTCATGCCTGAAGGGGAGAGGCAATGGTGAATTTTTCGCCTGCGGGAAAATCCTGCATCGTGACAGGCGCGGGCGCCGGTCTTGGACGCGCCATGGCCGTGGCGCTTGCCTCCGCCGGCGCCAATGTCATTGCCGCCGATGTCAATGAGAGCGAAGCGTCGAATACCGTTGCGTTGGCGGAGAACGCCAATGCCTCCGGCAGGATACTCGCACAGGTTACCGATGTTCGCGACAACGCGCAGTGCGAAGCCGCAATTGCGCGGGCGATCAGCGAGTTTGGCAGGCTCGACGTTTTGGTCAATTGCGCCGGCCTCAACATGGTTATGTTCTCCAAGGACTTTCTAACCGAGATGGTGCGTTTCTGGAAGGTCGATCCGGACAAGTGGCAAATGCTCTATGACGTCAATGTACGTGGGCCTTTCCTGATGTCGCGCGCCGCCGCGCCCCACATGATCGCCAACAAATGGGGCCGGATCATAAATGTCACCACGAGCTTTTCGACCATGATCCGCGAGGGCAACACGCCATACGGTCAGGCGAAAGCATCCCTCGAAGCCTCGACTCATTGCTGGGGCGAGGACCTCGACGGCACCGGGGTCACATGTAACGTGCTTATTCCCGGAGGCGCTGCGGACACCGCCATGATACCCGATCACGCGCCGGTCGATCGCGCCAAGCTGGTTGCGCCGGAAGCGATGGGTCCGCCTGTATGTTTTCTTGCATCTGACGCAAGCGATGGCATCAACAAGCAGCGGTTTGTCGCGCGCGACTGGGATGTGCTGGCTCCGGTTGAGGAAAATCTTGATCGTGCGATGTCTCCAGCTGCCTGGCCGGCGCTTGCGGCCGGCGCTTCACCCGGTGCGCCCGTGCGCGGCTCCGTCGCCTCCATGCAGCGCAAGTGAGGCGCCACGTGGGGCAGACCAGGGCGCCGGCGGCGCAGCGCGTATCGCTTTTCGAGCTCTACTGGGTTTTCACCTATATCGGTCTGATGAGCTTTGGCGGCGGGCTGATCCCGTGGATTCAGCGCGAAGTTGTTACCAAGCGTCAATGGATGGAGCTTGACGACTTTTTCCCTGGCGTTGCGCTCTCGCAGGTTCTGCCGGGGGTCAACTCCACAAATCTTGCTGTCTTTATTGGTAACAAGGCGCGCGGATTGCCGGGCGCACTTGTGTCGCTCGCCGGAATTTTGAGCGCGCCGTTTGTCGTGATGATCATAGCCGTCTCCTTTTATCACCTGATAGCAGGCGTGAAGGGCGTTCAAATTGCCATGGCGGGAATTGCTGCCGCAGCGATCGGTATGATCATGCGCACCGGGTTCATGGCGGTGCAGGCATCGTGGACGACATATCTGTCGATTGGCATATTTATCCTCACCTTCATTGCAATCGGCATTTTGCGGCTACCGCTGATCTGGACTGTTGCGATAATCACGCCGCTCAGCATTGCCGCGTCATGGCCGCGAGGCGAGGAGGCGCCGCCCTCTGATCCGCCTGGTCCATCAAGCGGGGAAGGTGGCTCCCGTGTCTGACGGATCGCATCTGATTGCCATCATCAAGATCCTTGCGCCGTTGTCGATCGCGTCGATTGGCGGGGCGATGGGTATTTATGCTCCGCTCGAGTACCAGACCGTGCAGGTCTACAAGTTCGTGACCCCGCGTGAATTTCTCGATCTGCTGGCAATGACGCGCTTCCTGCCCGGACCGAGTTCCATATTGGGCGCGGTCATCGCATACAAGGTTGCCGGCATCATCGGTGCGCTGGTCGCCATGCTGGCGCTGTATCTGCCTTCGTCGGCGCTTTGCTACGCGATGGCGCGCATCTGGACGCAGAGCGAGGGCAAGAACTGGCACACGGCCATGAAGCGCGGCCTGATGCCGATAGCCGCCGGGCTGATCATGTCCGGCGTGCTGGCATTGTATCAGCTGGCAGGCGGCGCGATTTCCGGCGGCTCGGTTCTGACCGCTTTGGTAATGGCGTTCTCTGCCGCCATGCTGATCTGGAAAAAGGGCCTGCATCCGTTCCCGCTGTTGATTGCCGGAGCATGTGTTTTTCTGGCTGCGTGGTGGGCGGGGTTGATTCAATAGGTGCCGCCGCCGGTCAGAAAGGTTTTGGTACAACCTCAATCTCGTAGATCAACTTTCCCTGATTCCAGCGATTGTTGATCCAGTTCTTCCAGCGGCGGATCAAGACAAACCGGTCTTTGCCGACTTTGTCGCTGCGATAGCAAATGCGATATCCCGCCAGCCGTACTTTCCCCAGCTTTGGGGCTACGAGCAGCTTGTTTGAGCTATGTCCTCCGATACTGCGCCGCGTGGAGCAACACCACGGAGAGTTGCGCCCCTGATATGGAATGTAGGTCCGAGGTACAGATGAAACGACAATCTTGAGATACTTGGCCGTCGTTCCACCGTCATGGAGGCGTGCGGGCGAGCCTGTGCAGAAATGGGCGGCGTGAGCGAGGTTCATTGTATTCGCGCCCAGCACGGCTGCAAGAATCGCCAGCCAGTTCAAAACGGGCACAGGTCGATGCATTGCCATCTCCAAAGTTAGTTTGATGCCCAACAAAAACGGGAATTCGCGACAACCTAAACCATTGCGGAGGAAGCTTCAACGCGGCGCACGGGGCGAAATCCAATCATTTCCCGCAGTTGACTAGCGGATCATTTTATGTAAATTTTTTACATAAATTGGATTTGCCATGCCCGACAAACAAGTGCGTACTATCTCCAGACCGGAATTTCTGGTGGGTGGCTCCGATAGCCAGTTCCGCGAATTCATCTACGATTTGCTGATTGTATCGACGCGTATGGAGGCCATACGCGACCGGATCGGTGCATTGGTGCCTCTCAGCGGCTTCCAGTATCATGTCCTGTCCGTCGTTTCGGAACTGCAGAAACAGGGGCCGATCTCCGTCGGTTCGGTTGCGCAAGTCCTGCATGCAGGGACGACTTATGTGACGATGGAAACACGTAAACTGGAACGCATTGGATATCTCACGAAAAGATCCAATCCTGACGATAGGCGCAGCGTGTTGCTGGAATTGACTGGCGCCGGCGAGCAGGCACTGGCTGCGATTATTCCCCAACAATGCGAGATCAACGATGTCCTGTTTGAAGGTCTGGATGAAAAGGACTTCAAGGCATTCCGGCGGCTTGTGGGCAGGATGGTTGGCAATACCTCCAGAGCGCTGGAACGGGCCGATGCACATTCCGCAGCGGCCCGGCGCACGTTGAAGGCAAGTTGACCGGCCAAGAGGCGATGCACGAGTTGAAGGCGAAACACTAATACGGCAACAGGAGAACAATATGTTGCGGACTGGCAAGGAACACCTCGAAAAATTGCGCGACGGGCGCACGGTCTATATCGGCAAGGAAAAGGTTGAGGATGTAACCAGCCATCCCGCTTTCCGGCATGCGGCGCAGACGGTTGCCGATGTCTATGACATGAAAGCCGATCCCGCCAATCGCGATATTATGACATTCGAGGAAGAGGGGGAGGTTTCCTCGAGCTATTATTTGCGCGCCAGGTCGAAAGATGATCTGCGCAAGCGAATGCAGACGCACAAGAAAATAGCCGACGTCACCCATGGCTTTTTTGGACGATCGATGGACCACGTATCCAGCTTCGTTGCCGGGTTGTGTACCGATGTCAGCATGTTGAATACCGAGGCAGGCAATTTCGGCGACAATCTGCTCGGGTACTACAAGCACATGCGGCAGAGCGACGTTTATGCGACCTATGCCGTAATCCCGCCGCAGGCCGCACGGGATCCGAAATATTACCAGCGCCAGAACCTGCCGATCCCGACGCTCAGCGTTGTCAAGGAAGAAGATGACGGCGTGCGGATCTCGGGCATGAAGATGCTGGCCACCGCAGCGGTCGTTTGCGACGAGGTGTGGATTGGCAACGTCCTGCCGCTTGCGCCGGAATTGAGCGCCCAGGCGATTACCTGCGCCATCCCGATGAACAGCCCGGGCCTGACACTCTGGTCGCGCAAGCCGATCGAACCGCAAGCCTCCAGCGAGTTCGACGCGCCATTGACCTGGCGCTATGACGAAACAGACAGCATGTTGATGTGCGACAACGTCAAGGTGCCCTGGGAGCGGATATTTTCCTACAACAACGCCGAACAATCCTACCAGATGTACTGGAAGACGCCGTCCCATTGTTACGGCAATCACCAGTCCAACGTTCGCTATTGGTCGAAGATGCAATTGATCGTCGGCATGTGCAGCAAGGTTGCGCAGGCGACGGGCGCTATCCAGGTCCCTGCGGTGAAGGAAGTACTCGGGCGCATGGCTGCTCTCGAGGCGACATTATCCGGAATGATCCACGGACAGATTGAAGCCGCGGAAGATTGGCCAATCGGATACAAGACCGCCAATCGGCGCATGATGTATGCCGCGCTCAATTGGTGCACGGAAAGTTACTCCGCGATCATAGACCAATTGCGCGAATTGACTGGCGGCGGTGTTTTCCAGATGCCGGCAGACATTTCTGTCATGCATGACGATGCGATGGCCAGGGAATTCCAGACCTATTTCCAGACGCCGCAGGTCGATGCGGTAGGGCGCATGAAGCTGTTCAAGCTGGCTTGGGATCTCGTCGGATCCGAATTTGCTGGCCGTCACCAGCAGTATGAAAAATTCTATGCCGGTGCATCGTTCGTTGTACGCGGCCACAGTTTCCGCGAAGCGCCGTGGGCCATGTTCGATGGCGTGGTCGACGAGATCATGGCCGGATACGACATTCCTCCGGCGTAGAATCTCGAATTCGAATAGGTAAGAAAAGTCTGGTTTTGCTACACGTAGCCAGGGCCGGGTTATGAGCCCCGGCTCCGCATTTCGTAGCCTGTGTTCACAACCAGGTCTGGATTACGAAGTCGAAGGGACCTTCGACATTGGCGATGTCGACGCGCTGCAATTTTATCTTGTAGCTGTCGCCGTCTCTCACCAGGTGGTGCCTGTACTTGCCTCCGAAAAAACGCTGTGTTTCCAGCCTGTATTCCACCAAGTGGAATTTTGAGCGCACAATGATATCGCCGTTCGGCGTTTCACTCTCGATGATCACATTCGACACCACCCGTGACATACGCTGGGTCGGCGCCTGTGAATGGGCGTTGGGATGACAGACCCGCTTGATGCGCATTTCCATGAGATAAATATCTTCATAGAAAATGTTCGGCACGCCCTCGGCGTTCTCCTGATCGATCTCGGCCGGCATCCAGTACTTACCATCGGGTGTGAACAGGGCCAGCCAGTCGTCCCAGCGCTTTTCGTCAACGATCTCGGCTTGATGAAACAGAAACTGCTCAACTGCCCGTTGCGTTTCCAGCGATACCTTCGAACCGGACATCCTAGTTTCCTTCCGTCATGAATTGTTTCCACGCGGCAAACATGTTGCGCATCGGCAATTCGCTCATTCCGTTCGACGAATGCAGGACGCCATCGCCGTCGAGGCTGTCCTGCCCGTTGTTACGATGCAGGCTGACCCATTCGCCGCCATATTCCATGTTGAGACCGTCCTGAATGGCGCGGAAATTGTTGAGGTCGTCCGCGTTGACCATCGTAGACGGCGAATTGACGTGATAATAATAGGCAGCGGACCGGTCGTAGATACCGTCCGGGGCCCCCTTCAGGCGGAAGTGCCAGATTTCCGTCAGCGTCCGGTTTGGCCCAAGCGGGCGCACGGCGCGCAATTGCTGCAACGGTGGCTGCACCGACAGGCACGGATAAACGATGGCGTGGTGCAGGTTGGCGGACAGAATTTCGTCCATTCGCTGCTCGCCGTGTACAGCGGTCAGCGCTTCTTCATGGGCGACCGTCACCGGATCGCGCGGCCGCAATCCCATGTAACCGGTCAGCAGGCTGTGGCCATTGCGATGGCCGAGCGTTTCAAGCGAATCCCATTTCTCGAATGGCAGCGTGAAGTCGGCGAGAAACTGATAGCCCATTGGCGGCTTCTCGCCTTCCTTCTCTTCGAAGATTTTTTGAACCGCCGAAGCTGCGTCGCCGGTCGACTGGTGGGTGATTGACGGGTGGACGGCGTCGAGCTGGTTTTCCAGAAAGATCTTCCAGTTTGAATGCTGCATGATGCGGAAGCAATTGGCGACAATCTGCACCTCACCTTCCGGCGCCCGGTTGACCATGTCGTCGAAGGCGCGCCGGCCGCCAGCGCCGAGATAGCTCGGCAAATCCTCGCCGTCCTTCGCCAGGCTGGCGAAGACAAAGCCGCGATAGCTGTCCTGGCGCTCGGCGCGGACCATCTGCAATTGCGGGTCCTTCATGTCGATGATGCCATCATATCCCTGCTTCATCGGCAGGTTGCGCAGCGAGCCGTCATGGTTGAACTGCCAGGCGTGGTAGGGACAGCGCATGGCGCGCCCGACGTTGCCTTTGTGATTGTTGCATATCAGCGCGCCGCGATGCGGGCAGCGGTTGTACAGGACGTGCACGCCGTCTTCGCCACGCACAAGGATCATCCTTTCGTGCCCAACCCAGGTCGTCCAGTAATCGCCGACATTCGGCACCTGGCTCTCATGGCCGATGTAAATCCACTTCTTGTGGAATATGTTTTCAATCTCTTTCTGGAATATCGCTTCGTCCGTGTAGACCGCCTTGTGGACCCGATCGTCTTCGATAAGCGAACCCAAATCCAGATTGTCTGAATCGCGCATGGCAAACTCCCTGGGGTTGTACCACCTTGTTTTCAATCGATTTTGACGGCGATAAGAGCGTATCGCCGCAGCTGCGGCACACAATAGGGGCACTGGCCGCATGGGGCAACCGGAGAACGTTTCGACATTGGCCAAGCTTCGGTACTACTGCGGATTGCACCATGAATGCGGCGCGCGCCCGCGTTCCCGCTGCCGGGGCGGGTTGCGGATCGTGGGAGATAACGGGGCGC
>CAZTMN010000118.1:0-9772 GCA_964615275.1 uncultured Beijerinckia sp. | reverse complement strand
TCCTCTCAAACCAGATACCCGCTCGTGTGCTAAATCATCTGATGACGGACAGCTTCGAATATCCAATCGGGGCGCATGCGTGTGATGCCGACCTGATCTGCCTCCAGTTCGAGTGCAGCCTGCTTGATGTTCTGCGTCCAGTCCGACGGTGACCAATCAGGCCGGGCTGAAACATCGTCGGGCGGCATGGAATTGGTGAACATCATGGTTTCCTGCATTTTCTGGCGCGCGCCTGTCGTTGCGCCATTTTCAAAAAACCATTTCTGAAGTTCTCCATGCGCAATCGGCACGGCCTGATGCCACATGATCGGCTTCGGCGGCTCCAATGCTGCATTCCCCAATCCGTTGATCGCGTTGCCATCGGCACGGGCAATCAGCTCCGCCACCGCCGGGTCGGGCTGATAATCGCTGAAATCCTGCTTTGGTGATTTTGACATGGGCTCCCCTGGCATTTTATTCTTGGCAGGCTCTTTCAAAAGTACAAGATGCCATCGTTCATTGCCGGGGTCCAGAGAAAAGCCGGCCGGTAGCTGTCGCCAGGCCCCACGTGAAACGCGATTGTGGCTTCCTGCAATCGTGCGGAATTCTGAGCAGCCCCAAAATGTTGATTAGTACAATATTGATTTGGACTGCGAGATACCTGGCTTGCAAACGGTGCGAGAAAATCGATGCCGGCAATTTGCGCTGGTTCCCCGAACGTCAGCCGAAAAAAATACCTGTTAGCGCAATCCGTTTCGAACAGATTCAGCACGGATTGCAACTGTGAACTTGTTCAACGCCATGGCGGTGATCAGGTATCGATCGTTGATGGATGAAACAAGCGTTCGGCCGGATAGGGTGATTGGATCAGCCGCTGGTCGTGGCTGTAGCCAATAAATCGGTCGAGGTTCTTTTTGTTGGCTGAAAAACCGTTCGGCCAGATGTCTGCTCCGAAATCCTGACGTTCGCTTTCCAGCGCCAGCCTGGCGTCAGCCATGACCGAAAAATTGGAATCGTCATAATACTGGTATGCCTGCCGTTTTGCGTCGTCAAAAATTCCGATCAATTTCTTCGGCATCTGCGGAAATTGTTCGGCCAATGACTTTTTCATAACCATCAGGTGCATGATGGGCCAATAGCCGTGGGTGTTGAAGTATCTCTTTTCTTCGGCTCGGACGTCGGGGAACAGACGGCGATAGTCTGCGGGGCGCGCAAGCATGGATTTGCGGGGCTGCGGTGAAATCAGCGCATCGATTTCACCATCGCAAAGCATGTTTCCAATGTCCTTGTCGGCCCCGATAACGCCAACTTTGACGTCGCTGCCGAGGTCTACCGGCACCAGTTCGGCGCGCATGCAATACCAATGTATGGTTCTCCAATCCACGCCGTAATCAAGTTTCAGGTCACCCTTGCCGAGAACGCTCATGGTTACCTGAAACGCATGTACGCCAATTTTACGGCCATTCATGTCAGCCGGCGTCTCAATACCGGATTTGGCAGAGACGTATACCTGGCCAGCGGTGAAGAAGCGTCTTGGAAAAATCGGCAGTCCAACGAGTGGAATATCCGGCTCCCTGTCAACAGCCATGATGAAGCTGGATAGCGACATTTCGGCAATGTCAAACGCCTGCTCTTTCAGCATCCGCTCGTGCCGGTCGCCGCCATCGCGGAACGGAACGCTTTCGCCGACTTCGAGCGGGGTGAACGAGAAACCGTCCGGCGCCGGCACGGTGTTCATGAAAAACGGCATGTGCCGGTCGTAGCGGTTCAGGGCAAGGGTAAGGTTCTTCGTCATCGCGGTAATGCGCCGATCATGTGTTGTATTCAGCAGTCATGTTTCTGCTATCGGAGTATCCGCCTGCGATCGTCAGGCAGCTTTTATCCTGGAACGCTTGACGTGATCGAGATTGGCGCCCTCGATGCGAATGAGTTTGGTGCCCGGTGTAATATGGGGCGAATGCACATCACCCGCCTCATATACGTGGCAGTCCCCGGGTTTCATATCGTAGCTTCCAACCGCTTCGACCAGTGATGGCTCCTCACCACTTCCCGCCTTGACAATTTTCCATTCCGTCATCTTGGTGACTTTTTCGGCCACGCCGTAGATCGCCCAGGTCGGGCCGTGGTCGTGGGGTGCGCCTTTTGCCTCTTTTGCATAGACATGGCCGCAAATGCAGACGCCAGAATCGGGATCTTCGTAAAGCACCTTGCGCGGCTTGCATTCCTCGGGCGTTACGTGTTTTGCGATGAATTCCTTGTCGAGAAGTGCTTTCGAGACAAATTGGCAGATTTTTTGGCGGCCATCGGGGCCGGGATCGGCCTTGAGCGTTTGGGAAATGTCTTGGGACAATTGTTCCAGTGAATAGGACATGGCCTGGTTCCTTCGTGATCCTGATTTTGCGCGACCAGCGATGCATGTGCTTGCCTCGCGCCCGCCTGTTTCGTCAACAGGAACCTATGACATTGATCCGGTCTCTGCAATGCATATGATGGTGGCCAAACATGCATGCAGCGGTCACGGTCGCAGTGCTGCCCAGATCGTTGCTCAGGGCCGTTGACCGGACACCTGTGCAAGTCCGGAGGTTGAGGATGTCAACGCCTGTCAAACAAGTCCAAGCAATGAACCTTCGAGCGATGTTGCATGACGGAGCGGAGATTGCTCTTCTCGATGCGCGCGAGGAATTGGCGTTCAGCGACCGTCATATCCTGATGGCTTCCTGCATTCCTTTGGGCCGTATCGAAATCATGGCAGACGACTTGGTCCCGCGGCGTTCCGCACGGGTTGTGTGGTGTGACGATGGGGACGGCTCAGCTGAAATTGCGGCGCAACGTCTGGCCTCATATGGGTATACCGATGTATCGGTCCTGACTGGTGGTATCCGGTCGTGGGAACAGGCCGGTTATCCGATCTACAGCGGCGTCCACGTACCGAGCAAGGCGTTCGCGGAAGTCGTCGAACATGATCTGGAAACACCGTGGATTACCGCTGAAGTACTCAAGGAGAAAATCGACAACCGGGAAGATATCGTTGTTTTGGACAGCCGTTCGTTCGAGGAATATCACAACAATGCAATCCCGTCGGCGATCAGCGTGCCGGGTGCCGAATTGGTTTACCGGCTCAGAGAAATTGTTCCATCTCCAGACACGATGGTCATCGTCAATTGTGGTGGCCGAACGCGAAGCATCATCGGTGCGCAGTCGCTGCTGAATGCGGGTGTCACGAACAAAGTCGTGTCACTCAAGGACGGAACGATCGCCTGGCACCTGGCCGGTTATGAACTCAAAAAGGGTGCAACGCATCGTGCTCCCGAAGTGGCAGAGGCCAACAAAATCCAGGCGCGTGAACTGGCGGAGCGGGTCGCCAGACGACTTGGTATTGAACGCATCGATGGCGCAACCCTGGAGCAATGGCGCGCCGATAGTCAGACCCGCACGCTGTACGTGCTCGATGTCCGCACGCCGGAGGAATATGCAGCGGGGCACGTGGAAGGAATTCGGTCGGCGCCTGGTGGGCAGCTTGTGCAGGAGACAGACAATTTTCTGACGATATGGGGTGCGCGCGTTGTCCTTGCCGATGACGATGGTGTGCGATCGGTCATGACCGCGTCGTGGCTCAAGCAAATGGGTTGGAATGACGTGGCAGTGATCAATCTTGAAGACGTAGGGGGCAATCGCAGCACCGGCCAGCACCGGCCGGCGGTTCTGGGATTGAGCCGTAGCGAGGTCGCGATGGTGGGTCCCGCGGCGCTCAGGGACATGCTGGAATCCGGTACAGCTTTTGTTGCCGATCTTGCCTATTCGAAAAATTACAAGCGTGGGCACATTCCCGGCGCTGTATTTGCCATGCGTTCGCAGCTTGCTGATTTGCTGAGGTCATTGCAGCCGGATCAAACTCTTGTGTTGACATCGCCGGATGGTGACCAGGCTTGCGTAGCAGCAGCAGAACTTATCAAGGAAGGTGCTACAGCCGTATTTTGCCTGGAGGGTGGTAAGCAAGCCTGGATTGCGGCCGGCTGGGCAATCGAGACAGGCGACAATCCATCGACGCAGAATGCGATTGACGTCTGGTTGTCGGCCCGGGAAAGGGGTGGCGATCCAGCGGAGTCGATGCAGGCGTATATTGCATGGGAGGTGGAACTACTCAACCAAATGGCTGTCGATGGCGACCACCGGTTCGACATTGCAAGGCTCGAGGGCGATAGAAGATAAGTGATGGCGAATGCTATTGGCCGTTTGACGCTTCTGTCCGTTATGCGGTTTCAATGCAAAAATCTAAAGGATAGTCGCCACCATTTGTTCAACATGGTCTGCAATGGCCAACGACGCCGTCAGGCCGGGACTTTCGATCCCGTACAGGCCAATCAACCCCGGCAGACCGTGTGCGGCGTGATCGAGTATTGTAAAATCTGCATCCGGCTCGCCTTGCGGTACAATTTTCGGCCGTACACCGGAATAATCGGGCGTCAATTCATTGTCGCGCAGTTCCGGCCAGTAACGCCGGATCGCTGAATAGAATTTCTGCGCGCGCTCCGGATCAACGCGATAGTCGATTTCCTCAGGCGATCGCGCTTGCAACCATTCCACGTCTGGACCGAAGCGTGCCCGTCCGCCCATGTCCAATGTCAAGTGCACGCCAAGCCCTCCCGGTTCCGGCACGGGGTAAATCAGCCTGGAAAACGGCGCGCGCCGTGCCAGTGAAAAATAGCTCCCTTTTGCGAACCAGGCTTGTGGCGCCCGGAAATGCTCAAGGGGCTCAAAACGCCTGACAAGTCCGGGAGCGTGGAGCCCGGTGCAGTTGACAACTGCCCTGGCGCTCAACCGTGCGCTGGTATCGCCGCCGATATCGACTTCAATCGTTCCATTCTTTGCGCGGCCGGAAAGGATGGGACTGACGAGAGCAAGCGTCCCGCCGTGGGCCTCCATGTCGCCTTGAAGGGCAAGCATGAACGCATGGCTGTCGATGATCCCGGTGGATGGGGACAAAAGTCCGCCGGTGCCAGCGAGCGCAGGCTCCAGTGCGCGCAGGTCGTCATTCGAAAGGCGTTGCAGACCGTCGACGCCGTTGCGGGCTGCACGTGCGGCAATGCCAGTCAGGACATCGGACTGTTCGTTGCCGGTTGCAACGATGATCTTGCCGCAATTGCTGTGGGGGACGTTGAATTCGGAGCAAAAACGGTACAGTGCATTTTTCCCCTCGACGCAGAACTGTGCCTTCAAAGAGTCCCGGGGATAGTAAATGCCAGCATGTATAACCTCGCTGTTGCGCGCGGAGATGCCTTGGCCGATGCCGTCAGCTGCGTCCGCCACGATGACTTCGCGTCCGGCGCGTGCCAACGCTCGGGCGATTGCAAGTCCAACGACGCCTGCGCCAATGACAAGGCATTCGATATCGGGCGTCGCGCGTGTAGGGGCCATGGTCGAAGACATATGTGCAAATCTGATTTCGGAACAGGGATTACCTATCGCCTATTTCAAGGGTTGTGAAAAGTTTCATTCAGGCCTTCAATGGAAAGGTCCGTGTACGGATTGTTGCCCATTTTTGGGAGCCCATCATGTCCGCCCCGGTAATAGACATTCATCCCCACATCATCTCGGCTGATATGCAGCGTTATCCGCACGCGCCGCTATACGGTATTCAGTCGACATGGTCGAAAGACCGGCCGGCGGATGTTGATCAACTGCTGGAAGCGATGGACGAGGCGGGTGTCGCGAAGGCGGCTATCGTCCATGCAAGCACGTGCTACGGCTTCGACAATTCGCTGGTCGCTGACGCTGCAGTAACGCATGCCGGGCGCTGCACGGCGGTCGGTCCGTGGACCTGACCGCCCCTGGTGCGGTGGACGAGGCGCTGCACTGGATAGGCCGTGGGGTGACAGGCCTTCGTATTTTTACCGGCGGCAGCACGAAGAAAGTTGACGCCAGCGGCCTTGACGATCGCGCGAGCTATCCCGTCTGGGAATTGATGAACGAGCGCGGGCTCTCAATGTGTATCCAGACTGATGCCAGTGGGGTGCCGGCGATGAAGGCGCTGGCGGCGCGGTTTCCCAATGTGCCGGTGATCGTTGATCATTTTTCCTCGCCCGACGTGGTCGGCGGGCCGGACTTTCCGGGCGCAGCGCCGATGTTTTCGATGGCGGAAATACCGAACATCTACTTGAAATTCACTCCTATCCTGTTGCTGCGGTTTGAAGGCATGGAAGGGCGGCTGCAGGATTTTCTCGGCCTGACGGTGGAAAAGTTCGGCGCCGGGCGCATCGCCTGGGGCTCCAATTGGCCGAACTCGCCGGGTACGTTGAAGGGGATTCTGGCCGGCGCGCGGGCAGCGCTATCCGGGCTTGGCGCCGAAGAACAGGGGGCTATTTTGGGCGGAACGACGTTGCGTCTTTATCGCTCGCTTGCTGGCTAGCTTGTTGCTCTCATGCCATCTGCGGAGCCATCGGCTGGCTTCGATTGCGGATGCGGATCCAGAAGGCGGTCAGCACGGCAAGGTTGATGAACCCTGCAATCGAACCGTTGGCGAAGGACCATGTGTAAGAGCCGGTCAGATCGAAGGCCAGTCCTCCCTGGAAGCCGCCAAAGCCCATGCCGATCCAGGCAAAGAACACGATCATTGCCATGTATCGGGCGCTGACCTGCGCCGGGATCATTTCGCGCACGCAGACAAGTATCGTTGTCATCACCCCGGAGTAGACGAGGCCGTATACTGCCGCGAAAACGTACATCAACGGTAGAGCATCGACATGCGGGAACCAGGGGACCAACACTGTCTGGCCGAAAGAAAACAGCACGTATGTACGCAGGCCGCCGAGCTTGTCCGTGACCACGCCACCGATTACCCGGCCGAAAGTGGCGGCGATCATCAGCACGATCATCACGGTCGCGGCAATCTGCGGATTGATCCCGCGGTCGGCGATCAGCGGAATGACGTGAACGATCGGCACGGACATGCAAGTACAGCAAAAAATCACCGCTATGCTCATCCAGATTGCCACTTCCAGCGGCGGCAGGACGAAGGATGGCGCGTCCTGCCTGACGCCGGCGGCAGTCGCCCTTTGCGCCGCCTGGCGGACGGGAGATTCGCGCACCAGCAAGGCCAGCGGGATTGCGATCACGGCGTACAGTATCGCCATGCCGATATAGGCGGTGCGCCAGTCGTACATGAGAATAAGGGTCTGGACGTAAAATGGCAGGAAAGCCTGTCCAACTGCGCCGCCGGCGGAGGCGATGCCGAGGGCAAAGCCTTTGTTGCGGGTAAACCAGAATCCGACATTGGAATAGAGCGGGCCATTCATTACCGCATGTCCGACCGCGCCGAACAGAAAGTACAGGCCATAGTATTGGTAGAGACTGGTTTGCCGGCTCAGCAGGAACAGGGAAACGGCCATGGCGCACGCGCCGAAGATCGCCAGCGGCCGGGCGCCGTAGCGGTCGGCAAGGCGGCCCCACATGATTCCGAATATGGTGGCCAGGCCAAAAGCGGTATAGCCAAAGGCAACTTGTCCACGCGACCAGCCGAATTCCTGTGACAGAGGCAGGATAAAAACGCTAACGGTGCCTGCTCCCCCGAAGCTTAGTCCGGTTAGGAAGAACGTGACGGCCACCATGGTCCAGCCGTAGGAAAGATCGGATTCGTCGCCCGGGGATTGCGTCATATTGATTGTCTGCCTTTGTCATTATTTGCGGGCGTGCAGGTGCCCATCCAAGGTTCGACCCGGCCATCGAATGGATTTAGTTCAGTTCGGGGCAAAAGGGAAATTCCGGCGTTGGTGGGCCGGGTTTCACGGCTTCAGGCCTTGGCAAGGGGCCGTGACCTCTTTTCCGTCAGGATTCCGATGGCGAAGGCGATCATGCCGGTTGCGAACACGCCGGCGCAGAGAATGAGCAACTTGGAGTACTTGTGTTCGTATCCGAGCAGAGGACCGAGCAGACTGGCGTAGCTTGGATTGCTGTAGAAAAAGTACAGGATCGCTGCGGCAATTGCCGCCGCAAATGAGACCAGATACGACCAGACAGGTACGTCTTCGCGGCCAAGCCACAGAGAATAGAAGACAACGGGAATGAGATACATCGAGGCGGTGCCTGATACGGCCACGGCGGCAAACAGATCCTTCGAGCCGATCACAACCAGCAGCAGGCCGCCGGCAAGGAAACAACCCATGGCTATGCGCCCGTCGCGGACGCGGGGCCGCCCGACCCCGGCATCGATAATTGTCAGTTTTGCTGCGCTCGCAAAGGCCGAATCCAGCGTCGACATGCACGATACGATCAACGCCAGGTTGAACAGAACGACCGGCCATACCCCGATCAGTCTGGACAGCGCCGGCAACAATTGTTCGCCGGGAAGTTTCATCAGTCCGGCCCAAACGCCGACCAGTCCGAACGCCAGAATACACAGAAACGATATCCAGGCCGCATGGTAAAAACTTTTCCTGGTCGTGTTGCGGTCGGCGACGAAGCCCCGGTCCATCATGACCGGATCGTGCATCGGGTAACTCCAGATTTGCAACATGGCGACGACGGCGAGAATCTATCCGGGATTTTGCGGGTCCGGTGACGAAGTCACGATTGCAGGAAGGTCAACCGTTCCGGTTGCCGCGACGATGATCAAAAGCACCGCCAGGATGGCGAGAAACACCAGCATCTGCAGGACGTCAGTCCGGATCGAGGCCTGCATGCCGCCAAGCATTGCGTAGGCGGCTGTGATGCATCCGACCAAAACGATAGACGACAGATATCCGAAGGACCCGGCCGCGCCGAAAATCAATCCGATAACCAGCAAGTTAGCGAAAACTTCCGACAGCAGGCGCAGCCCGACGACGAAATTGCAGCACCAGGAGCCGGAAATTCCGAAGCGGGCACGTAGAAAGTCCTGCACGCTCGAGTAGCCAAGGCGAAAGCGCAGCGTATCGATGATCCAGCCGCCTGGCAGGAAGGACAGGTAATACGTGGCATAGGCCAGAGTGCCTGCAATGCCGTAGAAATACCCCAGGATCGCTGCGTTCATTATTGAACGCGCAAATATCCATGTCGTGACCTGGCTCAGGGCCATAGTCCAAACACCTGGAATCGATCCGCAATCGCTGTGGCCACGAAAAAACGCACCGGTTGTTCGCACTTTAGGCGACAGGAGGATCGACGCCAGGGCAATACAAGCGGTAGCGACGGAAATTACAAGAGCGGTCATGAGGGCATGGTTTTGTGTATTTGCGTGCCAATGGCGATGCGCGGGCGGGAGCCGTACTGTCCTGCCACCTGGTGCGATCTCTGCCTCTGCAGCGTATGATGTCAATTCACGAGGTGTTTATCATCGCTTGCCCGCCGGCCCGCGAAGCCAGGGAATGAGGTTAACTTCCGGTACGGAGCAGGAACGAATCCTGCACGAATCACTCATTCCCACATGTGCCGGTTTTGTCCGGCCCAGATTTGGTAGCTTGTCTCGGGCTGGCCCCTAGCTCTGGATTTGCCGCGCGCAATACAGGTTACAGCCGTGTGTCCGGGTTAATTATTTGGCCAGTATTGGCACAGTCGGCAGTTGTGTCGCCTTCAGCGCAAATAACGGGCACATCGAAACCCGATGTGGCGATGGCCTGCCCGTGGATTGCGGGAAAACCCGTCGCGGAAGGTGACTTTGAGCTTCTCTGGTCCAACATCAAACACGTGATCGCCGCCGCGGGTTACGCGCTCTCCAGTGGCAAGCGCATCCTCCCGTCCGTCGGAGAGCCGGTAGGGGTAGGGGCGGACTGCCCGACATCAGCGCCTATGGGACAGTTCAGGGTGATTGCGTAAGGGAGGA
>CAZTMN010000117.1:0-9900 GCA_964615275.1 uncultured Beijerinckia sp. | reverse complement strand
TGGTTCAGCGCGAATGTCCCGGCGGACAAAAGCGCAAAAAAACCTCCCAGCAATTTCTCTCCCCCGGCCTCGAGTAGCGCCCGGAAAGCGTTCTACAACCAATCGCGGCAAGGTCAAAAGAATTGGCGGCTTAGAAGCCGCCGCAGCCTCCGGTCACAGGGTCGCCTCGATCTTCGCTCTCAGAGCAGGCGAGACCGCGGGTAGAATGCCGAACCATTTGGCGAAGGCTGGGCGCGCCTGGTGCAACAACATGCCAAGCCCGTCGACAGTGCGGTTGCCGCGCGCAGCGCCGCGTTTCAGCAAAGTCGTTTGCCGCGGAACATAGACGATGTCACAAACCAGCGCCGCCGCCGGCAAGCGTTGCAAATCGATATCCAGGTCCGGCTGGCCCTGCATGCCCATGCTCGTCGTATTGACCAGCATGGCGATTTCGCCGAGCAAATCCGACCGTTGTTCCCACGGCGCGGTGGTTACGCGCTCGCCCATGTCGCGGGCCAGTTGTTCAGCCCGGTCGCGCGTGCGATTGACGATGAAGATATCGTCTGCGCCCCGCTGCAGCAGGCCGGCGATGATTGCCCGCGCCGCGCCGCCTGACCCGAGAATAGCGATACGCCCGCCGTCCCGTTTCCATCCTGGATTGGCCTCATCCACGGAGGCAACGAATCCAAATGCATCGTAATTGAAGCCTTCCAGTTTCCCGTCCGGCGCAACACAAACGCAATTGACCGCCCCGATCCGCAGCGCCAGCTCGTCGACGCGGTCGACAATGGTCAGCGCCTCTTCCTTGTGCGGGATCGTCAGATTTACGCCGCTGAAACCGAGAGCCGGGAGCGCCCGCAAGGCCTGGGCCAGGTTTACCGGCTGTACAGACAACGGCATGTAGTGACCGGCAATGCCGTGCTCCTCCATCCAGCTGTTATGCAGCAACGGAGAGCGCGAGTGCATGACGGGATAACCCATCACTCCTGCAAGCCGGTATCCTTGCGTCTGCGCCATGTACCCTGAGACCCTTTACGCACGCCGGCGGCAGCGCAAATAAGCCATGCCGCTTCGGGCTTCTGTCTCCCACGGAATGGCCCAAAACGCAATTTTTGCGCTTGCGCGGAGCTACGCAAGTTCAGCCGTTGTTGCGGCCTCTCCGGGCCCTAGAAATTGCCTGCCGGCATGTGCTGGACAGTTTCACCCGGTTTGCGCGCATGCATTTGGCTATACGGCCGCCGCCGGGTTTTACCTCGGAGCAATAGTTTCAGATGTCGCTGCGGCTATTGTCCAGATTTTCGTGTTTTATCTCCTTGCTCGGGGGAACGTCGGGCTTGCGCCCAGCGAGAAAAGCGGCGTTATCAAGCGTTGCGGAACAAACCGTCCATGAATTTGATATCGCCGCTATTGGGAAACACCTTGTCCTCGACATATCCGCGCCCGAGGCCCATGTGCGTAACAAGCGCGGATTTGAAGATGCTTTCGTAATCGTTGACCGCGTGAACATCGCGGCCCTCGAACAGAGCCTTACCCGACAGTCCTGGCCATTTGCCGGCGATCTTGCCGCCGGCGATGGCTCCGCCCGCGACCATGGCGATGCCGCCTGTGCCGTGATCGGTGCCATTACTGCCGTTTTCAGCGACCGTGCGGCCAAACTCTGAGACGACAACGATCGCCGTTTTCGTCCAGGCCGGCCCGAGGCCGCCTTTGAGAGCCGCTACGCCTTGCGATAACTGTGCGAACAGGGCTTTCAGACGCTCTTCCTGCCGAAAATGCGTGTCCCATCCCTGCAACTCCATCACCGCAATACGTGGACCATTGTCGTGGGCCAACAGATCGGCAGCAGCTGTTGCGGCCAGCGCGAATTCCTTTGCCGAACCCGGCCGCGCATCCATACCGTCCATTTTGACGTTCGGTTTGAGGGAGGCCCGCGCATCGGCAATCGCCGCGGCAAACAACGGATCGCTCTTGTACATGCGGCTCATGCGCGTGAGAAAGTCCTCGTCGACCTTGGGTAACTGCGAATTGGCCCAGGTCTGCACACGCGCATCTCCTTGCAGAATAAGCGGAACCGCCGGCCCAAGCGCCAGACCAAGCTTGCGGTCGCCCGCATTGAGCCCGGCTATCGCCCGGTTAAGCCAGCCGGTTCCTGCGCCATAGGGCTTGCCGCTACCGTTCTCCAGCATGTTCTGACCATCGAAATGGGAGCGCATGCGGTAGCGGGTTGACGATGCCGGCACGAACAACAGTTCCTTTGACTTGTACAATGCGTGTAGAGGGCCAAGCGCCGGATGCACGCCGAAATAGCCGTTCACATCGAGAACGCCATTCTCCTGTCCAGGTGCAGCAAGTGCCAATCGTGGCCTAAGGGAATGATAGTTCTTGTCCGCGTATGGCGCGAGCGCGTGTAACCCGTCGAGCCCGCCGCGCAGGATGATGAATACCAGCCGGTTGTCGGTCGGGGCGCCTGCAAAGGCAGCGCGGGCTCCGCTTAGGGCGGTTGCAGCGGCTGCACTACTGCCCAAGAGAAAATGACGGCGATCAAGCATGGTTACCTCCTCTGAAATTCGGGGCTGCCCAGCACCATCGCAATGGCAGCATCGCCTGACGGAGCCCGTGACACCCAGGTTCGCGTATCATCGCTGGCGACCGGGCCGATGGTGTCTTCCAGCAACTTCGCCGGAAACAGGGTGGATGGCAGGGTTGCTGAATAGCGGCGTAGCCATTCGATGCGGCGCATCAGCGCCTCCGGCGCGATCCAGTCCTTCGCCTGATCGCCCCAGCCTTTGGGAGAGCTCGCCGTAAATGGAACGCGGCCCAGCTCCCGCAATGGCTGCATGATGTCGCGTGGATCTGCCACGACATTGCCAGTCACGCGAAGTGCGGAAATCACCAGCTCATAGTGGTTCTTCACCTTTGGCATCGGGCTCGCCCAGACTTCGTCCAGATCAACCAGCGCCGCCGAGACCGCGGCCAGGTCGCCGTCAGTCGTGCGAAAGACCGCTGCGATTTTTTTGACAGCAGTAGTCGGCGGATCGTCAGCCACGAAATGGCGCACCAGTTTGGTAGCGATGTATGTGGCGGTGGACGGGTGCCGGGCCAAATCGGCGAGGATGGCCAGACCCTCGTTGACCCCGTCTTCCTTGTAGGTCTTGCCGAGTACTTTTTTCGGCCCCGGTTCGTGAAATTCGGACTTGAATTCAAAGCCGCCATGTACCGGGCGTGTGTCGCCGGCCCGGCGCATGCGTAGACCACCGTGGCTCCAGCCGGTGATCGCCTTGGCCAATTCAATCACGTCGGTTTACGTGTAACCACCGTTGACACCCAGCGTATGCAGTTCGAGGATTTCGCGAGCCAGGTTTTCGTTGATAGTTTTTTGTGTGCCCGTGGCGGCGATCCTGCGTTTTCCCGCAGTCGAATTGGGACCCATCGATATGATGTTATCGAGATAGGCAACCATGGTGGGATGGGTGCAGACCGCTTTCAACATATCCTCGAAGCGGCCGAAAATGTGCGGCCGAATAGCCTCCCGTTCGTAAGCAGGAATTGTCGATCCGATAATACGCTTGGTAAGCGACACGGTAAAATGATTCGACCAGAACAATAACAAGCGCTCGGCAACTGGTTGTTTGGCGCCGATCATGTGCCTGGCGCGCAGGACTTGTTCTTTGCGGAAAACGGCACGGTAAAGGCCACCCGTCGTCTTTCTCAGATCCTCAGGGCTTTTAAGTCGTGCGTTGTGAATATCAGCATTCATGCTGGCGGCGCTGCGCAGTCCTACAAAAGCTGCAACCGGTTTTTGCTTTTTCTCTATCTGCGCCTTGATCCAGCCGCGCGGATCATCGCTGGCGTTTTCCGCCTCTCCCGGCGCGGGACCGAGTCCAAAGCGGTTGAGCGCTATGAAGGTATCCAGGGATTTCATTGCAGGCTTTCCTCTCCCATCGCATCAAACAGGGAATGCAAATCATCTACCCTGAAATTTGCTCGCCCAATGTGCGGGAAAGATGGAGACAATGTAAACTTTTGCAAACTATGCGGCGCCAGACGGCAGGCGCCCAAACCAAAAAAAGCCGCGCAATGGGAACCCCATGCGCGGCTTCTGGGAATTCGTTGTTTTATGTCTACACCAGGCTTGCCGTAAAGCGCTGGATGCGCGTGCACGCGTCTTCCAGCATTTCCGTCGAGGCAGCGTAGGACACGCGGAAGTTCGGACCCTTGCCGAAAGCCGAACCGTGCACGACGGCGACACCTTCCTGCTCCAGCAGCGCAGTGATGAAATCTTCGTCGGTTTTCAGCTCGACACCGCTTTGGGTCTTCTTGCCCAGCGCTTCTGTGCAATCGGGATAGACGTAGAACGCGCCCTCCGGCATCGGGCACTTTATGTGCTTGGCCTGGTTGAGCATGGAGACGACGAGATTGCGCCGTTCCTCGAAGGCTGTCTTGAATTGCGCCAAGTGATCCTGCGGCCCTTCCAGCGCCTGAACCGACGCCCATTGCGCGATGGTGCAGGCGCCGGATGTTTGCTGGCCGTGGATCAGGTCAAGCGCCTTGATCAGAACCGGCGGCGCAGCCGCGTAACCAATGCGCCAGCCGGTCATGGCATAGGATTTCGACATGCCGTTCATGGTGATCGTACGGTCCATCAAACCGGGCTCAATCTGGACCGGCGTTGTGAACTCGAAATCGCCATAGGTCAGATGCTCGTAGATGTCGTCGGTGAACACCCACACGTGATGGTTCTTCGGTTGCATCAGCACATCGGTCAGCGCCTTCAGCTCGTCGCGCGTGTATGCGGCGCCGGACGGGTTGGAAGGCGAATTCAGCAGCACCCATTTGGTGCGCGGCGTTATTGCCCGCTCCAACTCGTCCGGCTGCATCTTGAACCCGTTGTCCAGCGTCGTCGGCACGATCACAGGCGTGCCGCCGGCGATCGACACCATGTCCGGATAGCTGACCCAGAACGGCGCGGGAATGATGACTTCGTCGCCGGGGTCGCAGGTCGCCAGGAACGTGTTGAACAGGATCTGCTTGCCGCCGGTGCCGACGATGGTCTGCAGCGGGCTGTAGTCGATACCGTTCTCGCGCTTGAATTTCTTCGCGATAGCCTCGCGCAGCGGCACAATCCCCAGAACCGGCGGGTATTTCGTTTCGCCACGGTTGATCGCCTCGATCGCGGCCTGTTTGATGTGATCGGGCGTATCGAAGTCCGGCTCGCCAACAGACAGCGAAATGATATCGCGGCCCGAATTTTTCAACTCTCTGGCGCGCTGGGTAAGGACCATGGTCGCGGACGGTTTGACGCGCGTCACCGCGCCGGCAAGGAAAGACATGATTTACTCCGGATAGGGCATCGGCGGCAGGACATCCCGGGATAGGCCGGAACGGCCGGATCGACCGATGCGCGGCGCGGACCATAATTTCGCAGGCGCACAAGAGCAACCGGAAAAACCGATAATTGCGCCGAAGCAAGCCTCAAAAGCACGTTTTTCCGGTAATGACGTAAATTTGCCGCAGCCATGCGACGCGCCTTAAGGCTTTGTCAAAGCCGTCGGGCGATCATGCTTCATCGTCCGACCAGCAAGCATGATGCATGAGCCAGCAGACCACTTTCGCGCCCCCTTCACCCGGCTTCATCGACGCCTTGTCCGGGAACTGGATCAACCGGCGCCGGCTGACCGCAGGTCTTGCAGCCTGCCTGCTTCTTGCGCTCGCCGCCGCATGGGCGCTGTTTGGCGATGCGCGGCCGCCATTCGATGGCGCAGGCCGCCCGCTGGGACTTGACTTTTCAGCCCTATGGGGCGCCGGCAAGGCCGCCCAATCCGGCGACTATACGAGCGCCTATTCCCTTCCTTGGTTCCTGGAACATTTGCGCTCCCTTTTTGCCGATGGGGCGCAAAAACTGGTGTGGGCCTACCCGCCAATATTCTATTTCCTGCTCATGCCGCTGGCCGCATTGCCCTATGGCGCAGCACTCATTGTATGGCTTGGCGCCGGCTTCGCCGTACTGGCTGTGTTGGCCCGGCAGATCATCCGGGACCCGATCATGCTGCTGGCGATCGTTGCTTTCCCGGGAATATTCGGCAATGCCATTCACGGCCAGACCGGATTTCTCACGGCTGCCCTGTTCACGGGCGCGCTCCTGGCGCTGCCAACCCGGCCGGCGCTCGCCGGCGTCCTGTTCGCCTGCCTCGCCTACAAGCCGCAATTTGCGCTGCTGATTCCCGTAGCGCTGCTGGCGGGCGGCTATTGGCGGGCCTTGGCATTCTCCGTCCTCACCGGCATCCTGCTGATCACCGCGTCCCTGCTCGCGTTCGGACTGGATAGTTGGGCGGCATTCTTTGACGCAGTCCAGAACATGCGTGAACGGGCGCTGGACCAGGGTGGCAACGGCTATCACAACATGATCAGCTCGTTCGGAGCCGCTCGCCATTTCGGCTTGTCCCTGTATGCCGCATGGGCGGCGCAGGCCGCAGCAGCCGCCGCGCTGGCGACCGGGTTGATCGCGGTCTGGCGCAGCCGCGCGGATTTCCGGCTGAAATCGGCAATGCTCCTGGTCGCCGCGCTCGGCTTCACTCCCTACGGCCTCGATTATGATTTGGTTCTCCTCGGCCCAGCCATCGCATTTATCGCAAGCTTCGGCTTGCAACACGGCTTCCGCGTCTGGGACCACACCCTGTTGGCCATCGCCTTCGTGACGCCGCCGTTGGTGCGATACTTCGCCTTCTTCCTTGGCGTGCCGCTGGCGCAATTCGCGGTTCTGTCCATTTTCGCGCTAATTTGGGTCCACACAGCTCAAAATACTCGCGGCGGACCATGACGAGGGCGTCTGCGAGGCGCGAATCGCGGGTCACAATCCAATCATTTTAGATATTTACAGGAAAGCACACGACGCTCACGCGTTCGTGGCCCGGTGTGTTGCGATGTGTGATGACGCACATCCGGCCCCCGCCTAGTCTGATCATATCAGCTCAACGACGAAGCAGCCTCCACGCTGGACCAAACGGAGCGGACAACCGGCGAAGCTGCAAGATCGTACACGGGATTGAGCAAAGGGATCAGGGCCATGAGCGAAGCGATTGGACATAACACAGGCGAAAGCAACGCATTTATCGTCGCAATGGCGCCCGCCGCCGCACGCCGCCAGCTCAAGATTTCCATTGCTGTTGCAACTGCATTCATCGCCGCCAGCCTGCTGGTGCTCGCAACAGGCGCCATTCAACCGCGGACCGGACAGCCGGCTAACGTGAAACTGACGATCCAGATGCCCGGCAGCATCACGATGCATCAGGCAAAGAACACGCAAACACAGAATTTCGCTGCACGCCGCGGCATCTAGTTTCCTCCCCCCGACGGACCGGCTCCCCCCAATCCCCAACGGTCTGTCATACTACCCTCCGGATCTCCCCGTTCCGGAGGGTTTTTTCTTTTTTAGGTCAGATACGGCAGGGCGGACGGCTGATTGTTTTCCGCGAACTGCCCGGGCAAAGTAATCAATCGGCCGTCACTGCACGGGGTGCCCTGTTAGCAGCCAATTCGCGAGCGAGGATATCGAATACCAGCCGGATGCGGCGGCTGGTCCGCGATTCGCGGTGGGTGACCAGCCAGATCGGAAACCGGATAAGCGGCACGTTCTCCAAAATTCGGACAACACATTCTTCGCTTGCGGCGATGTCATCGCCCATCACGCCAATGCCCACGCCGCGTTTGATCATTTCCCAGGTAACGCTGGAGTTTTCGCATATCACATGGAAATTGCGCGGCGACAGATTCAGACCCAAGCTGCGCAAATATTCCAGCGTACGCCCGGCGCTGTCGAAGCCGATGAATTCGGCATCTTCAACTTCTGCAGCGTTCGCTGGATGGCCGTGCTGCGCAACCCACTTCCGCGACGCATAGAAGCTTGCTGTCGCCTCGCGAACCAGTTTGCCAACCAGATCGGGTTGCGCCGGACGGACATGGCGGATGGCGATGTCGGCTTCGCGGCGCTTGAGGCCACTGAGCGCGTTGGAAGCGACAATCTCGATCACCAGCCTGGGCTCTTCGGCGCGAATGCGGCTGACGATATCGGGCAGGATATAGGTCGCCATGCCGTCGCTGGCAGAAATGCTCACCACGCCTTCGATTTCCTGCGCGCGGCCGCTGGCGCCAAGCGCCAGCATTTCCGCCGCTTCTTTCATCAGGCGGGCATGCTCCAGCAGGTCCGTCCCCGTATCGGTCAGCACCAGCGACTTGCCGAGGCGTTCGAAAAGCGTAACGCCGAGGCTTTCTTCCAGCGCGGCCACCTGGCGGCTCAGCGTTGGTTGGGTGAGCCCGAGTTTGCGCGCGGCCGCGGACAGTGTACCTGCCTCGGCGGTAGCGACGAACGCTCGCAATTGATTCCAGTCAGGATCATCCATACAAAAATGTATATATACTCTGTATTATTGGTCAATTTTCAAAATTTCCGTATATGATATCAAGTGCCGGACAACACGAACCAATCCGGTGACCACTCATGACCATGCCGCAACAGCTTCCTGCCCCTCTCATCGCCGACACAAGATTCTGGGACAAGATTGCCCGCAAATATGCAGGTTCGAAAATTCGCGACGCCGACGGCTACGAACGCACATTGTCCCGCACCGCCGATTTTCTCGAACCTGGCCATGATGTTCTCGAACTCGGCTGCGGTACGGGCAGCACCGCCCCGCGGCTGGCGCCGCTGACCGCAAGTTATCTGGCTACCGACCTGTCCGCCAACATGATCAAAATTGCGGCTGAAAAACTCGCGGCGGGCCCGTCCCCTAACCTGACCTTCGAGACTGCCACAGCTGAAGATCTGTTGCAGCGCCCTGCCCGCTACGACGCCATATTGGGATTCAACTACCTGCATCTTGTCGGGAATGTCGAAAACACGCTGGCCAGCATCGCCGGTTTGCTGATTGCCAAGACGCCATGTGTGAAAGACATGAATCCGCTGGTCCGTCTGGTTATCCCGATCATGCGGTTCATCGGCAAGGCCCCGCGTGTCAGCATCTTTTCCGCAGCGGAACTGGAGCGCGCGGTCGCAGCCGCCGGTTTCCGGACCGAAGTCAACGAGCGGCACGCGAGCAAGGGCAAGGATGTGCGCCCGTTCATGGTCGCCAGGCGGATAGGCTGATTAACTCTCGACTGTCGAGGCTTTCCTCCCGCGCGGACTCGCTCCATATTAGCAGCATGGCCCGTCCCGCAAAGAAATCCGTAACTCGCACGCCGAAATCCAGGGCCTCGCGCCCGGACGTCAAGCCGCTCGACGAACACCTCGCCAGCCTGCTCAGCCCGGGTCTGAACGAGGCGCCGCAATCGGCCTTCGAAACCGGCGCCGGCGAAATGGATCCGAACCTGGCGCGCAAACTCGGTCTGAAAGAGATCGCCCGGCCGTCCGATCCGGTCCGCCGGGTGCGCGCCGGACGGCCCGACAAGGCGATGACCGGCGCCGGCGTCACCGTCGAATCTCTCAAGGACCTGCTCGAAAGGGGTGACCCCAACCTGCGCGGCGCCGATCCCTGGGTGCCGCACCGGCCGGAACGCCCGGAGAAATCGGAAGGCGGGATCGCCTTCAATCTGGTCTCCGACTACGAACCGAAGGGCGACCAGCCGCAGGCAATCGCCGAACTGGTGAAAGGAATAGAAGAGAGCGAACGCGATCAGGTATTGCTGGGTGTTACCGGATCGGGAAAAACCTTTACTATGGCGCAGGTTATATCCACCTCCCAGCGTCCCGCGCTAATATTGGCTCCAAACAAGACTTTGGCCGCGCAACTATACGGTGAGTTCAAAAGTTTTTTTCCGGAAAATGCTGTCGAATACTTTGTTTCATACTACGATTACTACCAGCCGGAAGCCTACGTCCCGCGCTCCGACACCTATATCGAGAAGGAATCCTCGATCAACGAGCAGATC
>CAZTMN010000116.1:0-9946 GCA_964615275.1 uncultured Beijerinckia sp. | reverse complement strand
TCGTCCAAGGATGGCGGAAGCAAATGAAATGGCGCCCATCACCGCCAGCTAGTCAAAAGCAGGCGCCCGGGTTGTAACCGCGATAACATATCCGGCGATCGCCGCAATGGCGCCGGCAGTCCCCAAAGCGTATGCGTCCTGTTCCACTCCGGCACACCGCCGCTCAAACGAAAAGAAAACGCCGAACCCTATCGCACAGGCTGTTTGTACCAGAACAACCAGGACACTTTCCATTTCCGCATCATCCACATTGTGTTGGTTAACGAAAACCTAACACAAAATTCGGCAACACCTAGCGATGCATTAAGAAATGGTTAACACTTGAAGGGGGAATTCCGGTCCCTTCGACGAAGTTCCATTCGAACCGAGGGCCAGTGCCAACCAAATCGCACTGTTTACCAACATTGCAACGTCATTCGTCGGCTTGCCGTTGCGGCACGACGATTGCTGTCGTGTCCGCAGCAGATGGTTGGTCGCGCACCGTAAAGCAAGGTGTGCCGATGTCAGGCCATTGAATGTTGGAAACAATTCGGGAGGCAGGTCGATGTCGGACTCAGGACTTGTGCGCGCTGCCGGGCGCGTTGTCGCCCAACCATCCAGTACTTCCACAAAGCTAAGCAATCGCCTCAGAGACCTGCTCTACAAGCTTGCGGCCGGATGGTGCACGCCTGCTGGCCTGATTGTGGCATTTCTGATTGCGTGCTGCAGCCTGCTTTCTATAACGACCAGTTTGCCGCTCGGCGCCTACTATTGGGACCTGATCCTGTATCCCGATGCGGCGTGGCGAATCCGATGGGGACAGGCGCCGTTCGTGGATTTCTTCGCACCCGTCGGGGCCTATGGGTATTACGCATACGTCATCCTCGAGAAAATATTTCCAAATGGCCACATGGCGCTGCTAGTGAATTGGACAATCCTGCTTGTCGCGACCCCTCTCGCGCTGCATGTCGCGAACGAAGTCGCTAAGACCTCCCGGGCGGTGGTAATCATATTCACTGTCGTGTTCATTGTTCTTGCTGCAATGCCGCTCAACGCTTCGGCGATATTCCCGATGCCCGCGGTGGATGGCTATGGCGCCTACAACAGACACGTGGTCTTGCTGTTGTACATCCTGGTCGGCGAACTCGCGCTGGCCAACCGCCGCACACCACATGCTGTTTTTCTCGGTGTAATTCTTCTGGCGCTGTTTCACCTGAAAATAACCGGTTTTCTTGTTGCGTGCGGCATCGTCGTACACGGTATTCTAGCCGGCCGCATCAGGATGCGAAAATAGGTTGCCGCAGGAGCGCTTTTTGTTGCTGTCAACGCAGCAATCGAATGGCAAAGCGGCATGGTCACTGCCTACATTCAAAATATCATCCAGCTCGTGCAAATGAATAACACGGGGCTCCTTCCATCCCTGAAAGCCACAGTGATCCTGTATTTCAACATCATCCTACCGGCCGTGATACTCGCCGCACTGCTCGTTTGGATGCAGTCAAGTCACATCGTGGCGGCAGTGAAATCGCGCCGAATATGCGATTTTGGAGCCCGCGCTCGTCTTGTCATCAATTCACATCCGGCCTGGCTGGTATCCTGCACCATTGGAGCGATCGTTTTTGAAAGCCAGAACACCGGCAGTCTCGAATTTGTCTTTGCGTGGCCGATATTGCTTGCACTGGTCGCACAACACTGGCCGCCCAACAGTTCCATGCGAACTACCATCCTGATCCTGGCATGCGCTGTAGTCCTGCCAACAGCAATCAACATCCTGCAACGTAATGTTCGGCTCGCCGGAGTATTGCTGACGTACACGAAGGTAGACGCAGGCGAATTGGCAAAAATCGATCAGATCTTGATCAAGCCCATGTACCTGGAACGGGCCAAAGCGAAACAAAAGCACTACCCGAAGGCCTACGAACTTTACCGGAAACTGGCGTCCGACAAGATTTTCTACAGCCGGAACCTGTATGCCGAACCGGCATTCCAGTTCAACTGGATGGTCGCCGCCACAGAAACGATGCGAGCGCTCAAGGCCCTGGAGGCGAAGAGCGGTGTCAGGCTGGAGAAGCTGGTTGCAATCGACTTCGTTAATCCGTTCAGCTTCGTTCTGAAGCGGGAGCCGGTCAAGTACATATCCATCGGCATGTCGGAAGGGCGCACCGTCCCGCCGTTGAACAGGCAGAGGCTTGCCGCATTGCACGCCGCTGACGGGCTTCTGCAGCCGAGATGCCCGGTAACGCCGACGCAGATCAAGATCTTGGAGGTGTTTGCACCCGTTGTTCAACAGCGCGTCAGACTGACCCTCTCACCCTGCTGGGAATTGTTTGTCAAACCCGAGCCGGCTGCAAGACTCCTTTAATACATATGTCTTGCAACCAAAAATGACGTAATTGTGCAAGCCGGCAGTCAATCGCGGCGGATGCGACTACCCGTGGTGCGCGCTGCAGGGGTTACGGCGTCCACAGCCTGTCATAATAGTGACACGCACCAGGAACATTAGCGGTATAGTCCAACTCCCAAAGAGGACTTTCCGGCAATGCGTGAAACGAACCATCCAAGCACCGGCCTGCCGCGCGCCATTCGCGCTGAAAAAGCCGAAGACCATTCGTCCAATTCAACGTCAAACGACACCATGGGCGAAGTCATCGCCGAGCGCTTCGGACGGCGGGAATTCTTGCGCGGTGCGCTGGCGGTCAGCGCAATCACAGTGGCGGCTCCGTTGACCGCACTTGCGCCGGGCAAGGCCCGGGCGAAGGGCCCAGGCGCGCCGGTTTTCGGTTTCAGGGAATTGACAGCCGGTTCTGACGGGAAACACCACGTAGCGGAGGGCTATCGTGCAGATGTCCTTATCCGCTGGGGCGATGCGGTCGAGGCCGGCGCTCCGAATTTCGATCCCAACAACCAGAATGCCGCCGCGCAATCGAAACAGCTGGGATATAATAACGACTTCCTCGGATATTTTCCGCTGCCCGGCGCGGCCAATACCGGCGAGCACGGGCTGCTCGCGATCAACCTTGAATACACCAATGAAGAATTGATGTTCCCCGGGATTGGCGGTCCGCAACAGAAAAAAGGCTTTGCGAAAATCACCCACGAACACGTGGCGATTGAGATGGCGGCCCACGGTGGAGCTGTTGTCGAAATCAAGAAATCCGGCGGTCAATGGTCGGTTGTGCCGGGCTCCAAATACGCACGCCGGATCACGGCAAACACGCCGATGAAAATCAGCGGTCCTGCCGCCGGTCATGCACGCATGAAGACGAAGGCGGATCCGTCCGGAACGCAGGTGAACGGCATGGTCAACAATTGCGCCGGAGGTGTTACCCCCTGGGGCACCTGGCTGAGCTGTGAAGAAAACTTCAACAATTACTTCACCGGCGAACGCGAAATGCACGCCGAGGAATCAAAACTCAAGCGCTATGGCGCACCGGGCAAACAATACAATTGGGGCGATTACTCCGAGCGTTTTGACGTCAACAAGGAGCCGAACGAGATCAACCGCTTCGGCTGGGTTGTCGAAATCGATCCGTTCGACCCCAAGTCAACCCCGAAAAAGCGCACCGCAATGGGGCGCTTCAAGCATGAGGGAGCGGCAGGCGTCATCAACAAGAACGGCCGCTACGTCGTGTACCAGGGAGACGATCAGCGGTTCGACTATGTCTACAAGTTCGTTACCAGTGCAAAAGTTGATAAAGCCAACCGCGCAGCGAACATGGATATCCTCGACAGCGGCACGCTCTACGTCGCCAAGTATAACGCGGATGGAACCGGCCAGTGGATGCCGCTGGTGCACGGCAAGGGACCGATTACCGCGGCCAATGGCTTTGCCTCCCAGGCCGATGTCCTGATTGACGCCCGTCTCGCCGGCGACGCCCTTGGCGCCACCAAGATGGACAGGCCCGAGGATGTCGAGGTCAATCCGAAGACCGGCAAGGTTTATGTCATGTTGACGAACAACACTAGGCGCAAGCCATCCCAGACCGACAGGGCCAACCCGCGCGCCAACAACAAGTTTGGTCACATCATCGAAATGATTCCGGACGGCGGCGATCACGCGGCAACCACATTCAAGTGGGAGATCCTGGTGACTTGCGGCGACCACACGCTCGCCTCCACAGGCGCAAGTTTCAACAAGGCGACAACCAGGGACGGCTGGTTTGGCATGCCCGACAACGTCGCATTCGACCCTGATGGGCGTATGTGGGTCGCAACAGATGGCAACAAGCAGTCCAGAACCGGGCGCAACGACGGCGTATGGGCTGTCGAGACGGAGGGTTCGGGCCGCGGCACATCGCGCCACTTCTTCCGCGTACCGAACGGCGCCGAATTATGCGGGCCTTGCTTTACCCCTGACGGCGAAACCCTGTTCGTGGCTGTCCAACATCCGGGGGAAGGAAAGGGTTCTTCCTTTGAAAACCCTCTGACCGGTTGGCCGGATTTCAAGGACGGCATGCCGCCACGCCCAGCAGTGCTGGCGATAACGAGGCGGGGCGGCGGCAAGATCGGCTGACATCCACAGAGTAGCCCAAGTGTTTTGGCGCCATACAATTTCAGCCCCGGCGACGTTCGCCGGGGCTTTCATTTGCAATTCACCATTCCCGGTAAGCTTTTATAGCCATGTTACAACTGCTAAAGCCGAGTTTTTGTTTATCTTTTGTTCGCAAAAATCGCTTTGGATATGTTGCTCTGTCGACTATCTCTATAGTCATCGAACACGAATCAGACAGACGCAGCACCAAAGGCACTGAGCATGGATTTGTTTGGCGGCGAAGAATCAGGCCGCAAGCCCGCGCGCGGTTCCGGCGTACCCCGTAAAAAGGCCAAAACCCCAAAAAACGGGAGAGAAACAGCCGCTTCCAGGGGCAAAAGCCGGAAAAGCAATGGCGCTGGGGCGCCCTTGGGCGAGGAAGGCTATGACGCGTCTTCGATCGAGGTTCTGGAAGGCCTGGAACCAGTCCGCCGCCGGCCCGGCATGTATATCGGCGGCACGGACGAGGCCGCCCTGCATCACCTGTTTGCGGAAGTTATCGACAATTCGATGGATGAAGCGGTCGCCGGGCACGCCACCTGGATCGAAGTTCTGCTCGAACCGGATAACTGGATTACGGTTACAGACAACGGCCGCGGCATACCGGTAGACCCGCATCCGAAGTTCAAGGACAAATCGGCGCTGGAAGTCATCATGACGACGCTGCACGCTGGCGGCAAATTCGATTCCGGCGCCTATCAGACTTCCGGCGGCTTGCACGGCGTCGGCGTTTCCGTCGTCAATGCGCTTTCCGACTCAATGGACATCGAAGTGGCACGCAGCCAGCAGCTTTATCGCCAGGAATTTTCCCGCGGTAAGCCGCAGGGCAAGTTGCAAAAACTGGGCAAGATCAATAACCGGCGTGGCACCAAAGTCCGGTTTCACCCGGATGAGCAGATATTCGGCAAGGGCGCCAAGTTCCGCCCTGCGCGCCTGTTTCGCATGGCGCGTTCGAAAGCCTACTTGTTCGGCGGTGTTGAAATACGCTGGAAGTGCGCGCCCGATCTCGTTTCGGGCTCCGACATACCGCCAGAAGCCGTATTCCGGTTTCCGGGTGGGCTGAAAGACTACCTTACCTCCGACATCGAAGGAAAGGAGCGCGTTACCGACCAGTATTTTACTGGCAAGGTAGACAAACCCGGCGGCCACGGATCGGTGGAATGGGCTGTTGCATGGCTCGCCGCGGACGATGGTTTCGTTCACAGCTATTGCAACACGATTCCAACGCCGGACGGCGGCACCCACGAAGCGGGCCTGCGCACCGCCCTGCTCCGGGCCTTGCGCGATCACGCCGAACGCACGGGTCAGCAAAAGCGCGTATCTGCGGTGACCGCCGAAGACGTCATGTCGAGCAGCGCGGCGCTAATCTCGGTATTCATCCGCGAACCGGAATTTCAAGGCCAGAACAAGGGCAGGCTGATGTCGAGTGAAGCCAGCCGGGTCGTCGACGGCGTCGTTCGGGACGCATTCGATCACTGGCTCGCCGCCTCCCCGGCCCAAGCGCAAAAGCTGCTCGACTGGACTATCGAACGCGCAGAGGAGCGGTTGCGCCGGCGGGCGGAAAAGGACGTCGCACGGAAGACAGCTGTCCGCAAGCTGCGGCTTCCCGGGAAGCTTGCCGATTGCACGAGCGGCGACAGGGAAAACTCCGAATTGTTCATCGTCGAGGGCGATTCCGCCGGCGGCTCGGCAAAACAGGCGCGCAATCGTGCGACACAGGCAATTCTGCCGCTTCGTGGCAAGATATTGAATGTGGCCAGCGCTACCCGCGACAAGCTGGCGGCGAACCAGCAGATCGGCGATATCGTACAGGCACTCGGCTGCGGTACTGGCTCCCCCTACAAGGAAGGCGAGCTGCGCTACGGGCGGGTGATCATCATGACCGACGCCGATGTGGATGGCGCCCATATCGCGTCGCTGCTGATCACGTTCTTCTGGCGGCAAATGCCGAAATTGATCGAAAACGGCCACCTTTACCTGGCGGTGCCGCCGCTATTCAAGCTGACGCAAGGCACCAGGACCGCCTATGCGCGGGATGAGTTGCACCGGCAGGACCTGATGGAGAACTTCTTTACCGGTCGAGGCAAAGTCGACGTCAGCCGCTTCAAGGGCCTGGGCGAAATGATGCCGGCGCAATTGAAGGAAACAACGATGGACCCCGGCAAACGCACTTTACTCAAGGTGCAGGTGTTGGCCGAGGATCGCGAGGACACGTCCGGCAGCGTCGACCGGCTCATGGGCAACAAGCCGGAAGCACGATTTTCGTTCATTCAGGAACGTGCCGAATTCGCCGATGCCGCGGCGCTGGACGTGTGAGGAAAGGCCTGGCTATCCGCCGCAGGTAAGACAGCTATTTTCATGGTAGTGCGACATGATCGCTCCTCGCCCGGAATTCGAACAATTAATAGCGGCCAACCGCATCCTTTATCGCGAAGGCGTGGTGGATGGTCTCGGGCATGTGAGTATTTGCCATCCTGACAATCCGGCCCTCTTCGTAATGTCGCGTTCCAGGGCGCCGGGTCTTGTCGAATTCGGCGATCTGATGGAATTCGATTTGCAGGCAAAGCCCGTGGATCAGCGGGGCCGCAACATGTATGGCGAACGGATGATCCATGCGGCGATCTACCAGGCGCGGCCGGATGTGTGTTCGGTTGTACACAACCATTCGCCGGCTGTGCTGCCGTTCTCGCTCACAGGACAGCGCATGCAGCCCTGCATTCATACGGCAGCCATTATTGGCAACGATATTCCGACCTGGGATATCCGTGATCGCTTTGGCCCCGATACCAACATGCTTGTCCGCAATATTGATCAAGGACACGACCTTGCCGCGGCCCTTGGTGAAAACACATGCATTTTGATGCGTGGTCACGGGACGACCGTAGCTGGGCAGAATGTCAAGCAAGCGGTTATCGCCGCGATTTATCTGCAATTGAATGCGCAAGTCCTTACCACTGCCCTGCTGATGGGAGACCCAATAACGATGACCGCCGGAGAAGTCGCGGGCCATGGGGAAATCATGATGCAGCCCTCGGCAAATGATCGCATGTGGGAATATTATTGCGAGCGCGCCGGCGTTGCCTTTTGCTGAGCCAATGCGGTTGCAATGAAGAAATCAAATGCCTGGATGGTGCTTGGTCTTTTTGCTGCTATCGGCGCCTTTGTCGGCTGGCAGAACGGCTGGCAACGAAACATCAGCTTCCTGGCCGCATTGGCGACGGCCCTGATATTCCTGACAATTGCGATTGCCGCATCCGCGGGGCTGGCTCGGCTCTGGCGATGGTATTTTCCTCCACCTCCATTGTGGGTCAGACCGCGTCCGGCAAGCTCTTTGGGGGACAAAGTTTTTGTCGAGGCGCTTCGAGAACGGCTGACTCTGGTGGAAAGCGAGGGCCGCATCGCCAAATGGCGGGATCGGTCAACCGGTCAGATGTGGAAGTCGGTTGCCTATGACTTCGAATTCACCGAAGATGTGCAATATGAACCGCTGGACTGCAAAGGTGGATCTGACAAGAACCATCAGGCGCATTCATCTCGCCTTTGAAGGTTTGGCGGAGGCTGGCAGATCAGTATCGAAGCATTTCTGGCGGGATATCTGTGATCCCTTGCCCCGAAACGCCGGATACGCGTAAAGACGCCAAGGGGAGGAAAACATGTCCGACATCGTTGGTATGGCGCATTTTTCGATTCCGGTTACCGACGTCGAAAAAAGCCGCGATTTTTACGTCAATGTCGTTGGTTGCAAGCATCTGGCTTCCCCCCATGGCGGCATGAGTTTCCTTGATGCCGGGGGGGTCTGCATCATCCTTTGCAAACATCCCGGTCCGGTCAATCCGGTCGAACAGGACAGCGATGGGGTACACCATTCGTTTTCCATCGACCCTGCCCGCTACGATGCCGCAGTGCAGCGGCTCCATGACAACAAGGTCGAGATATTCTTCGAAGAGGACCGCCAGGGCGGGGTCGTCAACGGCCCGCGATGCTATTTCCGGGATCCCGACGGTACAGTGCTCGAGTTCATCAACCTGACAAGCTATGTGAACGCGCCGCGCGGATAGCCGCCGCAGTTTATGGTAACCGGCTGTTTACCGGACAAGGTTAATATTTTCCCAATAGGTCTGAAGGGTTGTTTGCGCCCGGAACTGGACACAGCGGGAATTGCTCATGAACATGTTCGGAAGCGGCTCGGCCGGCGATGGTTCGGGAACGATCTTACGGAATATTTTCCTGGCTGGGGCACTGATTACGGCCAGAGCGCTGATTGCGGTGAGTTCCCTGGATTCTGCTGTGAAAGACGGCTCGCTTGGCCGAATCGCCAAATGGGGGAGTACGGATGAGGACCTCCGCAAACGCACGGCCGCCATGCCGCGTCCCGATTCCGGCCCTGGCCGGGTAATCGGCGTTCGCTACGGAAATGTTGACTACACGGCGACAGCCAGCATTCGTGGCGGAAAATCGAAATTCAAGAATGTTGTGGCCGATCCAAGCCTTGGGATGCCACAATAACCAAGAAATTCCGCGTTTTTCGCCAAATCCGACGAAAAACATTGACATTTTACCGATTGGGATTATTTCAACATCAAGTATTGCCACAACTAACCTTCCGGTTACCGTGGCAACCGCGCCCCGGCGGGAGTTGTACTGGCTTTGGCCACACTCCGGCGCCGCCAGCCAAGCTAATATGTTGATTGTCTGGCGCCGATCGGATCTTCGCGACCATCGGGGAACTCAGTTGAGCGGCAAAAATCACACGTTCGCCATACAGGCTGACTGTGATGTCCAGCTCAGAATCGCGGCGCCGAATCTGACCCCTTTGGACAGGCATTGAAAACGGCGCACGCTAAACCGGCCCAAGGGCCCGGCGTACAAGCAGTTTTCCGGTTTGTTCAACTGCGATCAGAACCGCATGATTTCGCGAGACGCCCTTAAAAAGAGAAACTCAAACAAATAATGTCATTTTCTACACTTGGACTAAGCGAAAAAGTCCTCGCCGCTGTGACGGCATCAGGCTATTCCGAGCCAACCCCTATACAGGAACAAGCGATTCCTCCGGCCCTCCAGGGTCGAGATATTCTTGGAATTGCGCAGACCGGCACCGGCAAGACCGCTGCCTTCGTGTTGCCGATGCTGGCACGCCTTGAAAGCGGACGTGCGCGGGCGCGCATGCCGCGTACGCTCATCCTGGAACCGACACGCGAACTGGCAGCGCAAGTTGAAGAGAGCTTCAACAAGTACGGAGCCAACCACAAACTCAACGTCGCCCTGCTCATTGGCGGCGTATCATTCGGGGATCAGGAAACAAAAATCATGCGCGGCGCCGACGTGCTGATTGCGACACCCGGACGACTTCTGGATTTTTACGAACGGGGCAAACTGCTTCTGACGAGCATCGACATCCTGGTCATAGACGAAGCCGATCGCATGCTCGACATGGGC
>CAZTMN010000115.1:0-10427 GCA_964615275.1 uncultured Beijerinckia sp. | reverse complement strand
CGCCGAGAACGAGTTCGGTGCGCTTGGCGACACATCGACGCTCGCCGATCCGTCGGTGGTCGACGATCTGGTGAAGAACCGGCCCAACCATTAAAGGGCAATGCCCCAACAAAAAAGAGCGCCGCCCTTGCTTGCAGCAGCGGCGCTTTTTTGCGTTATACGTATCGCGGAACAGCAATTTCAACGGCGAGCCGGGGTAGGCAGGAATGTCCGACCATTACGACATCATCATCATCGGCGGCGGCATCACCGGCCTGAGCGCAGCGACAACCGCGGCTCGCCTTGGCATGAATACGCTGATCCTTACCGGCCAGGTGCTTGGTGGCCACCTGGTGTCGATCGAAAAGATCGACGGATTTCCCGGCCATCCCGAAGGCGTTCCCGGTTTCGACCTGTGCCCCGCGACAGAAGAAGCTGCGGCGGAAGCCGGGGCAGAATTTGTCGCCGAGGATGCAACGGCGCTGGAGCAGACCGCGGACGGCTGGAAGGTCACGTGCGAAAGCGGCGAATACAGCGCGGCGGCGGTCGTGTTGGCGATGGGCACGTCGCTGAAAACCCTCGGCGTGCCCGGCGAAGCCGAGTTCTTCGGCAAAGGCGTTTCCCATTGCGCCTCCTGCGACGCGCCGATGCTGAAGGGCAAGGACGTGGTTGTCGTTGGCGGCGGCGATTCGGCCTTGCAGGAAGCGCTGACGCTTGTTCCCGTCTGCTCGACGGTCACGATCGTCACCGCGGCGCAAGCACTGACTGCACAAGCGGCCTATCAGGCGCAGATCGAGGAAGCCGCCAACGTCGAAGTAAAAACCGGCACGAAAGTTTCATCCATTGATGGCGATGGAGCGGTTACCGGGATCACGCTTTCCGGCGCCGGTGGCGAGGAGCAGCGCAAGGTTGATTCAGTCTTCGTCTTTATAGGCCTGGAGCCCGCCAGCACAATCTTGCCCGGCGAGCTGAAAGACGAAGCTGGATTTGTCATTGCCAATACTGCAATGCGAACGGTCAAACCCGGCCTGTTCGCCGCCGGCACCATCCGCTCCGGCGCTGCCTTTCGGGCTGCATCGGCGGCCGGTGAAGGCGCGGCCGCCGCAATAGCGGCGCGCGGCGAAATCCAGGCCGGGT
Organism: uncultured Beijerinckia sp.; assembly: GCA_964615275.1. Taxonomy (GTDB): domain Bacteria; phylum Pseudomonadota; class Alphaproteobacteria; order Rhizobiales; family Beijerinckiaceae; genus Terripilifer. The sequence continues at coordinate 9,311 of CAZTMN010000115.1, read as the reverse complement.
AGCCGACCCGTCCGCGTTGACCGGCCTTCCAATGTTTGTTGTGAAGGCCCGCGCGCCGCCCGGTATTTGCACCATTGTTGCAGGAGTTGACCCATGCCGATCGTTTCCGTCAAGGTTCTAGCCGGTGCATTTTCCAAGGAGCAGAAAGAACGGCTGATCGATGGCATTACGGATGTTTTTGCGGATGTCGGCGGCGAGGGCATCAGGCCCAATGTCGCAGTCCTGGTGGAAGAAGTCGAAAGCGGGATGTGGGGCATCGGCGGCCACAAGCTGACGATCGAGGAGATCGAGGAAAGAAGACGGGGGCGGGCGAGGCGTGAATGATGAAGCCCGATGGTATACAAGTGGATATGCCGCCCGGATTTATTGCAACGAGGTTTTACGACCATCAAGTGGCAAATTTTCAATAATTATTATTAACGACGCAGCAACAATCGGTTTTGAGGCACCCCCTATGTGTCATTCTCGCCGTGGCCAAGGCAATTCCTCATGCTGCGGGAGATCATCGGCAATTTCAAACCAAGGCGCTTTGTTGCCAACAAATATATGAAATTGCGGTTTGACTTCCGGATCATCGTCCAAAATACCTAGTGGTACGCCGAATTCTCCAAGTCGTTCTGCAAAGTTCACTATTGGAGAGCCGCAATTGTTGCAGAAGCCACGATGAAATCCTGGCGACGACTTATAATATTTTAGTTTGTCCTCGCCATGCACCCAGTGAAGATCTATCGTTTTTACCCTAACCCTGCTGCGAAATGCTGCGCCATGTTGCTTCCGGCAACGGCTGCAATGACAATGAAACGGCTCCATCATCGGACCGGTGATTTGGAATTTTATCTCGCCGCACAGGCAACTGCCAAAGATCGCCATCGCCAACCTGCCTTTCTTGAACTGCGTATCGTGCTTCTCGGTTTCACTATTCTCCGATTTGGACAATGTTGCATATCGAATTGAAAGCGAGGCAAAAATCTGCGTCCCGAATGGGCGTAGCTTGGCCGCCATGGGCAAAACTCGCGAGGTCTCATTCACTTTTCTTGATCGCGGCGGAGGGACGAAATCTTGTTCCTCCGCCCCTCACGGGGCGAGCCCGCTGGAAACAGCAGTGCATCTGGGGATTTATCCCTTCTCCCCGGTGGGAAGAAGAGATTTCCCGCCGGCGGCAGCGTGTATCCCACGCATTGCCCTTTGGCAATCCGTGGTATAGGCCATCGCCAAGGGCCGCTGCGCGCCAACGGGCCAGAGCAATCATCTGCAGGACGAAACACATGAAAATCTGCCGCTATGACGATAACCGCATCGGTCTGGTTGACGGCGACCAGATCCGGGACGTGACAAGCGTGCTCGATCAGCTGCCGCCACTGAAATGGCCGGTGACTCCCGGCGATCATTTCATCGCCAACCTCGCCATGCTGCGTCCGCTCATGGAAAAGGCGGCGGCGGATGCGCCGTCCGTGGCCCTGTCCTCGGTGAAGCTGCTGTCACCAGTCGCCAATCCCTCGAAGGTCATCGGCGCGCCGCTGAATTACCACGACCATATCGAGGAATCGAAGAACAACCTCGACATTACCCACGGCGTCCACGGCACGGCCTATGAGGGCTTCGACACACCGATCGACAAATACGGCCTGTTCCTGAAGGGCGCAACCGGCGTCACTGGCGCAGGCGAAGGCGTCGAGCTGCATTGGCCGGAGCGGCGTAACGACCACGAGCTGGAATTGTGCGCCATCATCGGCGAGGGCGGCAAGAACATCGCCCGCGAAGACGCATTGAACTACGTCGCCGGTTACGCCATCGGCCTCGACATGACCGTACGCGGGCCGGAGGACCGTTCCATGCGCAAGGCCGCCGACAGCTATTCTGTGCTCGGACCGTACCTGGTGACGGCCGACGAGATCGGCGATCCGGGCAATCTGGATTTCGAAATCCGCGTCGGCAATGAATCCCGGCAGAAGTCGAACACGAAAATGCTGATCTGCGACGTGCCGGACCTGATCGTCCGCGCCTCGAAGGTTTATCGCCTCTTCCCTGGTGACATCATCATGACCGGCACGCCGCAGGGCGTGAACGAAGTGAAAGCCGGCAACGTAATGCACTGCTGGATCGAGAAGATCGGCGAAATGGACGTGGAAGTACGGTAGCGGCCAGTTCCGCCACCCTCGTCCTGGGGGTCGCCGAAGGCGACGTCTCGAAGGGCGAAGTGGTAGTATGGCCCGTGCTTCGGGACGGACCTGCGGGCCTCCTCAGCATGAGGGGGTGTTCCGGGGACCTACTCCGCCGCGTCCTTTCCCGGCCGGACGATGAAACTCTCGCCGCGATCGAGAAAATCCATTGCAATTGCTGCAACCTTCTCCGGCTGGTCGATCTCCAGCGAATGCGCGGCATCCCAGATATAGGTCAGATGCGATAGCGGCAATTTCGCCTTGAGAAGCTGGCCGGTTTCCGGGGGGATGATTTCATCCAGCGTGCCCATGAGAACCAGCGTGCGTGCGCGTATCTCCGGCAATTTCGCGGCCAGGGCTTCATCGAAGACCAGCCCGCCAAAATCCATGAACACAGCGCCATTTCCTTGCAGGACCTCCACCGGTCGATTGTCCTGTGGGGCATTCTCCGGATGGGCATAGAGCTTGGCGAAACGCTCCTGCGGATCGGCAGGCAGCCCCCCTTTGCCAGGTGGGCACAGGCCCGCCGGCGCCTCCAGAACCATCTGACCAACGATATCGGGATGGCGCGCAGCGAGCCATAACGCGACCCAGCCGCCGAAACTTTCCGCTACGATGTCGCATTCACCACCACAATGGTTCTTGATGTATTCTGCGACCAGATCGGCATAATCCGTGATCGCGGCAAGCGCCGGATGCCGTGGAGTGCCTTCAAAGCCCGGACAGACCGGCTGGTGGACCGCATGGGCCTGCGCCAGTTGTTTGACGGTTTGGCTTGTTCGCGGCCCGCCTGCGCTGTGCAAATGAACGACCGGGCGGCCATCGCCCGCTGTGCGTACGGTGAGCGGCCCGCCGTTGATCGTGTATGCGCCCTCGGTAAAATAACTCATGTCCCCGGCTCCCGGTTGATTAAAGCGAAGCAACTTCGGGCAATACCTTGTCGCGGAACAGCTCCATGCTTTTCCAGACGACCTTGTCCGGCATGGTGCCGAGTTTCATGTTCATGTTGATGTGCCCTGCTCCGAGCCTCTCGCGCAGCCGCCTGATCTGTTTGACGACCGATTGCGGCGAGCCGCACAGGATCGTACCGGCCTCGATCTGCTCCTTGATCGAGCGTTCTTTCAAAGTCTGCAGCCGTTTGACGAAATACTCCCCGGCATTGGCGTTTGCTTCGCCGAAGAAGCGCGTCTTTTGGATAACGATACGCTGGGCATCCTGCTGCGGGCGCATCAGCACGCCGTGAAAATATTCCAGCGCCCTTGCCATGTGTTCGTGCGCTTCTTCGTCCGTTTCGCAAATACAGGTCTGCTGCCCAATAAGAATATCGGACGGTCCCGGGTCGCGGCCGTGGGCCTTGGCGCTCTCCACGTAGGTGTCGATAATGCCGCGCGCGACATCCAGATCGGCAATCAGCGTAAGACCGACCATGGCCGGGAACTCGCCGACGAATGCGGCGCTCTCCGTGTTGGAGGCGGACATCAACATTCGCGGATGCGGTGTCTGGCGCGGTCGCGGCCAGATCGATATCGCCCGGTACTGGTAGTGCTCGCCCTCCCAACCAAACGGCTCCGGCTCGGTCCAGGCCTTCAGGATGATGTTCAGCGCCTCGCGCATGCGCCCGCGCGATTCATCCGGAGAGACATTGTAGGCGATATATTCGTGCGGGATGCCGCGCACAAAGCCGGCTACCAACCGCCCGCCACTCATCACGTCGAGCATGGAATATTCTTCGGCCACGCGCACCGGATTGAGCAGCGGCAGCAGGTTGCCGAGCATCGCCAGCTTGATCGACTTGGTGCGCTGGGTGAGCGCCCCGCCGATGATGTTGCAATTGGCCATCAGCGAATAGGGCGAGAAATGATGCTCGTTACAACCCACCCAGTCGAAGCCGCATTCCTCGGCCTTGGCCATGGTGTCGATATAGGTCTCGTAGAACTCCGTGCCGCGCTCACCATTGAACGGCGCATTGCGCGCCGGCCATTGCGTCGGCGTTTCCTCAAGATCCGTCCACGGCATAAGGTGGAAGAAGGAAAAATGCATGGGTGTTTCGCCCCCGATTACTTTTGTTTCTTGATACGTTTCTACGAGGCCAGACAGGGCCTGTCCATGCGGCGGAAAGGCCGCCAGTCTTCACCCCGTCTCCAGCAAGCGCGTGGAGGAGGTCACCGCCCCGGCGGCTCCATGCCGCGATCACGGTAGAAGGCTTCGCAGGCATCGAAGCCTTCGTTGATGCGGGCCTGGCGGGCGTCGAGAAATTCGCGCGGCCAGGCATGGGTAAAGATGAAAAACTCGTTGTTGCGAATGCCGTGCAGCACCCGTTCACCGACAAGATCCGGCTCCAGCCCGCCGGCGATATCGGGCGCGTATTGCTCGCTTTCCGGCCGCGACGTCGCGCCGCCGAAGCGGTCTGGCCGCGCCTGCGCGGAGTGAAAGATGGCGGTGTTGACAGCGGCAGGCGCCAATACCGAAACGCCGATATTCGATCCGGCGCATTCCTGCTCCAGCGTTTCCGATAATGCAACGACGGCGTACTTGGTTGTCGAATACGGTCCGGTAATCCAGGCCGGATTGATCTGGAAGCCGCCGATGCTGGCCGTATTGACGATATGACTGTCCTCACCGTGTTCGCGCATGTGTGGCAGAAACGTCTGGAAACAATGGATGACGCCATAGACATTGACGCCGAACACCCAGTCCCAATCCTTTGCCGGCAACTTCTCCACCGGCACGCCATGCATTGAAATTCCGGCATTGGCGCAGACCACGTGCACCTTGCCAAATACATCGAACGCCTGTTGCGCTGCCGCCTCAACCTGGTCGCGCACCGACACATCGGCTTCGACCGCGATCGCCTGCGCCCCCAGAGCATTGATCTGCGAAAGCGCTTCATCCAGCGCATCGCGGCGGATATCGCAGAGCACGACATTCATCCCCGCCTTGGCGAAAGTTCGTGCCATGCCGAGCCCCATTCCGGACCCGGCCCCTGTTACGAAGGCGGTCTTGTTTTGGAAAGATTGCATAGCGGCCCCGAATAGAATTTTGTTTCGGGAAAGCTTATCAGGCCAGCGCCGCCATTGCGACCGCGACGCTACTGCCCAGACGCAGCTGTAATATAGTGCTGGCGGTTGCGCTCTGCATGGGCCTGCAAACGCGATTTCAGCAAATTGAGAACGGCGCGGCGCACCATTGCATCGTCGCGTGCGTTAGAGGCCTTGCGGCCGGGCGTCACGTTGAAATAGCTCGCCTCGACCATTCTTGTGCCAATCGGTTTGGCTCCCTTCAAGGGCGCCACTGCGGTAATTGCAGCGAAAGGATCTTTCTTGGCGGCGGGTTTTTCCGTAGCCGAAACAGCCTTGCCTTCGGGCGGATTTGCGGCAGCTTTAACCGGCGCACCGGACTGGATCGCCGGGGCGTCATTCTTCGCGGGTTTTGCTGCAATCGCGGGCAAGGCGGTTTCCCCCGGTTGTGTCCTTGTCGCCGGCGTGGCGGTTGCGGCCGGTGAAGCGGGCACTGGTTCGCCCGCTGCGGGCCTGTAGATGGGAATCTTGCGAACGCGCTTGCGTGAGGCGCGCGACACTCTGGATACCGGCTTCTTGCCTGGCAAGATGTTCAGTGGCCCGGAAGTACGGCGCTTCTTGATAAACTCGGCCTTGCCCTTGCCTGGCTTGATGATACCGAGCTTGACGGCAAGCGCCTTGCTTTGGCACTTCTTTTTTGAGACCCGCCAGATTTCCCCGGCAGGACAGCGTGCAGCTTCCGCCGCACCTGTGGTCACCAGTACCGTGAGAGCGGCGGTGACGATCCCCAATCTGATCATGCTGGCCTCCGCATACGTTACGCAACGCGCATGACGTGAGCATTCTTGTTCCTGCGAAGCGAATTGTCTACTCGAAAACGCTCCGAGTCCCCCGTTTCAGTCTTGCGCCGGGCTCCCGAACGGCGCGCGAATGAAACTACGGGATGCTGACGCAGCTGACCGGCAAATCTCGCCCATCCATCACGCAGCAATCGGTTTATGCCCGCGCATCGTGTCCGGAATGGGGCAGCATTGGCTCGGGGCGCCAGCGGAAAACGAAAGCCCGATCAGGCCTTCTTCTTTCGCTGCTCCATCATGAATTCGTATTCTTTGAGCAATCCCTTGCGGCGCTGCTTCTTGGCCAGCTTGCGGGCTGCATAACGGGCGTCGCGTGCTGCCTTCTGTTCCGCTTCGATCATCCGCTGCAGTTCGGCCTCTTCGTCGGCCTTTCGCGCGGCCTCTTCATCGGCCTTACGCTTTTCTTCGGCCAACCGGGCTTCCTCGCGGGCCTTCTCAGCGGCAAGCTCTGCTTCGCGTTTCTTGCGTTCCGCTTCGCGGACGGCTTCCCGATCGGCGCGCGCCGCGGCAACGGCGGCATTTTCAGCCTTGCGCTTCTCAACTTCCGGATCGCTCGCGGCTGCCTTAAAACGGGCCAGCATCGCCTGTTTGGCGGCCATGGCGGCCTTTCTGCGTTCTTCTACATTGGGCTGTCTGAAACTTGGCATTTATTCTCCGGTTGGATCATCTCTTTGGTGCGTCAGCAGATTGGAAGCGGCGTTGGCCGGCTGGTCCGGGCGTGCCGCGAACGCTTGCGCACATGCGCCAATGATTTGGCTATGTTGAAGATCAAGGGATTGGTTGATTTGCCCGGAAGGCCCGCCCCTTTTAACGGCAGTTTCACATCATGAACAGGGGTGTGCGTAATTTTTCGAAAAATTCCCGGCTCAGGGTTTATTTTCCACTCTATTCGGCTGCCTGCGGCTTGTCTGCATAACGGCTAACCGGTTTTGACAGGCCCAACAAATCGCGAAGCGTCGGTCCTTCATAAGCGGTTCGGAAAAGATTGCGGCGCTGCAATTCGGGAATGACCAGATCGACAAAATCGTTCAAGCCGGTTGGATAGACGGAAGGCACGAAATTGAACCCATCGCACGCGCCCGATTTGAACCAGCGTTCCATTTCATCCGCGACCTGCCCCGGCGTCCCGACAATCGAATAGTGTCCGCGCGACGCGGCAAACCGCTGGCACAACTCGCGCAGCGTGGGAAGCCTGCCTTCGGCCGTCTTTTCGCGGGACCAGGCCTTGATCATGTCGGAACGGCTGGAAATGGCCAGATTCTCCGGCAAATCCGGCAACGGTTCGTCAAGCCCATAGCCGGTCACATCATGGCCAAGCCGGCTCGACAACAAGGCAAGACCGAGCTCCGGGTGCAGCAATTCCTGCAATTGCCTGAACTTTGCCTGGGCTTCTTCCTCGCTCGGAGCGACGATCACCGAAAGACCCGGCAGGATCTTCAGATCACCGGTCGAGCGGCCAAAGGCTGGCAGTCTGCCCTTGAGGTCGGCGTAGAATTCCTGCGCACTCTCAATCGTATCATGGGCGCAGAACACTGCCTCGGCGGTGCGTGCGGCAAGCTGACGGCCCTCTTCGGAGAGCCCGGCCTCGACAATCACCGGATGGCCTTGCGGCGAGCGGGCGACATTGAGCGGCCCGCGCACGTCATAGAATTCACCGTGGTGATCGAGCACGTGCATTTTCGAGCGATCCGAAAATATGCCGCTTTTCTTGTCGCGGACGAAGGCGTCGTCGTCCCACGAATCCCACAGCGCCTTGACAACGTCGACGAATTCCTCGGCGCGGCGGTAACGATCAATTTTAGGCAAATGCGGAACGCTGGTGAAATTGTCCGCCTCGGTCTGGTTACCCGATGTCACGACGTTCCATCCGGCACGTCCGCCGCTGATCAGGTCGAGACTGGCGAACTTCCGCGCGATCATGAACGGTTGTTCGAAACTCGTCGTCGCGGTGCAGACAAGGCCAATGTTCCTGGTGTAGGCGCTCAGCGCCGACAAAAGCGTATAGGGCTCCAGCCAGGCGACGTAGTGAACCTTGTCGATATGGGCAGGTGCGCCGGTCCACGCGGTCTGACTGTCAGCCGAGAACAGCATGTCAAACAGGCCGCGCTCGGCAGTCTGCGCCATTTCGACGAAATGCTGAAAATTGACCCCGGCATCGCTATGGCAATCCGGATGCCGCCAGGATGCAATGTGATGTCCGCAAGGCCGGATGAACAGCCCCAGGTTCATGTGGTTCCTAGCCATGATGAGCGCCTCCCGGAATTGCATGTTGGCGTGCGTCACTTGTAACTGGACTCATAGCGTGTTTTCTTGATTGCCGTCCAACAATGCAAGAAAACCAGGTCAGGATCCTGAAATGTCCCGCAAACCCCGTATTGCAATCATTGGTGGCGGAATCGGCGGACTGACCGCGGCGGCGGCCCTGCGAGCCCGCGGCTATGAAATCAACGTCTACGAGCAGGCGTCATCGCTTGCCGAAGTAGGGGCCGGAATCCAGATCGGGCCGAACGGCGTGCGGGTTTTGTACGAGATGGGCTTCAAGCCGCAGCTCGACACGTTCGCCTTCGTCAATCCTGATTTTATTTCCATCACATTTGATACCGCGCGGTACAGATTGACTGAGCCCTTGTCGTCCACGTCCGTTGAACGATACGGCGTTCCCTATCTGACCATGCATCGGGCCGACCTTTACAACCTTCTCTCCTCCGACGTGCCTGAAAAGAACGTTCATCTCGACACATCGTGCAGTGGGGTAACGGCCCGTGGCAACGTAGCTGGCGCGCGATTTGCGGACGGTGCAGAAATCGAGGCCGACATCATCATCGGAGCCGACGGCGTGCGCTCTGTCGTGCGGGAAAGCATTTGGGGCAAGGATTCACCACGCTATACCGGCCAGACCTGTTTCCGCTGCATGGTGCCGATGGACCTGGTGCCGGAAACCGTCGGGCCCGACAATGTCAGCATGCACACCCACAACGTCGGCTGGATCGGACCAAAGGGTCACGTCATTTGCTATCCGGTCCGGGCCGGCACGATGCTCAATATCTTCGCCGGTTTCGTCAACGACGATTGGGCCGAGGAATCCTGGACCGTGCCCGCGACGGTGGAAGAAATGCACCAGGTGTATTCCGGCTGGCATCCCGTGCTGCTTGACCTGCTGGCGCAATCGGAAGCCGGTTTCCGCTGGGGCCTGCATGATCGCGATCCAATGCAACAATGGACCCGGGGCCGCGTCACGCTGCTGGGCGATGCCGCCCACCCGATGATGCCGACCCTGG
>CAZTMN010000114.1:0-10695 GCA_964615275.1 uncultured Beijerinckia sp. | reverse complement strand
AACTGCCGACCCTCTCGGTGTAAACGAGATGCTCTACCAACTGAGCTAATCGCCCTGCAGCACAATCGTCCACCCAAATTAGCGGACATCCCGGGTAGCCCACAGGCCGATCGTGCAGATAGCGCCAATTCGCACGGCCAGCCGCTGGCGTCAATGGTTTTTCCGGCCATGCGCCTATCCGCCAACCTGATCGCACCGCTGGCTGAACCAAGGCATTTTGATCCGGGCCGCGGGGTGGATGATGTTGGCAACACCCCGCCGACCTTGCCGTCCGGTTTCCCAATGCTGGCGCACCACCCGATGTATCTGGTACAATAAGCGTAAGCATGGCCGGCCAGCAGAGGGGCCGGCGCAAACGCCTGGAGGAAGATCATGACACTTGCTGAACCGCCCGCGCCGGAAAGAGCCTCGGACAAACAGAAATATGATGTCGGCGGCGTCCTGCTCGACCGGCCGTTCAAGATCAGGCGGCTCGGACATTTCGCCTTCAGCGCCAAAAACCTGGCGGACATGCTGCACTTCTACAACCAGGAAGTCGGCTTCAAAATTACCGATCCGATGGACCACGCGCGCACGCCGGAATTAAAAGAAAAATTGAAAGATGTGAAAGACACCCACCAATACTTCATGCGCCACGGCACCGATCATCATTCCTTCGTGCTGGCGGACAGGCGCGCCGTCGACATCCTTTATGCCTCACGGCCGCACAAACCGACCCATTCCGTCAACCAACTGACCTGGCAGGTTGGCAGCTTGCGCGAAGTTGTCGATGCAATCACCTTTTTTGAAAAGAAGGACGTTCCAATCAATCGTACCGGCCGTGACATGCCGGGATCCAACTGGCATGTCTATCCCTTTGATCCGGAATTTCACCGCAACGAACTCTATTACGGGATCGAGCAAATCGGCTGGAGTGGCCGGCCAAAACCGGCGGAGCTGTACAAGCGTGGCTATCACGACACCCCCGACCTGCCGCAAATTTCCGAGGAAGAGGAAGTGCTCCGCGCGGAGCAGGATGGTGTTGATTTACACACCGGGTATCTGCAGCGCGAATCCATGCCGGCCGAATATGACGTCGACGGCGTATTGCTGCCGCGCCCGTTCAAGGTCGTTAAAATCGGGCCGGTCGGGCTCTATGTCGACGATATCGATACGGTTAGCGCCTACTACCAGAATATCATGGGCTTCGTTATCACGCGCGAATTCACCTACAAAGGCGAGCGCTGTCAGTTTCTGCGTTGTAACACCGAGCACCATTCTCTGGCGCTTTATTCGAAGAAGTTGCGCAAGGAACTCGGCACCGCTGAAGATTCCACCTGCATGAGTTTTGGCATGCAATTGGCCAACTACCGGCAATTGCGCGACTCGGTCGCATTCTTCAAACAGCGGGGCAGGAAAGTTCTGGAAATGCCTGGCGAGCTGTTCCCCGGCATAGACTACGCGGCAATGGTTATCGATCCCGACGGCGTACCCGCGATGTTTTATTCGTACATGGAACAGGTTCCAGGCGATGCGCATTTGTTGCCGCAGGGAGCGCCTGCCAATACGCGGCCTGACACCTGGCCCGAGACTATCGAGCCACGGCCGGATACCTTTATGGGCGAGGCCTATCTCGGCCCGTGGGGTTAGTCCCTATTCGTGAAAGCAAAAGCCCGCGCCGGAGACATTCCAGCGCGGGCTTTTTTGTTGCGGTGGCAGCCGCCAACATGCCTAATGCGCGACGATCCCTGCTGGGTCTTCGTCGACGGACCGCTTGGCTGCAGCTGCCGCAGCAGCTTCTTTCTCTTCGTCCCATTCGATAGCGACGGGCTCACGCACCAGCGCGTGTTTCAACACTTCGCTCATGGTCGATACAGGAACGATCTCAAGCCCGTTTTTGACAACGTCGGGGATCTCCGCGAGATCCTTTGCGTTCTCTTCGGGTATCAGAACTTTCTTGAGACCGCCGCGCAGCGCCGCCAGAAGTTTCTCCTTCAACCCGCCGATCGGCAGGACCCGACCGCGCAGGGTGATCTCGCCGGTCATGGCAATATCCCGGTGCACCGGTATGCCTGTCATGATCGATACGATGGCGGTCGCCATACCGATACCGGCAGATGGCCCATCTTTCGGCGTTGCGCCTTCGGGAACGTGAACATGGATATCCTTGCGATCGAACATCGGCGGCTCGATACCGAAATCGATCGCCCTTGAGCGCACGTAGGATGCCGCTGCCGAGATCGATTCCTTCATCACGTCTTTCAGGTTACCGGTAACGGTCATGCGACCCTTACCCGGCATCATGACACCCTCGATTGTCAGCAGCTCGCCGCCAACCTCGGTCCATGCAAGCCCTGTGACTGCGCCAACCTGGTCTTCCTGTTCGGCCTGACCGTAACGAAACTTCGGCACGCCAAGGTAATCGGCAACGTTGCCTTCCGTAACGGTCACTTTTTTCTTCTTCGAAATCAGTATTTCTTTGACGGCCTTGCGAGCCAGGTTGGAAATTTCGCGCTCAAGATTACGTACACCGGCTTCCCGGGTGTAACGGCGAATGAGCTCAAGCAGGCCTGTATCATCCAGTGACCATTCCTTTTCACCAAGGCCGTGCTTCTTGATCGCCGCCGGCAACAAATGCCGCTTGGCAATTTCCAGCTTCTCGTCTTCCGTGTAGCCGGCAATACGGATAATTTCCATGCGGTCCATCAGCGGCCCGGGGATGTTCAGCGTATTCGCCGTTGTTACGAACATGACGTTCGACAGATCGTAGTCGACTTCCAGATAATGGTCCGCAAACGTCGAATTCTGTTCCGGATCGAGGACTTCGAGCAAAGCCGACGACGGATCGCCACGGAAATCCATGCCCATCTTGTCGATTTCGTCGAGCAGGAAGAGCGGATTGGATGTCTTTGCCTTGCGCATCGACTGGATGATCTTGCCCGGCATCGATCCAATATACGTGCGCCGGTGGCCACGGATCTCCGCCTCATCGCGAACGCCGCCAAGTGACATGCGCACGAACTCACGGCCTGTCGCCTTCGCGATCGATTTGCCCAGGGAGGTCTTGCCGACACCGGGAGGTCCCACCAGGCACAGGATCGGGCCGGTCAGCTTGTTGGCGCGCTGTTGCACGGCCAGGTATTCCACAATCCGCTCCTTGACCTTTTCAAGGCCGTAGTGATCGGATTCAAGAATTGCCTCGGCGCCCGCGAGATCCTTTTTGGCGCGTGATTTCTTGTTCCACGGAATGGACAGGATCCAGTCGAGGTAATTGCGCACCACAGTCGCTTCCGCCGACATCGGGCTCATGGCGCGCAGCTTCTTTAGCTCGGCCGTTGCCTTTTCGCGGGCCTCCTTGGTTAGTTTGGTCTTCTTGATCCGCTCTTCCAACTCGGCGAGATCGTCCTTGCCGTCCTCGTCGCCAAGCTCCTTCTGGATCGCCTTCATCTGTTCGTTCAGATAATACTCGCGCTGGGTCTTCTCCATCTGGCGTTTGACCCGCGAGCGAATACGCTTTTCCACCTGCAGAACGGAAATTTCGCTCTCCATCAGCGCCAGGCATTTCTCCAGACGCTTGGTGACCTCGGGCATCTCGAGGATTTCCTGCTTGTCGGCAATCTTGACTGACAGGTTGGAAGCGACAGTATCGGCAAGCTTTGAATAGTCCTCAATTTGTGTAACCGCACCAACGACTTCCGAGGAAACCTTCTTGTTGAGCTTCACATAATTTTCGAATTCAGAAACGACCGAACGCGCCAGCGCTTGCACCTCAACCGTGGAGCCCTCTTCCTCGACGACGACTTCAGCATCGGCTTGCAGGAATTCGTCACCGGGTTTGAATCGGTTGACTTTCGCCCTCGCAAGGCCTTCCACCAACACCTTGACAGTTCCGTCTGGCAATTTCAGCAGCTGCAGCACGGATGCGACGGTACCGTTTGCATAAATGTCACTGGTTTTCGGATCGTCATCAGCCGCGTTCCGCTGTGCCGCCAGAAGGATAAAGCCTTCCGATTGCATAACTTCTTCCAGCGCGTTGATCGACTTTTCGCGGCCTACGAACAGCGGCACGATCATGTGTGGAAACACAACTATATCGCGCAAGGGCAGAACCGGGTAAGATTCCACCACACCTGGAAGGGAAGGAACGCGTTTTTCTGTGCTCATCGTTTTTTCCTGTTCAAACGACCACCCTGCTCCTTCAAAGCGAGCAAGGCAATCCCGCGCAATTTCATTTATGGACGGATTCGCTCCCTGATGGGACACAAATCAGGTTGAAATCACGCTTTCCCCAGACCTTTGAAACAAGCGTCTGGTACCGATACTGCGCAAAACCCAAGGATTTCGCACAGATGTGCTGTAAAGGAAATGGCGTCTCAAGCGCTTGATTTCAAGCTCAAAGCACAGGCAAATTGCCCCAGGGATACCGCCGTGGCGAAACGCGTATACAGGCGCCCGGCGCCGATGCCGGCCAAACCACGTCGGAACAGCGGTAAATGGGACTGCCGGCAAGCGCCGATCGCCGGCAAGTGTCCGCTTCAGGCATTCACGTCAGGCGCTTGCGCCAGATTGCTCCTGAACGTCGGAATAGATGTAAAGCGGCCGCGCCTTGCCGTCGACCACCTCGGGGCCGATGACGACTTGCTCCACGCCTTCCAAACCAGGTAGGTCGAACATGGTCTCCAGCAGGAGACCTTCCATAATGGAGCGCAACCCGCGGGCGCCGGTCTTGCGTTCGATAGCCTTACGGGCAATGCCGCTCAACGCCTCATCCTGGAATGTCAGTTCGACATCCTCCATCTCGAACAAGCGCTGGTATTGTTTCACCAGCGCGTTCTTGGGATCAACCAGGATCGTTTTCAACGCCTCTTCGTCGAGATCGTCCAGCGTGGCAATCACGGGCAAGCGGCCAACGAATTCGGGGATCAGGCCGAATTTCAGCAAATCCTCCGGCTCGACCTGGCTGAACAATTCGCCGGTGCGCCTGTCATCGGGGGCCTGAACCGTCGCACCAAATCCGATAGACGTTTCGACGCCGCGATGAGAAATTATCTTGTCGAGACCTGCGAAGGCGCCGCCGCAGATGAACAGGATGTTCGTGGTATCGACCTGCAGGAATTCCTGTTGCGGATGCTTGCGCCCGCCCTGCGGCGGCACACTGGCAATGGTCCCCTCCATGATTTTCAAAAGCGCCTGCTGAACGCCCTCGCCCGATACGTCGCGGGTGATGGAAGGGTTGTCCGATTTGCGGGATATCTTGTCGATCTCGTCGATATAGACGATACCGCGTTGCGCCCTCTCGACATTGTAGTCAGAAGCCTGCAGCAACTTCAGGATGATGTTTTCGACATCCTCGCCGACATAGCCGGCTTCCGTAAGCGTAGTCGCATCCGCCATCGTAAACGGCACGTCAAGTATGCGTGCCAGGGTTTGCGCCAGCAACGTTTTGCCGGTGCCGGTCGGGCCGATCAGCAGGATGTTTGATTTCGACAGCTCAACCTCGGAATGCTTCGACGTGTGATTCAACCGCTTGTAATGGTTGTGAACCGCAACCGACAAAACGCGCTTGGCGGCATTTTGACCGATAACATAATCGTCAAGGACCTTGCAGATTTCCCGTGGTGTCGGAATCCCGTCACGGCTCTTCACCAGGGAGGACTTGCTTTCCTCCCGGATGATGTCCATGCACAGCTCAACGCATTCATCACAAATAAACACGGTCGGGCCGGCGATCAGCTTGCGAACCTCGTGCTGGCTCTTTCCGCAAAAGGAGCAGTACAAGGTATTCTTGGATTCGCCTTCGGCTCTCGGCATCTCGTTCTCCGTCCTGGACCGCAACCCCGCTTTTGGCCGGAATCACGTCAAAGTTCAGAATATAGGCACGTATCCTAACAAATAGTAGCCACGGGCCCGGAATGCGCCTCGACCGCAAACCGAACCGTATACAAACCTTAAACAATTTGGCCCATGCAACCATGCCCGTCCGCTCAAATCAAGCATGGAGGTGGCGCAAGGGCCCGCACCAATACCAGCGGACTTCCACACTGCCAGCGCCGGATTTCAACTCGCAGGCACGCATGTACGAAATGCGGCCTCCGCCCTGGCCCCGGAATTTGTTCCGGCCGCCGCCCCGCCCGCCGGTTCATCGTCGCGTGAGGAAGAAACGGGCCCGCAATTCCCTTGGAAAACTGCCAGCCAGACTGGCATATCTGCAAATCCAAGAAACATAAGACGCTGTTATTAGACGTCTAAATCTATCACCCCTGTTTGTTCGCTTAAGCGATAGCTTTGCTCTACTTCAATGTACGGTACACAACGAACCGTCGCTTTTGGCGGCGCGCGCTGTTTACCTGTCAGCACCACCATTCCCGCGGCACGTTCACAGGACGGTCCGCCGCAGATCCTTTTGCGGTGTGCCCGCCTTGCCACAAGCTGTTTACCAGATCCGGCGGGAACCTCAGGTTTCCCGTCCGCCTGAAGTCGGCGATTACTGTTCAGTAACCTGATCCGGACGCTTTTCCAGAACCTGGTCGACAATGCCGAATTCTTTAGCCTCCGCCGCCGTCATGAAGTGATCCCGATCAAGGGTATTCTCAATCGTGTCGTAGTCCTGACCGGTATGGTGGACATATACCTCGTTCAGGCGCTTTTTGATCTTCAGGATATCCTCCGCATGCCGCTGGATGTCCGAGGCCTGCCCCTGAAAACCGCCCGACGGCTGGTGAACCATGACGCGGGAATTGGGCAGGCAATAGCGCATACCCTTTTCGCCCGCGCATAATAGCAGCGACCCCATAGAAGCGGCCTGCCCGATGCATAATGTCGAAACCTTCGGCCGTATAAACTGCATGGTGTCGTAAATCGACAAACCCGCCGTCACTACACCGCCCGGCGAGTTGATATACAGGTAAATGTCCTTCTTGGGATTGTCCGCTTCGAGGAACAGCAGTTGCGCAACCACGAGCGTGGCCATTTGGTCTTCGACGGGACCGGCAAGGAAGATAATTCTCTCCTTCAATAGCCGCGAGAATATATCGTAGCGATAGGAGCCGCGCGAGGTCACTTCCTCGACGCTGGGGATTACAAAAGAATTGTAGACTTCGATCGGATCGCGCATCGGAAGTTCCTGTCACGTTTGCACATCACGTGCATTATCGCCGAATGAGCGGCGAATCGCACCTGGCGAGAAGATAAACCAAAGCCGGTAAATATGTACGGCCATCGGACACAACAACCGGCATTTTCGGGCATTTCTGCGCCAAAATTATTGTCAATTGGTTGCTATCGGACTGACGGATCCGCCAAGCGTGGACGGAACCCCGGAAAAAAATCGGCGAGGAGGGGTATTTCCTCCACGCCGTCACTTGTAACATTAGGACCGATCACGCCGATCCTGCATAATCCTATTCGGCTGGCTTGCCTTCGGATGCTTCCGCGGTCGCCACACTGGCCGCTCCGTCGGCCGCTTCCCCATCATCGAACTTTAGCAATTCTTCGCGGCTTACGGTTTTGTCCGCCACTTTTGCCTGGCCGAGGATCACATCCACAACTTTCTCCTCAAACAACGGTGCGCGAATTTGTGCCACCGCTTCCTCGTTTTTGCGGAAGAAATCCCAGGCCGCCTGTTCCTGCCCCGGATATTGACGGCCGATTTCGCGGACCCGTTCGACAATTGCTGCCGTCAATTCCTGTTCGGTAACTTCAACTTTGGAATCCTCACCGATTTGGGCCAGCAATAGGCCGAGTCGGACCCGGCGCCTTGCGATATTGCGGAATTCATCCTTAGCCGCATCCTCGGTTTCAAACCCGGCGTCCTGAAGGCTTTGCCCGGCCTGCTGGCGTTCCTGCTCGGCCTGCTGCCAAATTCCGTTAAATTCATGCTCCAAAAGGCTTTCGGGCAATTCAAATTCGTACGCCTTGTCGAGAATGTCGAGCAAGTTGCGTTTCACCTTTTGGCGCGAGGCATTGTCGTACTGGCGCTGGATGTCCTCGCGAATGGTCTTCTTCAGGGCGTCCATGGTCTCGACGCCGAACTTCTTGGCGAATTCGTCATCAAGCTCGACCTCACCCGGCGTGGTTACTTTCTTGGCTGTAACGTCGAATACGGCCGCTTTCCCGGCCAGGTGCGCGGCCTGATATTCCTCCGGGAACGTAACGTTTAGCTGGCGCTCTTCGCCTGCCTTGATCCCCTTGTGCTGTTCTTCGAAGCCCGGAATGAATGTGCCCGAGCCCAGATTGACATCCATGTCGTTTCCGGTTCCGCCTTCGAATGCCTCGCCGTCGATCTTGCCGACGAAGTCTATGCTGACCCGGTCCTTGTCCTCGGCGCCGCCATCCTTGTCGACATACGGGCGCGCGCTGTCGATCAGGTTGTTCAGCGCCTCTTCGATCTCGGTATCGTCGGCCGTGAATACCTGGCGCTCCAGTTCAATGTCGCCAAACGGTTTCAGCGCGATCGCCGGCATGACCTCGAAATTGACGGTGAAAGCAAGATCGCCTTGTGCAGCAATCGCTTTTTCAACACCCTCGTCGCCGCCGTCCACGTCGATTTTCGGCTCTGCCGCAAGCTTCAGGCTGTTGTCCTCGATAATCTTCTGATTGGCTTCGTTAACCGCCTTCTGCATGACATCGGCCATGACCTGTTTGCCATAGACCTTTTTGAGGTGCGCCATCGGCACTTTGCCCGGGCGGAAACCACGGATCTGAACCTTGTCCTTCATGTCGTTAAGCTCGGTGTCGAGCCGCTGCGACAGATCAGCGACCGGCAGCACAACCTTGTAAGCGCGCTTGAGGCCTTCGGAAGACGTTTCGGTAACCTGCATATTCAAACCCTTATATTCGTTCCGGATGAGCTCGGAGCCGATCCGTGGCCGGCAAAACCGGCAAATTCTGCTGGTGCGGGCGGAGGGAGTCGAACCCCCACGCCTTGCGGCGCTGGAACCTAAATCCAGTGCGTCTACCAGTTCCGCCACGCCCGCTAGCGTCCGTCATTCCTGCCCTGAGGCTGCGAGCCGCTGGAACCGGAAAACGGCATAGCAACGCCCGCGCTTCCGCGCAGGAAACGGACCTGTTCGGGCGCTGCTATAGCACGCCAGCGGCAGGATGCGAGCGGAAAATGGTATATTTGCGAAAAACTGGGGTGAACCAGGCCAATGGCGCAAGGCCGCGAACACCAGAAACAACCCGGTCAGGTATCCAGGGTGCTCTCCAGGAACAACCGTTCAGGTTCATACCTCTCGCCAATCAAACCTTGATCTTGAGAATACAGTATAAAGCGCTCGAGATTTGTCTGGTTCGTCTTGAAGCCGTCGGGCCACCGGTTCGGAAGCGCCTTTTGCTCCGCCTCGTAATAATGGCGGCCCCAGGCCATCTGCGACCAATTCGGATCGAGGAAATATTCATCTGCAATATGTCGTGCCTGGGCGTACATCTCGATGATCGCACCGGCCAACTGTGGCTCGCGCTCGGCCAGGTCCTTGTTGATCGCCATGATATGCATGATCGGCCAATAGCCGTATTTGTCGTAATAGCGCTTTTCTTCGCCCATCGTATCGCGGAACAATCGGCGGGTCTTGACCTGCCCCGTCATGACCGACGCAGGCGGGTGCGGCATGAATATCGCGTCGATGGCGCCGCGATCCAGCATGAGACCCAGGTCATCGCCCTTGTCTGCCCGTTCGATGACAACCCCTTCCTTGGCGTTGAAACTTACTTTCTCGCCGGTTGTAACAACCCAGTGAATTTTCTCCCACTCGACGCCGTATTCAAACTTGATGTCGCCCTTAGCCAGCAGCGACAGCGTCGTCTGGAACGATGAGATACCAACCTTCTTCCCGATCAAATCTTTCGGGTGTTCGATATCGCTGTCTTCGCGCACGAACATGCAGCTTTGCGAAAAAAGCCGCCGTGGAAATATCGGCACGCCAACCAGCGGCAAGCCGCGGTCTATGACCATGAGAAATGTCGACATGGAAAACTCGGCCACGTCATAGGCCTTGTTGTGGATCATCTCTCCATGCCGGTCGGTACCATCGCGCAACATATCGGACTGACCGACCTGCAGCGCCTTGTAGGCAAGACCGGGCGGCGCTTTCACTGTCCCGTCGAAGAACGGAAAGTGGCGGTCATAGCGATCCATGGCAATGGTAATCTCAAGATCTGACATATATTCTCCGGTATATTCTCCAGCACATCACGGACGACCCGGCATCCTAGGCCAACACGCATCCAACTACACAAAGGTTTCCGCTGGACCGGACCTTGCTCAATACAATTCAAATGTTCCCCGCCCGGCGGCTCGGGGCCGGCGGCGTACCTACCACTAGGCCACCATTGCCTGCCCCTCAACGGTCAGCCTGCGCAAGAGGCGCGGCTCATCACGCGGAAAATCGTTGCGCGCATGTATCGAACACCAGTTGTCCCAAACCACGAGGTCGTAAAGCTCCCAGGAATGTTCGAAAATGATGTCCGGGTCCTCAGATATTTCGAACAATTGGTTGAGTGCATCCTCGCTCTCGTTATTATCAAGGCCTTCAATACGCGCCGACATCAGCCGCGAGATAAACAGCGCTTTCATGCCAGTCGCCGGATGGGTGATGAAAATCGGCTGCGATTGATGGCGAACTTTCGAAAGGTCAATCGAATCCAGGTCAAGCCGCTCGCGGCGCTTGTAATCATGGACTTGTAAAACCCTCTTGCCTTCCAGCTTGTCGCGCAACG
>CAZTMN010000113.1:0-10848 GCA_964615275.1 uncultured Beijerinckia sp. | reverse complement strand
GCGCCCCGTTATCTCCCACGATCCGCAACCCGCCCCGGCAGCGGGAACGCGGGCGTTTGCGCGCGTCCCCGTGGCGCGATTGATCCGCGCTATCGCGTGCAGCCGTTGACGTTTCTGGCGCAATAGTAATTGCCGGGGACGCCGCAACAATAGGGGGTGGGATGGTTGCAATAATATTTCGACGATCCGCAACGTGCAGCCATGCGCAGCGATGGTTTGGGGCCGGCGCGCGTGTAATTTGCAGGCGGAGCGGCGGATGAACGCCCGGTGAGCGCCTGCAGGTCGATGCGCTCAACCGCGGGCGGATAGCTTGTCTTGTGGACGCCGGCTTGCTGCGCAGCTGCCGGGACAAGCAGACAAAGAAGAACCGGCACGAATGCGAATATGCGTTTTGACATGGTGATACTCCCCGGTTTGGCCTCAGGTTGGGCCGCAGAACTTGGTGGCGGGATATTGTCAGCAAAGCCGGTTGCGGTAGCGGGTTACGTACCAGCAGCGCCGGTTGCGCTGGATACGGCAGACGCGGCGGCCGCGGCTCCAGACGCAGACGGTTCGTGGATTGCTGACGCATTGTTGTACCTGGTAGGGCACGCGGCATACGGCGGCTATCTGAAGGATTTCGCCGGCCGCGCCCGTTGCGGAGCCGGTTTGGGCTCCTGTTGCGGACACGCTGGCCAGAACAAGCGCGGCCGCTGGCAAAGCAAGTTTCACGGCAAGTTTCGGGATCGTCTTGATCATCTGCATTTCCTCCGATCTGACAGTACTCACCGACCGGCGCGGTACACGCGGCTGAAATTCAGGACCTGGAGGAATGAGCAGGCAGTATCAGGGAATGCCAATGTTCGTTTGCACGGAAACGGCCGAACCGTTCGGTAGCAAACCACATATTGGCGCAGGCGGGAATTACACGAAATGATCTGCATCAATCGCGCAGCGCGCTATATAATATCGGTTCGAACCGGAGGATCGCCATGCTCACCAGACCTATCCCGTCCCGCGGCGAGAAAATGCCCGTTATCGGCTTCGGCACCTGGCAAACGTTCGATGTCGGCAATGATGCGGCGGCGATCGCGCAGCGCGCCGAAGTGCTGAAGATATTGTTCGCGGCGGGCGGCAAGATGATCGATTCATCGCCCATGTACGGCTCGTCCGAGGCGGTTGTCGGGCGGGCGCTGAAAGTGTTGCAGGCGTCCGATCCGGCGGTTCGCAGCAAGGCGTTTCTGGCGACAAAAGTGTGGACCCGCGGCGAGCAGGCCGGGATGCGCGAAATGCGGCGCTCGGCGCAGTTGATGGGTGCGAGCGGCGAAAAGAAAACCCTCGACCTGATGCAAATTCACAACCTGGTCGACTGGCGCACGCAGATCAAAACCCTGCGGGCGTGGAAGGAGGAAGGCCGCTTCCGCTATATCGGCATTACCCATTATACTTCCTCGGCGCTGGACGACCTGGCGCGGGTGATCGCCGCCGAAAAACTCGACTTCGTGCAATTCGCCTTTTCGATAGATGTGCGCGATGCCGAGCGCCGGTTCCTGCCCTATTGCGCCGACAAGGGCGTTGCGACGATTATCAACCGGCCGTTCGGGTCCGGCTCGCTGTTTGGCCGTGCGCGCGGGCGCGCCCTGCCGGATTTCGCAAGGGAATTGGGGATCGGGAGCTGGGCGCAATATTTCCTGAAATTCATTATCAGCCATCCGGCCGTGACCGTCGCCATTCCCGGCACCGGCAAACCGGCGCATGCGCGCGACAATGTGCAGGCAGGCGAAGGGCCGCTGCCGGACGCGGGCGTGCGCAAGCGCATGGCGCAGTTCTGGGAGCGTGGCTAGGCTGGGCAGGTTGGATGCTTGCCCGAAAAACTTGCCTTTGCCCGCCGGTCCGGCGTATGAAGGCGCGTCGCTGGCGCCGGCTGCTCCGGGAGCCTGGCCGCGATTGCAGGAGTGTAGCTCAATTTGGTTAGAGCGCCGGTCTCCAAAACCGGAGGTTGCGGGTTCGAGTCCCTCCACTCCTGCCAATTTTCCCGCCAATTTCCTTGCCAATTTCCTTGCCAGTTTTTTTGCCAAATTATCCCGTTTCATTCGGCAATCGTGTGCAAATGGCAGTTTTTCGCGGCGCGTCCCGCGGTGGACAGGACCGGCCGCAGACGATAGCTTCCCGTGCGGAACGAACCGGGGAGGGATGTGCGCAATGAGCGAGGACGAGCGCCGCGCGGCGGAATGGGACTGTCAGCAGGTCTTGAACAAGATGATCCATCTGCTGGACAATGGGCGATGGGACGAGCTGGCCGCGTGTTTCACCGAGGACGCCGAATTCTATCGCCCAAGCGATCCGGTGAATGCGGTCGTTGGGCGTGATGCGATCCACAAGGCATTTTCCGGGCGCCCGCCGTCGATTACCAATCACCTGCTGGCGAGTTGCTGGTTCCAGGGCTACACCGGCGACACGATAACGGCGCAGAGCCGGATTTTGCTGATGTCCGGGGCCGCCAGCGAAGACCGGCCGGCGCCAGCCAATCCCAAGGCGTTTATCGGAGAATTCGTCGATGATTTCCGCAAGGTCGACGGCGAATGGCTGGTCAGCCGGCGCAGGGGCCGGATCGATTTGAGCTTCGGTTCCTGAGCGGCGAAACCAACCCATTCCTCCGTCGGAAAGGCCTGCCCATGGCGCGCAAGAGCATTGATGTTACCCACGTCGGCAGCCTGCCGCGCGGCCCGGAACTGGCGCGGCTGCTGCTGGCGCGCGATCACGGTGACGAATACGACAGGGATGCCTTCGAACGCATTGCCCAGCAATCGATCGTCGAGGCGGTGCGCAAGCAGGTCGAATGCGGCGTGAACGTTATCAGCGATGGCGAACTCGGCAAGGTCGGGTATTCGACCTACATCACCCAGCGGCTGGACGGTTTCGGCAGCGCGCACATCGCACGCAAGCCGGCGCTGGATCTCGCAGCCCATCCCGACCTGGCGAAGAAACTGGCGGCGATCATGGGCAAACAGGAATTTGTCCGCGCCGCATGCATCGGGCCGGTTCGATCGCGGACGCTGGACCCGGTGCTGGACGATATCCGGCGCTTCAAGCAAGCAATGGACAAGGAGGGCCAAGGGGCGCGGGGATTTCTGAATTCGGCTTCGCCCGGCCTCGTCACGGCGTTCCAGCCAAACCAGTATTACAAGAATCATGAGGCATACCTCGCCGATCTGGTCGCAGCGATGCAGCCGGAGTACGAAGCGATCGTCGACGCGGGTTTCGACCTGCAGCTTGATTGTCCCGATCTGGCGATGTCGCGCCACACGGGTTACCAGGATCTGAGCGATGGGGAATTTCTCAAGATTGCCGAAGCGAATGTCGAGGCGCTGAATGCGGCAACGGCGAATATCGATCCGGCGCGCATGCGAATGCACATTTGCTGGGGCAATTACGAAGGCCCGCACGATCGCGATGTCGCGCTTGAAACCGTGATGGCAGCCTTGCTGAAGGCGCGGCCGTCGACGCTGCTGTTTGAAGCTGCAAATCCGCGCCACGAGCATGAATGGATGGTGTGGCGCGCCAGCAAGTTGCCTGACGATAAGATATTGGCGCCGGGCCTGATCGACACATGCTCCAATTATGTCGAACATCCTGAACTGGTCGCTCAGCGCATCGAGCGTTACATCGCCATCGTTGGCGTTGATCGTGTCATGGCGAGCACCGATTGCGGTTTTGGCACCTTCGCGGGCTACGGCAAAATTGATCCCGATGTTGCCTGGAAAAAGATGGCGGCGTTGCGCGAGGGCGCGGACATCGCGGCGGCGCGCAATTAGCGTAGCGCGCGCCGTTTGGGCCCGCCGCGCTGCGGGCCGCGGTTCAGCCCCAAACTTCCCGCGCCACATCGACCACGAGGCGCAGTTTCGCCTCCTGTTCTTCCTGGGTTAGCGGGTTGCCGATATCGATCGACGCAAAGCCGCATTGGGGGCTTATGGCAATCCGGTCGAGATCGACAAATTGGGTTGCGTCCGCGATGCGTTGCTTGATGAAACCCTTGTCCTCGAGCTGGCCGGTCTTCGTTGAAACCAGTCCAAGCACGACGGATTTGTGTTTGGGCAGAAACCGAAGCGGTTCAAAGCCGCCCGCTCGTTCTGAATCATATTCCAGCAGAAACAGGTCGGCGTTGAGCTGGTTGAACATCAGGTCGGCCACGGGTTCATAGCTGCCGGCGGCGTGAAACTGGCCTGCCCGGTTACCGCGGCACAGGTGAACGCCAACCCGCATTCCGGCGGGTAGATCCGTCAGGACGCGATTGGTTACTTTAACATAATGTCTGATCGTGTCCGGCCAGCGCTCACCACGCTCGCGAAGGCGATCCTGTACTTCCGGGTCTTCGAACTTGGCGAAGGCCGTTTCATCCATCTGCACATAGTTGCATCCTGCATCGGCCAGCGACCGCAATTCGGCCCGGAATGCGTTTACGATATCGTCCCAGAAATCCTCAACGCTCGAGTAGGCGCTTTTCAGGACCGCGGCATCGCCGCCGCGAAAATGCAGGGCGCAAGGCCCGGGGATGGTCACCTTCGGCGTCCGCGAAGTCAGCGTTTTCACAAAAGCATAGTCGCCGGCATGGATCGGCCCGTTCCACTCCACCCGGCTGTCGATCAGGGCAATCGGTTGCGGCGCGCGCGTACCATGGGCGCCGGGCGCGTCTTCTGGGGGGCGCCAGTCGGGCTTCAGGTTGCCGAGCTTGGAAAAGAAATAGCTGTGATAGGAAGCGCGGCGGAATTCGCCGTCGGAAATGATCTGCAGGCCGGCACGCTCCTGCATCGCCACCGCGTTCATAATTGCAGCGTCCTCGGCTTCCTTCATGGCTTCGGGGCTGGTATTTCCGGCCTCGAATTCACGGCGCAGCTGCAAAAGTTCCGGTGGGCGCAGAAGCGAGCCGATGTGGTCGGCGCGAAATGGCGGCGTGGTCATAAAAGTCCTCTTTCCATAAATAGTTGCGTGTGTATTGATCTTTCTGTCCGGGAATTGCAACTGGCCTGCGCGAGTGCAGTTGATACCTGAGAAACGCAAGAAACCAGTAAAGTGTTAACCCAAATGGACGCGCGTGTACGCCCATTAACCCGATTGCAGCCGAAACTGGATAGATTGGTTAAGTATAAAGATGTCAAGCATAGTGGGTAATCAATTTTGTCCAAGGCTCAAGATTGGCTTTGCTTCGCCCTGTTTCGTGAGGCCTTCGAGTACAATTTCTGGTGCCTCGAAAGGCGGTACAGCCACGACGGGCTCGCGCTGAGCCACGCTCGTTACATTTATTTTCTCAACACTGTAACCATCGCCGTACTTATCGCATTCCTTGGGTTCCTTCTCTCCGCCGGGGACCTGGTAATGATGCGCAACGGCCAGCTTGCGTTCATTCCAGTTCTGGTATTGCAGGCGGCATTGTACATCTGGTGCAATCATGCCCTGCTGCAAGGCAGGCTTGAGATCGTGAAGTATGTGGTGATCGTGTGTTCAATCGCGGCCGCGCTCGTCA
Source organism: uncultured Beijerinckia sp. (assembly GCA_964615275.1). Classification (GTDB taxonomy): domain Bacteria; phylum Pseudomonadota; class Alphaproteobacteria; order Rhizobiales; family Beijerinckiaceae; genus Terripilifer. The sequence goes on along the minus strand of CAZTMN010000113.1, from coordinate 5,348 downwards.
CGGTATTTCTCACCGGCGGCTTCCCCCATTCCATCATCCTGCAGGTGCTGACTTTGCCGGCGTGCATCACGTTCCTGCTGGCCGGGCCGAGGACCGGCGTTTTCGTAGCGGCCGGGATTGGATTTGCGGTGCTGCTGCAGTGGTATGTCTCGGCGATTCACGGCGTGGCAATGCCGAACATTGTAAATCCGGCGTACATTGGTTTGTCTGTTGCCCTGGCCAACATGACCATTTTTTCGATGATCATCATCACCGTCTGGCTTTACGACAAGACCAATCGCAACCTGCGGGAGCAATTGGCCACCGAGCGGGCCCGGTATGCCGCGCTTGCAAGGACCGATGAACTGACCGGCCTTGAAAACAAGCGAGGATTCGATCGCCGGGTCGCCGGGGAAATGGGCGCAGATCGCGGAGACGGAGAAATGGCGATCCTGTATCTGGACCTGGACGATTTCAAAGCCATCAACGATCGGCATGGCCATGCGGCGGGGGATGCCATCTTGCGCACGATCGCGTCGCGAATCCGGGCGCGTGTCCGGCCGGTGGATATTGTCGGGCGGCTGGGAGGCGACGAATTTGCAGTAATGATGCCCGCGCCGATCCAGCGGGGCAGGGTCGAGGAGGTCTGCCGGGAGCTCCGCGCGGAAATTTCCATGCCCCTTCGGGTTGGCGACGAGGAGCATTGCGTGGGCGTCAGCATCGGCGCCAGGTATTTCGGCCTGGAGGCGATGGATGTTGCCAGCCTGATCAGATCGGTGGATGAGGCGATGTATAAGGACAAGCTGCGCAAGGGTGAGCGCGAATGCGGGCAGGCGGCCTCCGGCGAGCGGGCCCGTGCCGGCGAGATTGCCGGGCCAGTGTGCGCGGTAGCCTGATCATCGTGTGAATTTCCCGGGCTGGCGGGATAATTGCGGGCCTGTTCACTTTTTGCTTGGCGTTTGCCCCGGCAGTCACTATATACATTCCGTGGCGCGAAACCGGCAGGTTCCGCGCCGCGATTGTTTCTGGCGCATGACGGCCAGCGCCAAGACCGTGGCGGATTTGGCAATTGAGACCGCGGTTTTAAGGTTCGCTGGCATGTTGGCGATGCGACCGGCGCAGCCACCGGCGGCCGGGAAAACCTAGATCGTGGAATTATGGCTAATCCGTTCCGGTATTTGCAGCAAGTCCGTTCCGAAACGTCGAAAGTTACCTGGCCGACCCGAAGGGAAACGCTGGTGACCACGGCGCTGGTGATCGTGATGGTGTTTATCGCCGCCCTGTTTTTTCTCGCGGTCGATTGGACGATCAAGGAGTTGCTTACGCTGTTGCTGTCCGTAACCAAGTAGAGCCGTGCCGGCCGGCTGGTCCAGTGACCAGGCGTCGCAGTGCGAGCAGCTTGAGACCATCCCGGAGCGCTCAAAAGGCTGCGGTTTCAAATAGAATTTGCCAGAGGAAGAGATGAGCAAACGCTGGTATATCGTGCATGCCTACTCGAATTTTGAGAAGAAGGTGGCCGAGTCCATCCGCGACCGTGCGGAGTTGATGAATTTGGCGGACAAGTTCGACGAGGTTCTGGTTCCCACCGAGCAGGTGGTCGAAGTACGGCGCGGCCGGAAAATCAATTCCGAGCGCAAGTTTTTCCCCGGCTACGTGCTGGTCAAATGCGACCTGACCGACGAGGTCTTCCACCTGATCAAGAATACCGACAAGGTGACAGGCTTTCTGGGATCCGGGTCCAAGCCGATCCCGATCCCCGATGCCGAGGCGGACCGGATCAAGGGACAGGTCGCCGAGGGTGTGGAACGGCCCAAGAATTCGGTCAGCTACGAGGTTGGTGAGCGGGTTCGAGTCAACGAGGGGCCGTTTGCCTCGTTTGAAGGCCTGGTTGAAGAAGTTGACGACGGCCGTTCGCGTATCAAGGTGGCGGTTTCGATTTTTGGCCGCGCGACGCCGGTCGAGCTGGAATACGGCCAGGTAGATAAACTTTAACGGCCGAAATTGCGGTTTGGCATTTGACGCAGGCGGCTTGAACCTTTAGTTGGCTGTGCTGGATTGCAGCGGGAATGAGCCGGACGCAATGTCCGATCCTTCTGCATCGATCGTGGCGGGCCCGCCCTGTTTGCCATACGGGGGCGCCGGGCCGGACCACGGACTTCAATCGCTGTGCGGGACGATCGTCCCGGCAGCCCGTATGGAGAAAGTAATGGCAAAGAAAATAACAGGTTATGTGAAGTTGCAGGTGCCCGCTGGCGCCGCAACCCCGGCTCCACCGGTTGGGCCGGCATTGGGTCAAAGGGGCATGTCGGCGCCCGATTTCTGCAAGGCGTTCAATGCGCGTACGGCGCAGATGGAAAAGGGCGCCCCGATCCCGGTGATCATCACGGCCTACCAGGACCGCTCGTTTACCTTCGAAATCCGGCAGCCGCCGGTATCGTATTTTATCAAGAAGGCGGCGAACCTGAAGCTGGGTAAAAAGCCGGCGTCCGGTTCCAAGACACCGGGACGCAGCACCGTTGCCAAGCTGCCGCGGTCGAAGGTCAAGGAAATTGCTGAAGCAAAGATGGCCGATTTGAACTGTCACAGCGTCGAAGCCGCCATGCAGATGGTGGAAGGTTCCGCCCGCTCCATGGGCATCGAAGTGGTGGAGGGCTGATCGATGGCTAGCGCAGGAAAAAGGATCAATAAGGCACGTGACGGTATCGACAGGATGAAATTGTATCCGATTGATGACGCGGTCGGCCTGGTAAAGGAACGCGCTTCGGCAAAATTCGATGAAAGCGTTGAAATTGCCATGAACCTTGGTGTTGACCCGCGTCATGCCGACCAGATGGTACGTGGCGTGGTCAATTTGCCGAACGGAACCGGCCGGACGCTGCGCGTAGCCGTGTTCGCGCGCGGTGACAAGGCCGATGAGGCGACCGCTGCCGGCGCCGACGTGGTAGGAGCGGAAGAACTGGTCACCCAGGTACAGGGCGGCGACATCAATTTCGATCGTTGCATTGCAACGCCAGACATGATGCCGCTGGTAGGCCGCCTCGGCAAAGTGCTGGGTCCGCGTGGCATGATGCCGAATCCGAAAGTCGGCACGGTGACGATGGATGTCGCCAGCGCTGTTGCCGCCTCCAAGGGCGGTTCGGTCGAATTCCGGGTCGAGAAGGCCGGAATCGTGCATGGGTCCGTCGGCAAAGCCTCGTTCGACAACAGCAAGCTTGTCGAAAACATCAGGGCATTCGTCGACGCTGTTGCAAAGGCCAAGCCTTCCGGTGCAAAAGGGACCTATATTCAGCGAGTTGCAATTTCCTCGACGCAGGGACCGGGGGTTAAAATTGATCCGGGCAGCGTCACGGATGCCGGTGGCCAGCCAACATAGGCAGCCATGAATATCAAAATTGACGCCGGCGCCTCTTGGCAACGGCGTCCAATCGGTTTAAGAGGGTGTCGGGTCACGATTGGATGGTGGCTCAATCCTGAAATAGTTTCGCGTGCGAGGCGTTGAAAGCGCCTGTCTGCGCTCGATTAGGAATGCGGGCATTGTGGGATAATAATCCTCGCGTTGCCGGCATTGTCCTGTCCGAGACTGCGGGTGTGTTTGCAACACGTTGTTTTGCAAACACTTAAATTCTGTTCGTGTGGCTTGCCACAGGAGAGGCCAGCATAGACGGGGAAGACCAGAGTTTTGAATGTTCATCTTCCTGGATGGCATTCTGTACGGGTCGGACATGGTCTGATTGCAGATGCGGTCGGGATGTCCGGTTGGGACTTGATGGTTGGAACCTTCTGTCCGGTGCGTTGCATCGCTCCGGGGACAGGCACAGAACAGATCGCGGATGCGAGCGCCGCCCGGCGCAGGCGCCGCGGTCAAGTGCAACCGGCATAACCGGAGCGGCCTGAGCGCCGAGCCTGGTTAGCCTACCGGAGAGAGCAAGGTGGAAAGATCGGAGAAACAAGCGTTTGTCACCGATATGAACGCCGTCTTCAAGGCGACGTCCGTGGTGGTGGTTGCGCATTACTCCGGCCTGACAGTTGCCCAGATGCAGGATCTGCGGAAGCAGATGCGTGATGCTGGCGCAAGTGTTCGGGTCACAAAAAACCGCCTCACAAAGATCGCTCTTGAAGGCACAGACGTCGCGTCGATCGGTTCCCTGCTGAAGGGGCCGACACTGCTCGCCTATTCGGACGATCCAGTCGCGGCGCCAAAGGTTGCTGTGGCGTTCGCCAAGGCCAACGAGAAGCTCGTTATCCTGGGTGGCGCCATGGGTGCAACCGCTTTGGATCCGAACGGCGTGTCTGCTCTTGCAACGCTGCCGTCGCTTGACGAACTGCGCGCCAAGATTGTTGGCCTGGTCAATGCGCCAGCCACCAAAATCGCACAGCTCGCCAACGCGCCTGCCGCCAAGCTGGCGCGGGTATTCGGAGCCTATGCCAACAAGGATGCGGCCTGATCGGGGCGCTCACACATCAAGTCATCAACCGAACTGTTCGTTATTGAGGAAGTACAATGGCCGACCTGGAAAAAATCGTAGAAGACCTGTCCAGCCTGACCGTCTTGGAGGCAGCTGATCTTGCCAAGATGCTGGAAGAGAAGTGGGGCGTTTCCGCTGCTGCAGCCGTTGCTGTCGCAGCCGGCGGTGGCGCTGCTGCCGGTGGCGATGCCCCGGCTGAAGAGAAGAGCGAGTATGACGTCGTTCTGGCGGCTGCCGGCGACAAGAAGATCGAGGTCATCAAGGAAGTTCGCGCCATCACGGGCCTGGGTCTGAAGGACGCCAAGGACATGGTGGAAGCAGCTCCGAAGACCGTAAAGGAAGGCGCTTCGAAGGAAGAGGCCGACAAGATCAAGGAAGCGCTGGAGAAAGCTGGCGCAAAGGTCGAACTCAAGTAGTTGCACGCGGGCGGAAAGAGCCCGCGGGCACTGCGTTACGTGTTTGCGGCTCCGGGGATTCTCCGGGGCCGTCGCGATATGTGAAGTTGGTTTTGTCCGGGCCAGCCGCCGTCAGGTGCGTTCTGCGGCGTGGGACTTGGTACGGGCACATTTTACTGGCAGACCTGCCCCAGGCGGGTCCAAATCATGGCAAGTTGGCGGCTTGTCCAGACGGCGTGCATGCATGGCTCCTTCTGCCGGGAGCGGGACGCACGGCGTTACACACCGGCGGCACTATTGCCGGTATGCCGGCCTGAACAGCAGGTTGTCCGCGTTTGGCGGGGATCTGGCGTGGGTCGATGATCAGGAAATGCGCCGGCCAGTCCGGCGCGCAGCGACGAGCGCTCCCGTCCCGCGGGAGCCGTCCAGCGAAGAGGCACGAGGAGCAGTATGGCTCAAACCCCGGCACATCCTTCCGCACATACATTTACCGGCCGCAAAAGAATCC
>CAZTMN010000112.1:0-11383 GCA_964615275.1 uncultured Beijerinckia sp. | reverse complement strand
CGGCAGCACAAAATGAGCGCCGAGGGTGTCTAGAAAACTCGGGGCTATTCACTTGTCTTCAATCCCGGAATTTACGTGATCGAGGATGGAGAGCTACTGGTCAAAGGCGGCTCCAGGATAAAAGGCACCAATGTCGGGTTCTACTTCCGTGGCTCCAAGGCGACCCTCAACTTTGAAAAAGATACAACGGTTTCCCTGACCGCGCCCAAGAGTGGAACCATGGCGGGCCTGCTCTTTTTTCAGGACAAAAAAGTTAGCGGGGGCAACCTGAAATACGAAATATCCAGCGACAACGCGCCAACGCTTCTGGGAACCATCTATCTGCCCAACGGACATTTTTACGCGGCGGGCGACAAGCCGGTGGCGCAAAGCTCGGCCTATACAATCATCATCGCCAAGGAAATACACGGTGCGGCTGGTCCGGTGATTGTTTTGAACTCCAATTACAATCAAACCGATGTCCCCGTACCCTCCGGGCTGGGCAATTTGAGCAACACGGTCGCGCTCGACAGATAGCACGCACCGCCCAACCGGGGTTCGATTCGGAACCAGCAGCAAGCTGATCGTACCCGGGCGAATACCGTCCGGAACGCGCAAAAGCGTTGCGCATTTCAATCCCGTCAATCGATTATTGTTGAAGCTGAGTGGTGCCCAGGGGCGGGATCGAACCACCGACACTACGATTTTCAGTCGTATGCTCTACCAACTGAGCTACCTGGGCAGCCCCGTGCCAACCGGCGCAAGGTCAGCGGGTTATAGAAAGCGCCGCTGGCCTTGTCCAGCCCCCGGCGAGCCCCCGAATGACTTTTTCAGCGCCCCATCGGGCACCCTATTTCGTCATTTTCGCCGGTTGGCCCGACAGGGCCCCGGCGGCAAGGTCTGGCCAGGCAACCGGCGATCCCGCGGCCTTCATTGCGTCCCGCCAATCGGCAGCGGGATCCCAGTCGCGGCCAATGAACCGCATCCCGTTCACACCGTCCGAAGCCTCCGACATGAGCCATTGCGCTGGCGCGATCATGACCTCGGGCTTGACCAGTTTGGTGCGGTCATAGGGCGATTCAAACGGGATCATGCGCGTATCGGCAGCCCCGCCGGGTATCAGCACATTGGCGGTAACGCCGCTACCTTCAAGGTCCTCCGCCCAGCTGTTGGTCGCCGCCTCAAGGCCCGCTTTCGTCTGGCCGTAAGGCATGTTGGCGCCTCGGATCATCGTGTTGAAACTGGTGGTGACGTTGACGATGCGGCCCCATTTTTGTGCCAGAAAATGCGGCGCTGCCGCACGGGCGAGCAAAAACGGACCGCGCAAATTCACATCGATGATTTTCTGCCAGCGATCCGTATCGGCTTCCCAGAAGCGAATTGGTTTGGCGTGGAAGTTCGGATCAAGAAACGCCATGCCGAGCCCGGCGCAATTGATCACGCCGTGCAATCCGCCAGTTTCCGTGATGGCGTAGGCAACGGTCTCTTCACATGCCGCAACATCGGCAACGTCGCAAATATGCGGCCTGATTTGCCCCTCTACCCCGGCCGAAACCGCCTTGCCCATGGTCTCGTCGAGCTGGGCTTGCTCCACATCAAGTGCGACGACGCTGGCCCCGGCTGATCCCAGGCCGATGGTCATGGCTTGTCCCAATCCCCTGCCCGCACCACTTACGATCACGGTCTTGCCGGTGAGATCATAGGACATTGGACGCCTCCTGATGTTTCGCGGATTCTTGTTTCCAGCCGATCTACCGTATAAGCAGCAGGCGTGTCACGCACACCGATCAAGCGCCGAAACAAGGGGGAGACATGTCTTTCACGTTGTCGCAATCGGCCCTGCCGGTATTCGAAACCGGCCTGAATGCGCTTTCGGCCGTTCTTGGCAAGGCGGCATCGTTCGCCGAGGCAAAAAAGATCGAAGAGGCGATTTTGTTGAACACGCGCCTCGCCCCGGACATGTTCAACCTGTGCCGGCAGGTACAGATCGCAACCGACATGGCAAAAAACGGATCGGCTCGCGCTGCAGGTCACGAAGCGCCACGGCGCGACGACACGGAAACCACCTTTGCGCAATTACAGGAGCGAATTGCAGACACGATTTCCTACCTCAAGACCCTCGAAGCAGCGGCAATCAATGCTTCGCCTGATGCAAGGATGACTTTCCCCCTCGGGCGGGCCAACAAGGGTGAAATGGCGAAAGATGCCTATGTCACGCATTTCGTTCTGCCGAATTTCTACTTTCATGTGACCACTGCATACGCAATCCTGCGCCATTGCGGCGTCGAGATCGGCAAGATGGATTTCCTCGGAAACATCCCCATGCAGCGGACGCCAGTTTAGGACGCGCAGCCGCCCGCATCCGATGGCTTTCCGGCAAAGCGGACGCCGGGCTGCCCGGTCCGCCATTGCGGATATTTCTGCATCACATCCTGAAAGCCCTGCCATTGCAGAAACCGGGAGAGCCATTGCTGAACCGCCTCGATGCCCTCAACACCATCGAACCAGGCAATGTCGGCGATCCGGTACTGGCGTATAAAGGGAAGCAGGGCGAGATCGGTGAACCTCGGCTCTTCTCCCGACAGCCAGTCGCCCTGCAAACGGGGCTTGAGATCGCGCAGCATGGCAAGCGCTGCGTCCCGGTGCTCCAGCGCCGCATCGGGGTCATAACGCGCCGCATATTTGTAGCGATCCAGGTGGTGCTTGAATCTCGTGTCGAACGCGCCAATCAAGTCAAAGTCGGGCTCCTGGTGAGCGCGAAAGGCCCGTGACCCGAACGCCCAACGCATGATATCCAGGCTTTCATCGATCACCGATCCGTCCGCCAGCCACAACACCGGCACGGTCGCTTTCGCCGACAGTTCAATCATGTGTTCGGGCTTGTCGCGCAACAGCACCTCGCGCAATTCGACCGCGATATCGTTTTGCGCAATCGCCAGCCGCGCCCGCATGGCATAGGGACACCGCCGGAAACTGTACAGCACCGGCAAATCATCCAATCTTCGCTCAGTCGTCACGGCCATGATCTGCTTTTTCAGGTCTGCGGCCGATGTGCCGTTCGCCGCGCTGACGCGCCAGTTGCATCTGTTTTTGCCGCTCGCGAAAACGGTCGAGTTCAGTGTTCTCGCGAGCGCCGAAGCACTTGGGACAGGAAACACCCGCCTCATACTCCGGAGCGTGTTTCTCCGCCTCGGTCAATGGCATCCGGCAGGCATGACACATGTCGTAGTCGCCCGGGTCCAGACCATGCCTGACCGAAACGCGCTGGTCGAAGACGAAGCAGTCACCGTTCCACATACTATTCTGCGGCTGGATGGTTTCCAGATATTTCAATATACCGCCATCGAGGTGAAAGACATTTTCATAGCCTTTGGCGACCATATAGGATGTAGCTTTCTCGCAGCGAATTCCGCCGGTACAAAACATCGCTATCTTTTTGGGCCGCTTCTCCGCTGGCAACCCGTCCAGATGCTGCTCGACCCAGGCCGGAAACTCCCGGAACGAGGCTGTCCGGGGATTGACCGCATTATCAAAACTGCCGATCGCGACTTCATATTCGTTGCGTGTATCAACGACGAGCGTGTCGGGATCGCCAATGAGGGCGTTCCAGTCCTGCGGGCTCACGTAGGCGCCGACGGCATGGTTCGGATCCACATCCGGCTGCCCCATGGTGACAATCTCTTTTTTCAGCCGCACTTTCATGCGGTGAAATGCCGGCTCCGGCGCAAAGCTGAATTTGGCCTCGATGTCGGCAAACTCCGGCTTGCTAGCGTACCACTCGAACAAAGCCGATATGCCTGCATGGCTAGCGGAAACCGTGCCATTGATCCCTTCCGGCGCCAGCAAAATTGTCCCGCAAACTCCCGCTTGCACGCAGACCGGCTCCAACTCGACCTTGACCGCCACCGGATCGGCAAGTGAAACGAACTTGTAGAAAGCCGCGACAACCTGCGGGCGTCCATTTGGCGGCAACGGAATTGGCTGAACTGACATGTCTGTCATCGGGTCCTTCACGCACGCGGATCGCAAGAACGGCGGCGAACACATCCAGGTCGGAAGGTTGTCACGTTCGCCGCACCCTGTATACGCAGCGCGGCGCTGCGAGGCCATACGCGGCAGCGCCGCAGGCGTGCCGGCTACCGGCTGGAAGGGAATTCCGCCTTGTTCAACATTCGATTTTCCTGTTAGAATTGTAATATATGTTACAAATTTATGGCTACGGTTGTATCACGCAACTCATGCTCTAATCTGAAGTTCCGAACCAGGGAGGGAACGATGAAACACCTTTACAAAGCTTTGCTTCCAGCAGCCGCCATTGCGCTGATTCCGGCATATGAGGCCGCTGCCAAGGATTATTACGCCGGAAAACGCATCGAAGTCTTTCTGCCCGTTCCCGCCGGCGGCGGTCTGGATCGCAATGCGCGAACCTTTATGAACACTTTCGGCAAACACGTTCCGGGCAATCCTACGATCGTGATGAAAAATATGCCGGGCGGCGGTGGCCAGCGCGCCATCAATCACGTGTTTGCCAAGGGCGGAAACAAGGGCTTGCGGCTGATCTGGGGACCAATGAACTTCGGCGGCATTGTCGCTGGACTTCCGGGCATTCGCTACAAACCCGAGGAATTCAAGCCTCTGGGCGCCTTCACAACTCCGTTTGTAACCATTGTGCGCACCGATATTGTAGCAGGCGGAATGAAATCGCCGGCCGACATCATGAAAGCCAAGAATTTCGTGAATGGCGGGCGTATTCCCGGCGGCTCCCTGGGAACATATGGCATCCTGTCCTACAACATGCTGGGACTGAAGTACCGTCACTCTATCGGCTACCGAAATCAGCCCAAACTGAAAGCCGCAATAATTCAGAGCGAAATCCAGTCGCTCTCTACCGGCAATCCGGGTTTTTGGATCTTTTACGCAAACGACCTGCTAAAGAAAGGCGTGGCGACAACGCTGTTTTACCACCCGCCCTACAATGCGCAGACCGGAAAACTACTCGATGTCGAGCCAGGCTTTTACGGCAAGGGTGTGGACTCCTTCCCTGTCTTCTACAAGAAGGTAACCGGGAAAGAGCCATCCGGAGCGACGTATGAAGTCTACAAGTGGTGGAGCACTTACGCGATTTGGGCAATGTGGACAAACGCCGGTCCCAAAACTCCAGAGGCACAAATGAAAATCCTTCGCGCCGCATATGCGGCCAATGCGAAGGATCCGGATTTCCTCAAACGCTACAAGAAGGGCAACAAGCGCGCACCAAGCGTGTTAAGCGGTAAGGACGCCGGGATAGTAGCGAAAGGATACCGCAAGTTGTCAAAAGCCGGTGTCGCAGAACTGAAGCGGGTCCTGAACGTCGGCCGCAAATAACCGGACCCCATTGATGCAGGGAGCAGCGAGGTAAACTTTCGCGCCGCTCCCTGCGAAATTTTTCGCAACACCAATCAAGAAGCGTCTCGGGGGGCGGGAGACCATGCTCGATCAGGCGATAGCAGGTCTGTTGGCGGTTTTCGCATGGCCTGCGGTGGGCTTTCTCCTCCTGGGGATTCTAATCGGCGTCGTATTCGGCGCGGTCCCCGGCCTGAGTGGCATCTTGGGGATGATCATCGTCCTGCCGTTCACCTTCGACATGGACACGGTGTCGGCCTTCGCCCTTCTGATTGCGCTGTACGCTGTCACATCAACCAGCGACACGATTGCCTCGGTCATGATCGGCGTACCGGGAACCGCCGCATCGCAAGCCACCATTCTTGACGGCTATCCAATGGCCAAAAAAGGAGAGGCGGCGCGCGCATTCGGTGCTGCGTTTAGCGTATCCGCTTACGGCGGCGTGCTCGGCGCGCTGATCCTCGCACTCTCACTACCGCTCATTTTGCCGGTCATCACCTACATGGGATCGCCGGAGATCCTTATGGTCGCAATCCTCGGCCTCCTGCTCGTCGGTGTTCTGAGCGATGGCGCTTTGGTCAAGGGCGCGGTTGCTGCGCTCATTGGCCTGTTGCTGGCCTCGGTCGGTCCGGCAGATGCGGTGGCAGAATACCGGTTCACTCTCGGCACCGAGTATCTGTTTGAAGGCCTGCCCCTCGTTCCGGTCGTGTTGGGACTGTTCGCATTGCCGGAAATGGTCGACCTGGCAAGACAGGGCGCAACGATCGCAAGCGAGCGCCCCGCATTCACCGGAATGGCTGGGATGGTGCGTGGCATTCGCGACGCAATTCACAACTGGTGGCTTGCTTCCAAATGCGCCGCAATCGGAATTTACGTCGGCATAATCCCAGGCCTTGGTGCGGCCATCGTCGACTGGATCGCCTATGGTTATGCCAAGAATACGGAAAAGGACAACAGCTTCGGCAATGGCGACGTCCGTGGCGTGATTGCGCCGGAAGCGGCAAACAACGCGACAAAGGGCGGCTCACTGGTGCCAGCGCTGGCGCTGGGCATCCCTGGCAGTCTCGGCGCGGCGATCCTCCTCGGCGCACTTGAAATCAAGGGATTGAAACCGGGTCCCGACATGCTGACGAGCGACCTCGCCATAACGTTCTCGATTATCTGGACGCTCGTGATTGCCAATATTCTGGCGGCTGTATTCCTGATGTTCACCAGCAACCAGATTGCAAAACTCATTTTTGTCCCGGGCGTACTGCTGGTTCCGGCAGTGCTGTTTTTCGTTTTGACTGGTTCCTGGCTGGGCGGCAATGTCGATGTCGGCGCCTGGTTCGTGATGATCGCCTTCGGCCTGCTGGGCTACGCGATGCGCCAATGCAACTGGCCGCGCCCGCCCGTAATATTGGGGCTCGTCCTCGGTGGTATCATCGAGAACCGGTTGACGCTTTCGATCAGTTCCTATGGGGGCTTCTCCTGGCTCAGCAATCCTATCGTTTTGCTGATACTGGCTGGCATTATCTGGGTGGTTATTTCATCAGCGCGTAAAACGATTCAATCATTTCAGACACAGCCGGCCGGTAGCGTCGATGCGGCAACATCCTCCGAGCAAGCACCACCGCCATTTGCCGATCCCAGGATCACGCTTGGGCTTGCTCTGGCAATGATGGTTGTGTTCGCCTATGCCGCGTTTAGGTCCTTCGGTTACCGGCCAGAGGCCGGGATCTACCCGCTGACTGTCGCTCTCCTTGGGCTGGCGCTATGCGCTGTCTTGATCGCAGGACAGATCGCCATAATGAAAAAAAGAATCCAGACGGAGGCGGAAAGCAATTCAACACCCGAAGGACAGTTCGGTTCCTTCCTGTTTGTATTTGGAGGATTGCTCGCCTTCGTTTTTTTGGCGATCGTCGTCGGCATAAAGCTGGCTTTACCGCTTTATGTCTTCCTGTTCATATTGCTGCGGGCTAGGCGCGGGCCCTGGATTGCGCTCCTCTATGGCGCTGTGGCCTGGGCGCTTTTGGTGCTGTTCTATGACCGGGTCATCGCAATGAGCTTCCTGGAACCCTGGATCCAGGAACCGCTCGAAGCGATGTTGCCGGAGGATTTCCCAGCCTGGTTGTTGCTGTAGTTGGCGCGAAACTCGCCGCTACTGCTTTCGGGCCCGTCGGGAAAGCATTTTGTCCATCAGCTTCGGACCTCGTCCCGGATAGGACCAGGGACATCTGGCGATGCAGATGCCGCAGCCAAGCGTTTCTCCAAAGTAGGGAATGCACTTGTCGAAATCGACGTACCACTTCTCTACTCCCCGCACCATTTGCTTTTCCTGGTAGATTGCATCCGGAGGGCAGGCCCGGGTGCAAATTTGACAGTTGAGGCAAAAGTCCTCAGCACCAATGTCGCGCGGAGCATCATGGTTCAGCGGCATATCGGTGCTGACCGCCGACAGCCGGAAGCTCGATCCATATTCGTCGTTGATGATTGAACCGTGTTTGCCCAATTCTCCAAAACCAGCGGCAAGCGCCATCGGTATCATGTTCATTGCGGTCGCATAGGGACCTTGAAACGCCTTTGCCTTGTAGCCCTGGCTGCTGATAAAATTTGCCAGCTTGCGGCAAGCCCGCGCAGCCCGGTTATACTCCTTCGCAACAACCACCGCGGCACTGGGGTTTTCGAAGTCCGGCGGGGCCTGCTTGAGTTCATCATGATCCATGGCAACGCCGATCATGATCACATTTGGCTCCTCGATCTCGTATCCTTGATAAATCTGCATCGGGTCAGTCGCGGTAATACCAACCAGATCGCTTTCGTTTTCCAGCGCGAATGACTTGATGGTTTGCGTCCATTCGTCGGCGCTTTTTTCAACCTTTTCGGCCGCTTGGTCGACGGGCTTGGGACCCCGCCCGCCCGGCGCATCGGGCGAATACCAGGTCCGTACCGCCTCGGACTGACGGTGATAATCCGTTACTTCATTTTGCAGCGCCGCATGGGTCTGCCGCGACGGCGGATGCCAGAAAAATGGCGATGGACGGCGCATCTCCGTTTCACCCTGGCCATTGATCGAATTTCCGGACGTCCCGGGAAACAGATCGGTAAACCGTTTCATCGGCTTGTATTTATTGGACATGAACTTGCGATCCCCGTTCCCGGACACACGCGCCATCGCTACGCCTTGATACCTATGGTTACCGGCGTCGACGCCATCCCGTCAATGACGCAAATCGAAATACTTCGGAAACAGAATGGGAGCTACCGCCCGTCCGCAATCCTGCTATCATCGGGTTAATCGCATTTTCCGGAGTCAACAATGTCAACAACGCCGAGTGATGCCCCAATTGCAACATTGGCAGATGGCCAGCTGCGTGGCGAACGCCGGAAAGACGTTCTCGCTTTCCACGCAATCCCCTATGCAGCCCCGCCGACCGGCACACTACGATTTGCACCGCCTCAACCGGTCGAGCCATGGGCGGGCATCCGCGATGCATCGATGCGGGGTCCCAGTGCCCCGCAGGGACCATCCCGGCTGGATGCGGTCATGGGTCAGTCGAAATTCGCGCAGGACGAAGACTGCCTCAACCTGGCCCTCTGGACCCCTTCTCTGGACACCAAACGCCGGCCTGTCCTTGTTTGGATTCACGGCGGCGCCTACCAAAGCGGCGGCGGCGACCAGGTATTCTACGACGGCGGCAACATGGCGGCAGCCGGCGACATGGTCGTTGTCTCGATAAACTATCGTCTCGGCGCCCTGGGTTACCTCTACCTGCCCGAAACGGAGCCGGCGAACGTAGCGCCGGCCAATCGTGGGCTGCTCGACCAGATAGCGGCAATACGCTGGGTTCACGAAAATATCACAGCGTTCGGCGGCGACCCGAACAACGTAACCGTTGCTGGTCAATCCGCCGGTGGTGGATCGACACTCGCCCTGCTTTCGATCCCGGAGGCCCGCTCCCTGTTCCATCGCGCCATATTGCAAAGCGCGCCATCGACTACTCTCGAAGCAGAAAAAGCCGCGGCCTATTCGCGGCGGTTTCATGAACTGGCCGGCGTCGCAACAGGCGACATCGACGCCCTGCGCGCGTTGCCCGCAGAAGAAATTGTAGCCTTGCAGCGCAAGCTTCAGATGGAAATCGCAACCAAAGACGCTCGCAGCATGGCATTTCAGTTGGTGCGCGATGTCGCTCCAATTGCGAACAGAACTTCCAGTATTTTCGAAGTTGGCGAGATCGCACACATGCCGCTTTTGATCGGGTCAACCCTCGACGAGGGCCATGCCTGGATGGCCCAGGACGAAGAATTGCGCGCGCAAAAGGATTTTGACCTTATAGTGGAACTCGCGCGCAACGCCTTCAACGAAGATGGATCCGGCCTGCCCGCGGGCCGCCGGGAAAAAGCGGGCAAGCCGTGGGAATTACTGTCGGCAGTTCTGACCTGGAAGGTATTTGAAAGAACAGCGCTGGATTACTGCGCTCGCCATTCAGCCGCCGGCGGAGCCGCCTTCGCCTATCGCTTTGACTGGCGGCCCGCCGCGGCGGCGCGATACGGCGCATGCCATTGTATCGAGATACCGTTTTTATTCGACAATCTGGAAAACTGGCCAGACCCTGCGATGATGGCCGGCCATAATCCAGCATTATACAAGACGCTGGCGCGCGCGACGCAGGATATATGGATAGCATTTGCGCATAACGGCAACCCGCAAACGCCAGCTATACCGGAGTGGAAGCCCTGGAGCACGGAAAACCAGCAGGTAGTGCTCCTCGACAACAAGATCCAGTTGAAGCCTGCAGGGGTTTAGCAACCGTCCGGGATCGGAGGCCAAAACACGCAAGCCACCCAAGACCCAAAAGAGAATTGGATGGCTTGCTTCTGTAACAGCCAGTACTCACGCCAAATCAATCCTGGATCAGGCGACCTTCGCCATCGGCTGGCTCTCGTGATCGAACAACATCACCGCACCGCCGGTGTTGGATACCGGAATGTGATAGGTTTCGTTGCGCGCCGTTACCCGGCCTTTCATCGCGCCACGCATCGCCAGCCAGCACATCAATTCAACGCCCTGGGAGCCAGCTTTCTCGATAATGTGGTGATTGCTGAGCGCTGTGATAGCTTCCACGTTATCGACGATATTGTCCATGCAGAAGCGATCGAACTCCTTGTTGATGAAACCCGCTCTCTCGCCATCAAGTTGATGCGAGAGGCCGCCCGTCGCGAGCAGCATCATGCGCGCATCGGAGGGCAGTGTCTCAATGGCGTCACCTATTGCTTGCCCCAAGGCGTGGCAGCGCTTGGCGTTCGGCAAGGGATGCTGAATCGAGTTGATCGTCACTGGAATCGCCGGTGGTGCGGTATTCGGACCCTCGGGCCACAGCAGCTTCATCGGCACAACGAAGGCATGATCGACGTACATTTCCTGACAGGTCACGAGATCGAATTCTGCTTACATGACCTGTTCGATCAGGTGCCATGACATCGCCGCGTCACCCTTGTAGGGCGGCGAGACCTGGAGGCCCCAGCCTTCGTCGGCGTTCTCGCAACTGTCCGCCGCTCCGACCGCAAAAGTAGGCATCTTGTCGAGAAAGAATTGAAGACCGTGGTCGTTGTAAATCACGACAACCGCATCTGGCCTGGCGTCTTTCAGCCAGGCGTGCACCGGCCCGAATGCATCGAAGAACGGCTTCCAGTAAGGATCGTTCTGCTGTCCCCGTTGGATGGCGTTCCCGATCGACGGAACATGTGACGTAGCTACCGCGCCAATAATCTGTGCCATGATACACCTCCCCGCGGATTGTCAGGCTTGCGAAGCCAGCATCTGTCTGAAATCCTCTACGGTGCGTCCGGTTTGCTGCGCCCCGACATCCTGAACGCCACGCCCGAATATGCCAGCGAACTTCGCAAGGTAATAAATATTGCCTCCCGCTTCGATCATCGCCATGACGTTGCGATTACGCAATGCCTGTTTCTGCGCATCGTTCAAGCGATATTTTTCCATGTAGCCTTCCTCGTCAGCGAGGAACGCATCGCGGTTCTCCTT
>CAZTMN010000111.1:0-11762 GCA_964615275.1 uncultured Beijerinckia sp. | reverse complement strand
GCGCAGTTGAACAGCTGGAACAGCCGGCAGATCAAGGCCGTCATCGAACGCATTGAGGAAATGTTTTTCCGCATCCGCGCCGATGCGGCGATGGCGCCCGTGGTTGCAGCGCGGGTGTTGTGGCTAATTGCCACCAGTATGCCGGGCCAGCGGTCGCGGTCTGGATCCTAGCTGATCAAATGGGCGATGCATGCCAGCGCAAAGGCGGCGCCCGGTCATTCGTCCAATTGTCTTGCCTCGCTTTCGAACATGATCGGAATGCCGTCGCGTATGGGATAGGCGAGTTTTGCGGCCGGTGAGATCAATTCCTGCCGTTCGGCGTCATAGGAGAGCGTGGCATGGGTCAACGGACATACCAGAATTTCGAGCATGCGCGGATCGATCGTCAGGGTCGATGCACGCGGTTCTGTAATACCCTTCTCTGTGCCGGTTTCGTCCATGTCATAGGCACCCTGTTGCTTGCCAAACTGGATGTACAATGTTGGATTTGCGAATGCGGTTAAGGTATTTTCGTACTTTCAACTTGAAAACCTGTTGGACCCATTCAGCAATACGCAAACCAATTACTGCAGCTTGCCTGCCGAGCCCGCCGTTTTTACCAGTTCGAATTCGATCATGGCCATCAGGGTTTGGGCGCGCTCGCCGATATCGCGCGCTTCGAGAAGAACTTGCCGTTCATCGGGGCTGAACGGCGCCATCATCGACATAGCATTGACAAGCACCGTGTTCGTGGCCTTGTCGATATCGCTCCAGTCAATGCGCATGCCTTTCGCTTCGGTGAATTGCTTGAGAGATTGCAACAGCTCGTTGCGCGCGATCTCTTTCCCGTTTCCTTGTGAGAGATCGCCAGAGTACTCCTGATAATCGACCTGGCATTGGCGATAGCCCGTTACTGCATCAAGCTCTGTGATAATCCGAAAACGGACTACCCCGGTCAGGGTCAACAAATAGCGGCCATCGCCGGTTTCGGCGAACTGGGTGATCCGTCCGGCGCAACCCACTTTTCGCAATTCCGGATTTCCCTGCAGACTCACGGATGCGTCCGCCGGCTGTATCATACCAATCATGCGGTCCGACCTGATGGCCGCATCTGTCATCGCCAGATAACGTGGTTCAAAGATATTGAGCGGCAGTTGGGCGCCCGGCAGCAGCAACACCCCCGGCAGCGGAAAGACCGGGATGACAGCAGGTAATTCAGCTAACGAGCCTAGTGGTGAATTCATGCCCATTCTAATGATCCTCGCGGCGGCGCCAACACGTATCCAATCGCGCTATGGCCGGTACTACGCGACCGGAGCCCGTGCGACTGCTACTCGTATCAACTAGTGCGCAGGTTGCGGGATTAAAGCCTTCTTGTCGATAAGGTACCGGGTTGCAGCTGATCAGGAATACAGCATAGACGACAGCTTGCGCCGGGCTTCCCTGGTGTGTTCGGCCATTGGCCCCCAGGCTTCGAAGAATTCGAGCAATTGTTTGCGGGCGGCTTCCTCGTTCCACTCGCGATCGGTCTTGATAATCGTCAGCAACTCGTCGGCCGCTTCGGCGAATTGGCCAGCGCCATTGTAGGCCACGGCGAGATCAAATCGTGCCTGATGATCGCCCGGGTCTTGTGCGAGCCTGTTCTGCAAATCCGAGAGATCGCCTACCGATCCGGCCTGTTCAGCCAGGCCCAGTTCCGCGCGGGCAGCCGATACAGCCGGACTCGACTGAATTGCATCTTCGAGCGCGTCGATAAATTCTTTCGCCCCGTCCAGGTCGCCCATGCGGACAAAGGCGCGCGCCATGCCGCCAAAAGCTTCGGCGTTGCTGTCATCGGCCTCGATGACGGATTGGAATACCGCCAGCGCCTGGTCGTATTGACCAGCGTTCAAGGCAGTTTCGCCTTCTTCCAGCATTTCCTTTATCGCGGAGCCGATCGGTCCGACCAGCCTTTCGATAAATCCCTTGATCTGCGATTCGGGCACAGCACCCATGAAACCATCAACGGGCTGGCCGCGCTGGAAGGCGATTACCGCCGGTATCGACTTGACGCCGAGCTGGCCGGGAATTTCGGGATTTTCGTCGATGTTCATCTTGACGAGCTTGACCTTGCCCTCGGCAGATTTGACGACTTTCTCCAGAACCGGCGCCAATTGCTTGCACGGGCCGCACCACGGGGCCCAAAAATCCACCAGCACCGGCTGTTCGGCCGAAGCATCCATGACCTTGGTTTTGAATTCGGCGGTCGTGATATCCTCTACCGGTGTAGAACTGGCGGGAGGTTGGCCGCCGAGCAGAAGATTGCTCTCATCGCTCATGCCATATTCCTTACGCTATTGGTCGCTGCGGTGATTGGGACCGGGTGCGCCGGACCGGAGATTTCCTCTCGCTCGGGGAGTTCAAGCTCCGGCACAATCGATAATGCTTTCAAGTCGTGGTGAGCAAGCGAAATTCACAGGAAATGTTGCCGCATTGCGCAGCGGTCCTTCAAAATTCGACAAACTGGGGCTCATGCCCGGTGTGGGCAAGCAGCTTGTCCAAGCCGGACGGTGACACCGAAACGGTCAAACGATTGTCGAGAGGATGGAAATTCAGTATCTCGAAATTCACAAGCGCCTTGTCGAGCACCAATTTGCAGCGCTTCTCCGCATCATTGACCAGGCCCAGGGGTGAGACTGCGCCCGGCTGCACGCCGAGGATTTCCTGCAATAATTCCGCGGAACCGAAGGATAATCGGCCGCTGCCGCCGATTTGAGTATGTAGCGATTTCAAGTCGATCTGGGCATTTTCCAGCGCCGTTACAAGAAACAGCCTGCCCTTGCGATCCTTGAGGAAGAGATTCTTCGTATGTCCGCCGGGAATTTCACCACGCAAAGCCTGGGCTTCGGCGACTGTAAAGACGGGCGCGTGCCGGTGCACTATGGTATCAACGTTCAGGGATTCGAGAACGCCGAGGATCCGGGCGGACGTTTCGGGCAAAGGTTCTTCTTGCATACATGGCCTGCAGTTCAGGGTTCCAGGTTACCGTGTAATTCCGCAGTTTTGACCGAAAAACCGGGAACATGAAAGTCCATGCGCGTATTGGGAATTGAGACGACATGCGATGAAACCGCGGCAGCGGTTGTTGAGGCCAACGCCGGGCAGGACGGACGGATATTGTCCAACGTGGTGTTGAGCCAGATCGCTGAACATGCGCCCTATGGCGGCGTTGTGCCGGAAATTGCCGCGCGTGCGCATGTAGAGGCGCTTGACCGGATCATCAAAAAAGCAATGCATGACGCCGGAAAACTGGACTTCGCCGATCTTGACGGAATCGCCGCCGCAGCCGGGCCCGGATTGATCGGCGGCGTTATGATCGGGCTGACGATGGGCAAGGCGATTGCGCTTGCTTCCAGCAAACCCCTGGTAGCCGTCAACCACCTCGAAGCCCACGCACTGACGGCCCGGTTAACGGACAAGGCCAGTTTTCCCTACCTTCTGTTGCTGATGTCGGGCGGGCACACCCAATTGGTCGCGGTGCTGGGCGTAGGCGACTATGTGCGCATCGGAACGACTTTGGACGATGCAATAGGCGAGGCTTTCGACAAGGTTGGGAAACTTCTCGGGCTGCCGTTCCCCGGGGGACCGCAAATCGAACTGAATTCCAGGGACGGTGATCCGGCGCGGTTCGATTTTCCGCGGCCCATGCATGGCCGGGAAACGCCCGATTTCTCGTTGTCCGGTCTGAAGACCGCCGTTCGCCAGGTTGTTCAGGCGCATGGCCATCTTGAACAGGCGGATATCGCCGATGTTTGCGCTTCTTTCCAGGCTGCGATCCTGGACATTGTCGTTGATCGCACGCGCGCCGGCCTGCGCGAGTTCCGCAAGCGCTTCGGTTTACCGCAGGCGTTGGTGGTAGCCGGTGGCGTTGCGGCCAATTCGGTCATCCGGCAGGCGTTGCTGAGGCTGGCTTCGGAAACAGGTCTGCGTCTGGCCTTGCCGCCGCCGGCGCTTTGCACCGACAACGGCGCGATGATTGCCTGGGCGGGCATTGAAAGGCTGCGGCTCGGGATGACCGACGGGCTCGATTTTGCCCCCCGGCCGCGATGGCCGCTGGACCGGCAGATGGAAAAAATTGCGGGGGCCAAGGCATAATAGCCAGCAGGTGACGGTATTGGACGCAGCATGAGAGCCAGCAGGCGAATCAAGCCTTTCCGCAGATTTCCGGTTCGCGGCACTGCTGCGGGCGGCCGTTCCGCGGTATTCCTGGTCCTGCTGTCGCTGCTGTTGCTTTACACGCCGACCCGCGCGCTGGCGCCTTTACAGCAGACGCCAATACTTGCCGGGATCAACCACTTTCATGCTCCACGGCACAATCTTGCCGAAATTGACTATGCGCTGCTGGATCGGGCGAAATTTCGCATCGACATGGCGGCATATGTTTTGACCGACAGGGGCATCATAGACGCTCTTTACCGCGCCGCCCGGCGCAAGGTGCAAATCCGGCTCTACCTCGATCCCGATCAACCGATGTTCAAGAAACCGGACCGTTATGAGAACTTCACTTCTCTGCTGGCCATGCCGAATGTCGAAGTGAGAATTAAGGCCGGCCGCAATTTGATGCATCTGAAAGCGTATCAGATCGATGGTCGCGTGTTGCGCACAGGCGCTGCGAATTTTTCCTATTCAGGGCTGCGCCGGCAGGATAACGATCTTCTGGTGCTGCGCAGCCTGCAATTGGCTGGCCAGTTCATTAACCGGTTCAATGCTTTTTGGAGCCGCGAATCGAGTAAACCGCTGCGGCAGATGCCGCCGTAGCCGCAGGTTGGCGCGAAAGGACGATCGCAACTTTGAACAGTGCAAACCAATATTCCGGACGGTTTGACAAGGTCGCCGTTATTGGCGCCGGTGCGTGGGGCACCGCCCTGGCGCAGGTTGCCGCCGTGTCAGGGCGAAGCGTGAGGCTGTGGGGACGTAACCGTGATGCGGCCGCTGAAATCGCGCGAAGCCGGGAGAATCGCAGCTATCTCCCGGGAGTCCGGCTGGACGAGCGCGTGCAGCTTGCGTCTGATTTGCAAGCACTGGCAGGGTGTGACCTTTGCCTGCTGGTTACCCCGGCGCAAACCTTGCGCGCCGTCGCCGCGGAGATGGCGGCGCGTATTCCAGCTCCGGTTCCCGTGGTCGTTTGCGCCAAGGGTATCGAGCGGGACACCGGGATGTTCGTGACCGCGGTCGTACAGGAGAAACTACCGGACAATCCGGTAGCGATCCTGTCCGGGCCCAGTTTCGCCAGCGACGTGGTGCGTGGTCTTCCGACGGCCGTCACCGTTGCTGCAAGCGACGAGCCATTGGCGCAGGATATTGCCGGTGCGTTGGCAGGACAGAATTTTCGCATCTACCATTCCGGCGATGTCCGTGGCGTGGAGATCGGCGGCGCGGCAAAGAACGTGCTGGCCATCGCCTGCGGAATAGTTGAAGGACGCAATCTCGGGGCCAGCGCGAAAGCGGCGCTGATCGCCCGCGGTTTTGCCGAGTTACGACGGTTTGGAGCGGCG
Source organism: uncultured Beijerinckia sp. (assembly GCA_964615275.1). Taxonomy (GTDB): domain Bacteria; phylum Pseudomonadota; class Alphaproteobacteria; order Rhizobiales; family Beijerinckiaceae; genus Terripilifer. The sequence continues at coordinate 6,249 of CAZTMN010000111.1, read as the reverse complement.
TTCGGCGCCCGCGATGAAACATTGATGGGATTGTCCGGTCTTGGCGACCTGGTTCTGACGTGCGGCTCTGCGCAATCGCGCAATTTCGCATTTGGTGTGACGCTGGCCGAGCAGTCCGGTGCGGGCGTTACCTTTGGTGCTGCCTCGGGCAAATTGGCTGAAGGGGCATTTACCGCGCAGGCGCTTGCACGAATGGCGCGTGAAGCCGGCGTCGACATGCCGATCGTATTTGCGGTCGAGGCAATCCTCAACGGGGCGATCGATGTCGATACAGCGATTGCCGGACTGATGGCGCGGCCGCAAAAAGGCGAATAGGACGTTTTTCTTTGGGCAAGCCGCGCGATGCGGTTTCTCGATCTCATTCATCTGTTTACGATGAGTTCTTTGCGGATATTCACGAAGCGGGAAACGACGATGGCGCACTGGCTGGTCAAGAGCGAACCGAAGAAATGGTCCTGGGACGATCAGGTGAAGGCGGGCAAGGCAGGCACCTATTGGGACGGCGTTCGCAACCATTCGGCAAAACTCAACATGATGGCGATGAAGAAAGGCGACCAGGCCTTTTTCTACCATTCCAATGAAGGTAAGGCGGTGGTTGGTATCGTCAAAGTGATCAAGGAATATTACCCCGATCACACGGACGCCAGCGGCCGCTTCGGCATGGTAGATTTCCAGGTGGTGAGGCCGTTCAAGACGCCGGTGACGCTGGACATGATAAAGGGCGAAAGCGCGCTGGCCGACATGGTTCTGGTGAACAATTCGCGTCTGTCTGTGCAGCCCGTCAAAGACGACGAATGGGAAACCGTTTGCCGGATGGGCGGGTTGTAAGCGCCGGCAAATGGTTCTCGAAAACATCAGCCGAGCAGGTCGATAAGCGGCGCGATGAGCGGAATGTCCGCTGGCGGCAACTTGTAATTGCGCAATTCGGCGGCGCGGACCCATTTCAATTCCTGCTGTTCGCGCGCCATTACCATTCCTTGCCATTTGCGGCAGACATACAATGGCATCAGCAGGTGGAAGTCCTCGTAACCGTGCGAGGCGAAAGTCAGCGGCGCAAGACAATCGGCGCTGACTTCGATGCCCAGTTCCTCGGCCAATTCGCGGATAAGGGACTCCTCGGGCCGCTCACCGGGATCGATTTTGCCACCGGGAAACTCCCAGAAGCCTGCCAATTGCTTGCCCTCGGGCCGCTTGGCAAGCAGCACCCGATTGTCCGTATCGATCAGGGCAACCGCAACTACCAACAAGATGTTCACTTCGGACCCTGCCACTTTGAGCCGATCACGATTTCGTGGATTCGTGAACGGCTCCAGATTCTTGATTTGCAGCGCTTCCGGACGGAAAACGGGTTTCCGCTTTTCATGGAAACGCTACAGGCTTCATCAGCGCCCGACGACGACGATTTTGACCGGGAAGCGTTCGCGCCCGGTTATTGCGACCTGCGTATACATCGCTCCGCCGCTGGCGAACAGCGCCCCGGGTGGCCGTATAATCTTTTGCGCCGTCACGAAATATTTGCCGGGCGCGACATTGTCGAAGAGGAATTTTCCACGTCCGTCGGCGACCGTGGTGCGCGTGTATTTCGCATATTCCGGATCCGGCCTGACCTTTGGAATTTCACCCGCCGGCAAGTAGGTCTTGCCCTTGTACAGGCTACGGAAACGGGCCTGCGCATGGGCGGTCGCGGGGACCAGCCGGACAAGCTCTCCCGCAGCGTAGACCGGCTTGCCGTTCGCGCCGAGAACAAACGCCTCGCCCTGGATGGTGGCGTCTCCCTGCTTGTGGATATAGGCGGCGGCCTTGGCGTCGAACGCCGGTTCATTGGCGAGATTGGGTAGGGGCCGTTGTCCGCCGCATCCAGCTACCAGCGAGACTGCCGTCAACATCAAAAGGAAATGTCTCATTCGCGGCTCCAAAACAGGCCGAAGACAATACTCAACTCACCGGCGGCTCCGTCCACATGCCGCGCATCGAAATAAACTAACTGCGGTAATCGCCGTTGATGGCAACATATTCCTTGGTCAAGTCGCAGGTCCAGACCGTAGCCCCGGCCTTGCCCACCCCGACATCGACGGTAATCTCAATGTTCTCGTTTTTCATGTAACGGGAAGTTTCATTCTCGTCATAGGTGTCGTCGCGCAGGCCGTCCTCGGCGACCTGGATGCCGCCGAACCAAATCGCCAGCTTGTCGCGATCGGCCCGTTCACCAGCTTTTCCGACAGCCATGACGATGCGGCCCCAATTGGCGTCTTCGCCGGCGATGGCGGTTTTTACAAGCGGCGAATTGGCAATGGAAAGCGCGATGCGCTTGGCCGCCGCCTCGCTCTCGGCGCCCTTGACGGTAATCTCGACGAACTTCCGGCAGCCCTCGCCATCGCGCACCACCTGATGCGCAAGGTCAAGCAACAATCCATCGAGCGCTTGCCTGAACCCGGCAAGGGCAGGGTCGGACGCATCAGAAATTTCCGGCGCGCCGCTGCGGGCCGCTGCGCCCGTTGCGAACAGCATCAACGAGTCGGACGTGGACGTATCGCTGTCGACGGTGATCGCGTTGAAGGATTTTTGCACCCCCGTGGACAGAAGCTCCTGCAGAACCGGCGCCGTAATCGCCGCATCCGTGAATACGAAGGACAGCATGGTCGCCATGTCGGGTGCTATCATCCCGGCGCCCTTGGCGATACCGTTGATTTGGACAGTGTGGCCGCCCATTTCGGCAGAAGCTGTGGCGATCTTCGGATAGGTATCCGTGGTCATGATCGCCCTGGCGGCTTTGAACAAGCTGTCAGGCGATGCGGAATCGCGCAAGTCGCCGATGACGGCCGAATATTTCGACGCATCGAGTGGTTCGCCTATGACCCCGGTCGACGCCAGGAAAATTTCCTGCTCGCCCGCCCCGGTGGCTTCCGAGACGATGCGGGCGGTCAGGGCAACCTGGTCGGCGCCCTTCCTGCCCGTAAATGCATTGGCATTGCCGGAATTGACCAGCAATGCCCTCGCTGCGCCGCCAGTCAGTTTTTCCTTGCACCAGTCCACCGGGGCCGAAGCGCACAGCGATTGGGTGAAAACCCCGGCAACCCGCGTGCCGGCGTCGAAAAGCGCCAGCATCACGTCCTCCCGGCCCCTGTACTTGATGCCCGCTTCCGCAGTTGCAAAGCGGACGCCCTCTATCGGCGGTACGTCGGGATAGGATTTCGGCGCAAGGGGGGAGACAGGAACTTCCGGGTTCATGGCGATCAGGCAGTTGGATGTGGAGCCGGGCTATGGAGCAGCGTTGAGTTTCTCGATCTTGGCCTCCTTGCGCAAGGTCTTGACCGCTTCTGATTGGGCCCTGCGGATCAGATATTGCCTGATCTGACCGCGAACCTGTTCGAATTTGGGGAATTCCGTTTTGCGCTGGGCAATCACCTTGATGATGTGCCAGCCAAATCGCGTCTGAACAGGTTCAGAGATTGTGCCCGGCCTGGTCTTGAACGCCGCTTCGGCGAATGGCGGAACCATGCGCTTCCTGGTGAACCAGCCAAGCTTGCCGCCGGGCGACCCCGGATCCTTCGATATCTCACGGGCTACCTTGGCGAAGTCTTCACCGCCGCGGACCCGTTTTAGCGCCGCTTCGGCTTCCGGCCTTGTTTTTACAAGGATATGGCTCGCATTAACCTCGGTTTCCGGCTTGTGACCCTTGGCTGCTTCGTCATAGGCTGCCTTTACCTTGGTTGCGTCGACGGCTTTCCGGCTGACGGCATCGATATAGGCTTCCATCAAGGCCTTGCGGCGAAAATACTCCATTTTCTTTTTGAATTCAGCGCTATCGTGAAGCCTGTCCTGCTCTGCTTTGAGTGCCGCCAAATGCAAGTCGATCAGATAGTTCAGTGTGTAGGCGGAGCGCTGTGCGGCGGACATCCGCCGCGGCAAGGTGCGGCCGATGTCCTGCATGGCAAGCTTGGCGTCCCCGGATCTAATTTCCTTGCCGTTGACCCTGGCGAGCACGTTGTCGGCCGCGTGCGCACCCGACAGCGCGGCGGGAAGGGTCAGGAAACTCAGCAACGCCATGCGTCCTGCAAGCCGGGCAAATGTCATGGGATTTGGCTCCAAAAATCGTGTTCGAGGGCCCCGGTATCGCCCGTTCCCGCTCGTGCCGCAATCACTTTCATGAAACCGGGTCCGCACCGGCGGTTTCATTGACAAGGGTGCGGCCCAATCTTATCTGTCGGGAATTCGCATTTTGACGCCATACTGCAGTCGGATCGGAGAAATATTCGCTGATAGCTGAGGAATTTACCGTGATAGCGGTTGGAAAGTTTCGGCCGGAATTGCCGGAGAACCGCCATCGGGTGTGCTTGGACACATTTTGCCCGTAGCGATCGCCTTATGTGCATGGCTGATCATTGTAACGGGACTGAACAGGTTGCTGGCCGGACCAGCTCCAGGAGAGCTTAGGAATGTTCGTTGACATAGCGAAAAAGATTTTCGGCAGCGCCAATGAGCGCCGCCTGAAGGGGTATGCTGGACGCGTCGATGCAATCAACGCTCTTGAGCCAGAGCTTGAAAAGCTGAGCGATGACGAATTGCGGGCCCGCACGCAGTCGTTCAGGGATGAACTGGCCGGCGGCAAGACCCTGGACGACATTCTGGTTCCGGCCTTCGCCACGGTCCGGGAAGCGGCAAAGCGCACTCTCGGCCAGCGGCATTTTGATGTCCAGATGATCGGCGGCATCGTGCTGCACGAGGGCGGCATTTCGGAAATGAAAACCGGCGAAGGCAAGACGCTTGTCGCGACCCTGGCAACCTATCTGAATGCGCTGGCCGGCAAGGGCGTCCATGTCGTAACAGTCAACGATTACCTCGCCCGCCGCGATGCGGAATGGATGGGCCAGATATACAAGTTCCTGGGACTGACGGTCGGGATCATTGTTCACGGTCTGGAGGATGAAGAGCGCGCGGAAGCCTATGCCGCGGACGTCACCTATGGCACTAACAATGAATTCGGTTTCGACTACCTGCGCGACAATATGAAGTATGAACTCGCGGAGATGGTTCAGCGGCCGCATTTCTTTGCGATTGTCGACGAAGTCGATTCCATTTTGATCGATGAGGCGCGTACGCCGCTGATCATATCCGGCCCGTCGGAGGACAAGTCGGATCTATACCAGAACATCGACAAGCTGATTCCCAAACTTTCCCGGGACGACTACGACCTTGATGAAAAACAACGCACCGCCAACTTCAACGAAGCCGGCAATGAGCACATCGAGAAATTGCTGGTGGAAGCCGGGCTTATCGAGGAGGGTTCGCTCTACGATCCGGCGAACGTTACCATTGTACATCATGCGCAGCAGGCGCTGAAGGCTCATGCGCTGTTCCAGCGCGACAAGGATTACATCGTTCGCGACAATGAAGTTGTGATCATTGACGAATTCACCGGCCGCATGATGCCGGGCCGGCGGTTCTCCGAAGGCCTGCACCAGGCGCTGGAAGCCAAGGAGAATGTGGAAGTCCAGCCGGAAAACGTGACACTGGCTTCGATCACTTTCCAGAACTACTTCCGGCTGTATGAAAAGCTGGCCGGCATGACCGGCACCGCGGCGACGGAAGCCGATGAATTCGCCGAAATCTACAAACTCGATGTTGTCGAAATCCCGACCAACAAGCCGGTCGCACGTCTTGACGAAGACGACGAAGTCTACCGGACCGAAGCTGAAAAATTACGGGCAATTATTCGCGAGATTGATGAAGCGAACAAGACCATGCAGCCGATGCTGGTCGGTACGACATCGATCGAAAAGTCCGAGCAACTCGGCGAGGCGCTCAAGAAGCACGGATACAAACAGATCGATTTTGCCGAACCTGCGGCGCTGCAGAAATTGTACAAGGCGGCGCAATCGGATCAGCCGTCCAGGATGTTCGCCATATTGAATGCGCGTTTCCACGAGCAGGAGGCGTACATCGTTGCCGAAGCGGGCGTTCCTGGCGCAATCACCATCGCAACCAACATGGCCGGCCGCGGTACGGACATTCAGCTTGGCGGCAATCTGGAAATGCGTGTCGAACAGGAATGCAAGGACATTGCCGACGAGACTGCCCGCGGGGAAAAGGAAGTAGCAATCCGAACCGAAGTTGCAGCTCTGCGGGAAAAGGCGCTGCGCGCCGGTGGCCTTTATATCATCGGCACGGAGCGTCACGAAAGCCGCCGCATCGACAACCAGTTGCGCGGCCGCGGTGGCCGCCAGGGCGACCCGGGCCGTTCGAAATTTT
>CAZTMN010000110.1:0-12298 GCA_964615275.1 uncultured Beijerinckia sp. | reverse complement strand
CGGGCAGGAGCGTGATGCAATTGCAATCCTTGAACCGTGCTTCAACCGTGCTTCGGGACACACCCGGACACTGCGCTTGCCGGCGACGTCCTCAGGATGAAGGCGGAGGCCTGCGGCGCGCAGGTATTCCCGCGAAACATTCCGCCCGTATTGCCTGGGTCGTTTGCTCCGCAGGGGCAGCACCACCGAAGTCAACCGTCGACGTCTGACTGGCAACAGCGCGGCCAACAAGTTGTTGGAACCGCACAGGCGGGACTATCCCCGTCGCACACCTTCCAACTTGAATTCGTTCGCCATCGCCGCCCTTGATCCTGCCCGGATTGGGTTGGAATATGCGCCCGGGTCCTGCAGAACGAAAGGCCGCCGGTTTGAGCAGACGAAAGAAATGGATCGTTGCCGTCCTCGGCCTCGTGGTAGTGCTGTTCGGATGGTTCGCTTTATTCGGCGGCACGCCGATGGCGCGCTACTACCGCCTCGAGATCGACGTTGTCGCTGATGGGCGGAAGGTCACACTGGGCGGTGAACTTGTGTGCCGGTGCGAGGGCCGCGGCTGGACGCAGGGCGGGGGCTATACCTACGGACTTCCAAGCCCCGTGACTTTTGCCGCGAAACTGGAGAACGGCGACGTCATCGGCATGCGACCGAAAAGTTTCTGCCTTGAAGATTTGCCGAAGGACCTGGCGGCATTTGCGCCGGCCATATTCCGTTTCGAAAAAGCGGCGGGCAAGGATGGCGCGCCGCCGCGCATTCTTGCCCATGTGCACCCCGAGGCGTTGCGCGACAAGAAACAGCCAGTACATATCAGCGCGGTGCGCGCCGGGCCGCGGCGCAGTTCCGGGTTCCTTGATCTGTTCCGGCGGGTCGAGCGCCCGCGTTCAATCCGCGACCTTGTGCCATGGGCGCGTGCCCCGCAATGGCAGAAGAAAAACAAGCCGCAATGGTTTTATCGCGGCTACCTGGCCGGCTGGAACGGCCTTGATACGCCGGCTGGCAAACACATACTCCAATTTATCCCGCCACAGCCGCATGATCTGACGAAGGTTCCGTCAAGCGGCGGTTGGTATCGGAAAATTGAAACGCCGATGTTTACAATGCCGTCGGCGGGGCTCGTCATAAAACCGGACTGGACCGCGGCGCAGGCCCGATGCCAGGCAGGCTTTCGCGTGCTGTGTCCGGCCGCTTTGCGCCAGCGGGCCATGCATTTCAAGCCGTCAAAGGGCCGGCACATCATCACGATACCGGATGTCCGCAAACACGGGCCGCTGGTCTTGCTTCCCGTTGAGGGAGGTCCACCGCCGCGCTACTTGAATGCAATCGGTTATTCCGGCGATCAGGAGCACGGCAAGCGCATCCCGGGCACGCTCATCATCGGCAAGTCTCGCATCGACGTGTCGGCGTATTTCAACGACCTGATTATCGACTGGAAAGCCAGGCGCATCTTGCGATTGTTGATGGTCGAGGTTGAACCGTCGTTGTTCAATTGATTGTCAAAACAAGGGCACCGGGACAGCCGGCTTCGCGATGGTTTTTGCCCGAGGGCAGTTAACTGAACACGATCAACGGTTTCGCGGCGCGCCGTAATTTTCCGACAGCCGCGTGCCCTCGTAATAGGTTGCCGCGAAAGCCGGCCGCTTGCTGATTTCTGCGTACCAGCGGGCGATGCCCGGGCGGGCATTGTTTTCCCATAATCCGCTCATGCCCAGATCGTTCATCCGGTCGATGACCGGCATCAAGCAGGCGTCGGCGACCGTCAGTTGTTCACCCATCAGCCAGGGGCCGCTATGGCCGGGCGACGACAATTCCTTTTCCACCCTGGCAAGGCATTTTTCGAGCCGCTCCTCGGCGGCCGCGACGGCAGCGGGTGAAAATCCGGATGGATCCATTTCGGAATAAAAATCCTTTCGCAACGGATGGCGGTCGGCCATTGCCTGCAACTCGGCCTTCGACTTGTCGGCGAGTTTCTTGCCTATGAAATAATGAAACGAGGGATAGCGGATCGAGGGATGCGGCACTTCCTCGAAATAACGTAGCCATTCGCGCATTTTCGCCCGGCCATGGGCATCGGCCGGGACCATTGACGGGCTGGGTGCAATCTCGTCCAGATATTCCATGATCACGGTGGAATCGCAGACCGGCCTGCCATCGTGGACCAGCGTCGGTACGACCCCGCCCGGGTTCAAGGACAGGTAGGGCTCGCGCAAATGCTCGCCGGTCGGGGAGTTCATGCGGTGGTCCTCGAAATCAAGGCCCTTTTCCGCCAGCACGAAACGTACCGACTGGGAGCAGGTGGAAGCGGAAAAGTTGTAGAGGGTCAGGGTCATGGGATCGAACCGTTCCTTTCAGGGACGAATATTCATAGCAAATCCGTCGACCAGGCGTCATAGCCGTAGACCCAATCAGGATTGCCGCCCTTGCGCAGCCATTCGTTGTTGTGGGAGGCAAGCTGGATGGCGTTGGCGCGTTCGACACGGGTACGCTCATAACAGGCGAGGGCGCCTGGCCAATCGGAGCTTTGCTTCACCGCACGGGTGAGTATCACGGCGTCTTCCAGGCCCATTGCAGCGCCCTGGGCCATGAACGGCGTCATGGCATGGCAGGCATCCCCGAGCAGCGCAACATTGCCGCGCACCCAGTTTTGCAAGGGTGCGCGCTCATGCAGCGCGGTGCGCAGAACGCTGCCCAACCGCCGGATCAGGGCGCGGGCGTCGTCGTGATAGTCCGGGAAACTTTGCCGCAGAAGCGCGATATCGCCTTCAGCCGACCAGGATTCGGGTACCTCGCTGGTTCCCGGAACGGTGGCGAATACGAAGATCTCCCGCCCGGTCGACACCGGAAAGTGAATGATCTGGCTTTGCGGATCGGGGCCCCACCATTTCACGAAACTGTCGAGGTCCGGCAGGATGACGCCTTTGTTCGGCGTCAGGCCGCGATAGGCAACCATGCCCGTAAAACGAGGCGGCTCCGGTTCAAAAAGCGCCGCGCGTACGGTTGAATGAATGCCATCGGCTGCAATGCATACCTCGGTGGTGGCGGTCGAGCCGTCGGCGAAAGTCAGGTGCACTCCCCCGCCGGACTGGGCGATTGCCGCGAGCTTCTTGCCGAAGCGTATCTGGCCACCGGGCACGGCGCTGACCAGTGCCTCCATCAGGTCGGCGCGATGCATGAGCAGGGGCGTTGCGCCATAGCGGGCAAGCGCCGTCTCGCCAAAGGCGACCCGGGAGGTGATATTGCCGCTGTCATAGGTCTTGCTGATGCTGAAAGCCGGTGCGCAGGCGGTTTTGCGGATCGCCTCGCCGAGGCCGAGGCCATCGAGCACATTGACCGCATTCGGCGTCAGGTTGATCGTCGAGCCTATGCGACGAAACTCGCCTGCCTGCTCATAGATGGTCACATCTTCACCGATGGACCGGAGCGCTATCGCTGCCGTCAGCCCGCCGACGCCCGCGCCAATGATCGCGATCATCGATATTCGCCCTCCGCGGTTGAAGGCAGGGGCGTGGAACAAGTGCCGGGTTCGGGATGTCTGCGCATACTGGCTCCAGGTTCTCCCTTCGCCCGCGCGGGGACTTGGAGGCCGATTTGGAGGCCGTGGCGGGTAGCGCCTACCTCGGGTTTCCCACCATCAGCCGGCCCTTGACCCCGTGCTTGTCGATCCAGCCCTGGATTGTGCCATCGGCCTTCAGTTTTTCAACGAAATCCGACAGCCAGGCAGCGGCTTGGCTGTTGGCCGGATTGGAGCCGACCGCCTGTTCGACCGAGGTAAACATGCCTTCCAGGATGCGCGATCCCTCGAATTTCTTCTGGTCCTCGATCAGGGCAGGGCGCAGGCCGGCCAGAACCGGCAGGTTCTGTTCGGCGAACACCTCGACCGAGTTTGCCAGGTTGGCTCCGCGGACCAACTCGGCATGCTTCAAGGTGCGCGACAGATACAGGTCATAGGCGCTGCGGCCTGATACCGCGATTTTCACACCGGGCGCGTCGACCTCCCCAACGGATTGGAACGGGGCATCGGCGCGAACCAGGTAGGTCGCCTCAATCTGGGTATAGGCGGCAGTAAAGGCGATCGTTTCGGCCCGGGCCGGCTCAACCGCGATCATGCCGATATCCCATTCTCCCTTTGCCATGCCATCGGCAAGCACGCCCGGATTGGGGTAGGTGACCAGCTTGACGCCAACGCCAAGCGCCGCCGCCACAGCCGCGGCCATATCCGGGGAGACGCCCTCAGGGTCGCCATTTTCGGCCTTGCCGGTTACCAGCAGCGGGTTGCTGAGATTTACCGCGGCGCGCAGAACCCCGGTCGGGGCAAGTTGCTTGCGGACTTTATCTAACATCTCCAAACCTTGCGTTAATGCATTGTATTATTGTTTTATTCCGCCGCTTGAAGACCAAGTTGTTCACGTGTTCCGGCAAGATGCTTAATGCGCGGATAGACCTCCTTGGCGAACAGCTGGATGTTGGAAACGGTGCGCTTGTGGTCGAGGAAGCCGGCCTGCATCATCATCAGCAGATGGTCGAAGCCGCCGATGCGCTCGTATTCCCGCTCGATCTGCTCGACTATCTGATCGGGGGTGCCGAACATGACGACGCCCTGTTCGCGCTGATCGTCGAGGGTCATTTTACGCATGCCATCGGTCCGCGAGGCGCGCGTATCATCGGCGTGCATCATCGCTCCGACATTGTATTCCACCGGTACGTAGCCGGGCGGATTGCGGAATTGCGGTTCGGTCTTGGCTTTCAGATACCAGGACAATTCCTCGGCGCCCTTGCGCGCCTCGGCCTCGTTGTCGGCGACATACATCAACGGCATGAAGGCCAGGCCGCCGCCGCCCGGCTGTCCGCAATCGCGATAGGATTCGCGATAGGCGTCGAACAAGACGCGGACCTTGTTGTAGGGCTGCAGGAAGGTGGCGAAAACGAAACCCTTGCCCGCCGCCTTGCGCACCGAACCGACATCGCTTGACCCGGTCACCCAGACCGGTGGATGCGGCGTCTGGTAGGGGCGCGGCCACAGGTTGATGGCGCGCTTGTGGGTGAATTGCCCCTCGAAATTGAACGGACCGTCGGTGGTCGTCCAGGCCTTGATGGCCAGGTCTATGCCTTCCCATAGCCGGTCAAGCGTCTGCGAGGGGATGGTGTTTGCGGCGAAGATTTCATAGGGCACCCCGCGCACGAAGCCGGCTTCGACGCGGCCCCGGGAGATGCAATCGACCATGGCCATTTCCTCGGCGATGCGGATCGGATCGCCCCGGTTGGCGATCGGATTGCCGAGAATGCACAGGCGCGCGTTTCTTGTCTGGCGCGCCAGAATGGCCATCGACAATGGCGCGCAGGTGTCGATGCAGGTGGCTGTCTGGTGATGCTCGTTGACCATCAGGTCAAGCCCAGCCTCATCTGCGATCATGTATTCGTCGAGATAGCGGTTGTAGAGATCAGCGCCGAGTTTCGGATCGAAATGCTTGCTTGGCAGGTTGACGCGGATGGACGGGATTTCCTCGAGTGGCGGCAGGTAAGGGTACGGCATTTCGGTAAAGTACCAGGCGCGCATTCTGTATCTCCCGACGTTTTGTTGACTTGTATGGCGTTAGTAATCCGCCTTCCCCGGCGGCGCAATCGTTCCGGTCAAAAATCCGGCCCTAAACCGCCCGCATGGGCCAGGTGCGGCGGGATTACGCAGGCGTATCCAGCAGTATTACCCGGCACGCGTCGCCTTTCTTCGCCGCCGGAGCGAAGGGGGGCCGGATGATCAGGCCCTGGGATTGCGCCAGCGTGCCCAGCATGGAGGAATCCTGCCTGGAAAACGGCGTCGCGACAGGCGCGCCATCGTGCAATCCCGACACCCGCGAACGGACGTAGTCCTGGCGGGTGTCGTTCTCGCGCATGTCTTCGCCAAGCAACGCCGGGATTGAAATGTCTTCGCCGGCGCCGGGATCGCCGGTCAGGGCCCGGACCAGCGGCACGAGGAACAGGATTGCACATACGATAGCAGAAACCGGATTTCCGGGAAGGCCGAGCACGCGCATGTCCCCGATCGACCCGTGCATCAGCGGTTTTCCCGGGCGCATGGCAATGCGCCAGAAACCCAGGTCCATGCCCTCGTTCTTGAGTGCGTCCTGCACGAGATCATGATCGCCGACCGATGCGCCGCCTAGGGTAACGAGCACGTCGGCGTTTGCCTCGCGGGCGCGGCGGATTGCAGCTTCGATATCGGGAAAATTGTCCGGCGCAATACCGAGGTCGAGCACCTGGCCCCCGGCGCGCTCGACATAGGCGGCTACCGCGAAATTGTTCGAGGCAACGATCTGGTCCGGTCCCGGTTCGGTCCCCGGAGCGACCAGCTCATCGCCTGTCGCAAGGATCGCAACGAGCGGCCTGCGGGCTACTTCGACATGGGAATGGTTCATCGCTGCGGCGAGGGCCAATTCGACCGGGCCGAGCCGGCGGCCTTTTTCAAGCAGAACGTCGCCTGATTTGAAATCGAGCCCGGCGGCGCGCACGTGGCGGCCGAGCGGTTCGCTTTCCTTCATGGTGATGGAATTGCCGCTGGCATCGGTATCTTCCTGGATGACGATCGTGTCGGTCCCTTCGGGCAAGGGGGCGCCGGTAAATATCCGCACAGTTTCTCCGGCCTTCACCGCACCGTGAAACCCGTGGCCTGCGGCGCTGGTGCCGATCATTGTCAACACCGCCGGCACGGTCTCGATATCGGCGCGACGGACGGCATATCCATCCATGGCTGACAGGGCCGCCGGCGGTTGGGTTCGCCGGGCGGCAAGATCGGCGGCCAGCCGGCGGTTGTGGGCCTGGGAAAGCGGCACGCTTTCCGGGGCGGATGCGATTCCAGCGCCTTCGAGAATTTGCGCCAGCGCGTCGGCGACCGGTAACAGGTTTGTTCCCGCCATCAGCCGCCATCCTGCGCAACGTCGGGCGGGTTGCGCTTCCAGTCTCCGGATTTGCCGCCGGATTTTTCCACCATGCCGATACCGCCGATTTCCATGAAGCGGTCGACCGCCTTGCACATGTCGTAAATGGTGAGACAGGCGACAGACGCAGCGGTCAGGGCCTCCATTTCAACGCCGGTCTTTCCCGTTACGCGGGCGGTGGTCCGTACGCGGATACCGGGCAGATCGTCGTCGGCAACCAGATCGACCGTGACCTGATTGAGCGCGAGCGGATGGCAAAGCGGAATGAGCTCATGGGTGCGTTTGGCCGCCATTATGCCCGCCAGGCGTGCTGTTCCCAATACATCGCCCTTCTGGGCGTCACCGGCCCGTATCTGCGCCAGCGTCTCGGGCTTCATGCGCACATGACCTTTCGCGACTGCGATGCGCTGGGTGGTTTCCTTGCCGGAAACGTCCACCATATGCGCTTCGCCGCTGGTCGTGATATGCGTCAGCCTGCTCATTTCGGGGCCTCAGCCGGGCGCCTGTGCGCCAGTCAGCAGCGACCGGACGGCCTGGCGCAGATCGTTCTGGCGCATCAGGCTCTCGCCGACGAGGAAGGCGCTGATGCCGCACTTTCGCAGCCGCAAACAATCTTCGTGGGTGTAGATCCCGCTCTCGGCGACAACGATCCGGTCGCGCGGCACCAGCGGCGCGAGCCTCTCGCTCACTTCGAGCGTCGTTTCAAACGTGTGCAGGTCGCGATTGTTGATCCCGATCAGCCGTGATTCAAGCTCAAGCGCGCGTTTCAGTTCTTCCTCGTTGTGCACTTCTGCAAGTACATCCATCTGCAGATCATGGGCGGCGCGATTTAGATTATGGGCGGTATCGTCGTCGACGCCCGCCATTATGATCAAGATGCAATCGGCTCCCCATGCCCGCGCCTCGTAGACCTGGTAGGGATCATACAGGAAGTCCTTGCGCAGGCTGGGCAGGTGCGTGGCGAGGTGGGCCTGTGTCAAATATTCCGGACTTCCCTGAAACGAGGGCTCATCAGTGAGTACCGACAGGCATGCCGCGCCGCCTGCTTCGTAGGCCTTGGCAAAGGCGGGCGGATCAAAGTCTTCGCGGATCAACCCTTTCGAGGGACTGGCCTTCTTGATTTCGGCGATCAGCGCAAATTCGTCGCCTTCAACCCGGTCGGCGATTGCATGAAGGAAGCCTCGCGGTGGTGTCTGGTCGTGCGCCTGCCTCTCAATCGTCTTCAAGGGCACACGGATTTTCGCGTCCGATATTTCTCGGCGTTTGTAGGCCTCGATCTTTTCGAGAATATCGGCCATGTCAGTTTTCCGCGGCGCTGTTGGTGCAGGCGGTTAGCCGGGCCAGGGTATCCTTTGCCTTACCGCTGGCGATCGCGTCCGAAGCCAGTGCAACGCCCTGTTTCAGATCCTCTGCCTTGCCGGCCATGATCAATGCTGCGGCGGCATTCAGCAGCGCGATATCGCGATAGGCGGACTGTACCCCGTCCAGAACGTCGCGCAGCGCACGGGCATTGTGTTCGGGATCGCCGCCTTTCAGGTCCTCCGGCCGTGCGCGGACCAGCCCTGCGTCTTCGGGCGTTACTTCGAACGTGCTGACTACGCCGTTCTTCAATTCCGCCACATATGTTTCGCCGGTCGTGGTGAGTTCGTCCAACCCGTCCGAGCCATGCACAACCCAGGCAGCCTCTGAACCAAGCTGGCCGAGCGCCTCGGCCATCGGCGCGATGAGCGTGCGGGAGAACACGCCGGTAAGCTGGCGTGTGACGGACGCAGGATTGGATAGCGGGCCGAGAATGTTGAAGATGGTACGGGTGCCGAATTCGACACGGACCGGGGCGACATGGCGCGTTGCGGCGTGATGGTTCGGGGCCATCATGAAGCCGATATTCGCCTCCGTCAGGCATTTCTCGATCTGCTCGGGTTTTTGTCCTACAACCACGCCGAGCGCTGTAAGGACGTCGCTCGCTCCCGAACGGGACGAAAGGGCGCGATTGCCGTGCTTGGCAACCGGCACGCCGCAGGCTGCGGTAATGATCGAGGCAAGCGTTGATACGTTATAGGAGCCCGAGCCATCGCCGCCGGTGCCGACAATATCAATTGCGCCTGCCGGGGCCTTGACGGTCACCATCTTGCTGCGCATGGCCGCCGCTGCGCCGGCAAATTCGTCGATCGTTTCACCACGTACCCGCAGCGCCATCAGAAAGCCGCCCATTTGCGCGGGCGTGACATCCCCGGACAACAGGTCATCAAACGCTGCCTGGGCCTCGTCCCTTGTAAGGCTCATTCCGGCAGCTACCTTGGCCAGAATGGGTTTGAACGCGTCCATATTGTTCTCCGATCGCCAGGCAGGCGGTACTTCATTGCAATTATCGGATATGCATGTGCCGATTGGAAGGGGGGCAAGTCAAGTCTGCATACCATGCTCGGCAAGCTGCGAGCGGTGCGCGGCAAGATTGCTGGCAAGATTACTGGCAAGATTTTTGGCCCGCGATGGCGAGGAAATTCCCGACGATCTGCTTGCCATGCTCCGACAAAATGCTCTCGGGGTGAAACTGGACCCCATATACCGGCGCCGTGCGGTGCTGCAGTCCCATGATCAGTCCATCGTCGAGCTCCGCCGTGATCGCCAATTCCGCGGGCAGAGAAGACCTTTCGGCCACCAGCGAATGGTAGCGCGTTGCCTGCATCCGGTTTGCACAGGCGGGTCAGCGGTTTGCTTCGCCACCCACGACATTGCGCATGGAAGTCGGATTGATTGTGACCGACAGGCCCTTGCGAAGTGAGGCGACGTATTGTTGCGCCAACTCTTCCTTGTAGGCTGCGGAAATCTGCGTTTCGATCCGTTCGAGGTCCCTGGCCTTGTCGACAAGCGGTGGCGTGTTGGAATCTTCGACCTTGAACACGGTCCGCGCAATATTGCTTGCGGGGGCGGTGCCGGCCTTTCCGACCGCCAGCGAGAATATGCGATTGACGACCGTCTGCGCGAGTTTTGAGTGCGGGCGCCGCAACACGTCCGGAGCAAGTTCGACAGTAACGCCGAGTTCCTTTGCAACATCGGCAAGGGTCTTTCCGCCGTTGATATCCGTTACGGCTTTGTCAGCGATTTCGCGCAACTTCTTGCGGACCTGTTCAGCTCGCCAGGCAGCTTTTACGCGGTCCTTAACTTCTTCCAGCTTGCGGTCGCGAGCGGGATCGATCGCCGCGACTTCAAACCAGATATGACCGCCGCCGGTGATCGTCAGCGTGTCATTGTCGACGCCGATGTCAGATGCGAAGACGGCTTCCAGGAATTGCTTTTTCTCGGGAAGGTCCTTGACCGGCAATCCTTTCTTGTTGAGCCCGGACTTGTTGACGGCGGTGATCGTGCGCACCTTCAGGCCGGCCGACTTGGCGGCTTCTTCCAGGACCTTGCCGGATGTTCTGGCATCCTCGATCTTCTCATAGAGTTTGCGAATTTCGGTCTTGGCCTTTTCGGCGGCCAGTTCGCGTTTCAACTCCTCCTTCACGGCGTCGAACGGCTTGACCGATTTTGCTTCAACCTTGACGACGTGAACAATTGCCGGCCCAAAGCGGCTCTTGACCACCTCGCTGACTTTGCCTGCGTCTGTTGAAAACGCGGCTTTCGCGATTTCGGGATCGCTGATCTTGCCTTTTTCCAGTAGACCAAGAGCTATATCGGTCTCTTTTAACTTACGCTCCTTGGCGATATCGGCGAACTTCGAGCCCGCCCTGATTTTGTCGAGAGCTGCCCGGGCAGCGCTTTCCTCTCCCGGCTTGAAAATGATTTGCTGCAAGTCGCGCTTTTCCGGAGTCGCAAACCGTCGCGCCTTTACCCTGTCATATTCCTTCCGGGCGTCGGCGTCCGGGATCTGGTCGGCCTTTACCACCGAGAGCGGTTTGACCGCGAGCGTTACAATCTTGCGGTATTCGGGCGCACGGTAGCTCGCCTTTCGCGATTTGAAATAAGTCTGCAATTCGGTGTCGCCGGGGTCGGCAATCTTGCCGGCGTTGGCGGCGCCAAGCGTGAAGTATTCAACGCTTCGGGTCTCGGTGGCGAGCTGATGCAATATCCCCAACATGGCATTGGAGACGGGTACCTTGTCGGCGAACGACTCGACAAGGTGAGCGCGCAGATAGGCCGACCGTTGCTTGTTGAGAAAGCGGGTTTCGTTCAGTCCGGCGTCGCTGAGGGCGCGCTGGAAGGCGATGCGGTTGAATGCCCCGGACGGCGTTTTGAAACGCGGGTCGTCAAGCACAACCCTGGCGACAACCTTGCTGTTCATGGCCAGGCCGAACTTCTTCGCCTCGGCCTCGATCAGGCCTTCCGAAATCATCCGGTTGAGCACCAGCTTGTCTATACCCAGTGCACGCGCCTGGTCATTGGTGATGACGCGCTTGGCATTGCGCTGATAGTTTTGCAGCAGCGTTTGGTATTCGGCCCGGTATTCCTCGGTCGGAATTTCGATATCTCCGGCCTTTGCGACCGTTCCAGAACCGAAGCCGCGGAAAATGTCCCCGATGCCCCAGACCGCAAAGCTAAGGATAAGCAGGGCGAACAGGAAGCCCAGAACGATTTTGCCAAGCCAGTTCTTGGAGGCTTCGTGCATGGCGGTAAGCATGACTATATCCTGTTTGCGGCCCGTGGGGCGGACATGAAGCGGGTTGAGGCGCAAATTCTGGAATGTGCGGCCTGATTTTCTGGCTATATAGGCCGCGCCGCCAGCGCGCGCAACGAAACCCTTTCAAAGCATCGTGAATGTGACCTCTATTTGATGTCCGGCGCGTCCGATCTGTCTGGCGTAGGGGCGGGCACATGCGGGCGAGGTCTTGGCGCGACTGTTCAGCGCCTGTACCGTGGTGGCGGATGGCGGGAAATGATTCCCGAACACTTGTTTCCCCAATTTTCCACCAGGAGCGGGCATCGCGGTATGAGCACAACAATGGGCGGCACGAGACGGCCAATAGTGGCCGGAAACTGGAAGATGAACGGCTTGAAATCCTCCCTGGCCGAAATCAGCGCCATGCGGGACCAATTCGATGCCGGTCTTGCCGGCAAGATCGAAATGCTGGTTTGTCCACCGGCACCGTTGATTGCCGCCGCCGTGGATGCGGCCGACGGCGCCCTCGCCATTGGCGGCCAGGATTGCCATGCCAGGGAAACTGGCGCCCATACCGGTGATATCAGCGCCGAAATGCTTGCCGATGCCGGTGCAAGCCACGCCATCGTCGGCCATTCCGAGCGCCGTGCCGATCACGGCGAATCCAGCGCCACGGTCAAATCGAAGGCGGAGGCGGCGTTGCGGGCGCGGCTGACCGCCATTGTATGCGTCGGGGAAACACAAGCGGAGCGGGAGGCACGCAAGACACTGGACGTTGTCG
>CAZTMN010000109.1:0-12350 GCA_964615275.1 uncultured Beijerinckia sp. | reverse complement strand
GCCAACGAAGGCGCAAATAAAACCGAGCACGCCGGCGATAAGTGCTTGAAGCGTCCGCTCCCCGGTCGACACCGCGACGGCAACGAGACCAAAAACCGCGAGCAGAAAAAACTCTGGCGGCGAAAACAGCAGCACAATCTGCTTGGCGATCGGAATAACAACCAACAGCGTGAAGACGCCGATCAATCCGCCCAACGCCGAAGCGGTCGCCGCAGCGCCGACCGCCTCCCCCGCCCGTCCCTGTGAGGCAAGCGGAAAACCGTCAAATGTCGTGGCGGCGTTTGGTGCCGTTCCCGGCGTATTGAGCAAGATCGCTGATACCGAACCGCCGGTTGACGTTGCAGCCATGGACCCACCCATCAACATGATCGCGTCGGATTGTTCCATGCCGAAGGTCAGCGGGATGAGCAGCGCAAGCGCGGTTGTGCCGCCGAGGCCTGGGACAGCGCCAAACAGCAGGCCGATGCAGGTCCCTGCAAGCAACCAGGTCAGCGACTGGACGCTCAGGAAGTGCAGCGACGCCGTACCCAGCGGACCCAATAGCCCCGTGAAAGCCTCTAACATCAACATCCCCCCGTCACGCGCCCGGTTACCCCGTTGTCGCGCGGCCCGGCCCTGCAGCGCAGAATGATCTCAGGCCTTTATAGGTCCTTTTTTGCCACGTAAAGCGGGATTTGTACAACGGGCTGTGGAGGCCGAAGTTGACACCCGCCCCCGGCATACGGCTGAGTGCAAGGCAATCGAAAACGGACCAATGGATGCAGAATGCCCTCGGGAGAAACGACATGGCGCGCACGATTATCGATATATCCGTACCTTTGAAGGCCGGGATCAAGTCGGACCCGCCCGACATGATGCCAAGCATCGAATATATCGATCACCAGCAGACCGCCGAGCGTATCGCGGGCTATTTTCCTGGCCTCGACATCAAGGATTTGCCGGGCGGCGAAGGCTGGGCAATCGAACAGGTGAACATAACGACCCACAACGGTACCCATCTCGATGCGCCTTGGCATTATGCCTCGACCCAGGACGGCGGCAAACCGGCCATGACCATCGACGAAATACCGCTGGAATGGTGTTTTCAACCAGCTGTCAAGCTCGACTTCCGCCATTTCGGGAACGGGTACGTGGCAACGGCGGCCGACGTCGAGACGGAACTGAAGCGCATCGGTCACCAGCTGAAGCCGCTGGACATCGTGGTCGTCAATACAGCCGCCGGGGAGCGATACGGCGAGGACGATTACGTGCCTACCGGTTGCGGCATGGGACGCGAGGCGACGCTCTATCTCACATCCCGCGGCGTCCGGGTAACGGGCACAGACGCTTGGTCCTGGGATGCGCCATTTATTTATACCGCTGAAAAATACAAGCAAACCGGAGATGCCGGCATCATCTGGGAGGGCCACAAGGCCGGCCGCGAAATCGGCTATTGCCATATCGAAAAATTGCACAATCTCGAGCAGCTTCCAGCAACCGGTTTCATGGTTTCCTGCTTTCCGGTGAAGATTCACAAGGCCTCCGCCGGATGGACCCGCGCGGTCGCCATCATCGACACGTAGAGTCGCGCGCCGCACGACAGAACCAGCCCGCCCAGATTTGGTAAGACCGTTCGCTTTGGGTTATAGCTCGCCGCAATGAACGACCAAGGCGACGTTGCCCAACCGCGCGGAGGGATCCATCGTGAGCGGCGAAACCGACGAACACAACTACGAACCGGGCCAGGACAATATCCAGCTTTTTGGATTGGACGTTCACAATCCGGTATTTGTCGTATCGGCAGTTTCCATCATTGCCTTCGTATTCGTGGCTTTGATCATTCCCGAGCAATCTGCCGCGGCCTTCGGGACAATGCGAAAATGGCTCACCTCCACCTTTGATTGGTGGTTCATGATTGCTGGCAACATATTCGTCCTGTTCTGCCTGCTGCTGATCTTCACGCCCCTGGGCAGGATCCGGCTCGGCGGCGCCGAAGCACGACCGGATTTCTCCTACCCCGGCTGGTTCGCAATGTTGTTCGCCGCCGGCATGGGCATTGGACTGATGTTTTATGGCGTGCTCGAGCCGGTCAATCATTTCCGGTCGCCGCCACTGGGTATCGACCCAAAGGACCAGGCGCTCGCGGTACAGACCGCGATGTCGGCCACCATATTTCACTGGGGCCTGCACGCATGGGCGATCTATGCCTGCGTGGCGCTGGCGCTGGCGTTCTTCCACTTCAATCGCGGCATGCCGCTGACATTGCGCTCGGCGTTCTATCCACTGTTTGGCGATCGCGTCTGGGGTTGGCCCGGACACATTATCGATATCCTGGCCGTCTTTGCGACCCTGTTCGGCCTCGCAACATCTCTGGGGCTGGGCGCGGGCCAGGCCAACGCCGGTCTCAACTACCTGTTCGGAACACCGGTAACCGATGCAAGCAAGGTGCTTTTGATTATCGCCATTACCGCGCTGGCGACTTTGTCGGTGGTTGCCGGCCTTGACGCGGGTATCAAACGGCTCAGCACGATCAACATGTGGCTGGCGTTTGCGCTCATGGTGTTTGTAATTGCATCGGGCCCCACGCTGCTGATCGCCACCGGCTTTTTCAAAAATACCGTCGCCTATGTTTCGGACCTGCCCGCCTTCAGCAATTGGGTGAACCGGCCGGACTCAAGTTTCTTGCACGGTTGGACGACATTCTATTGGGCCTGGTGGATATCCTGGTCGCCTTTCGTCGGCATGTTCATTGCCCGGATTTCCAAGGGCAGAACTGTGCGTGAGTTTGTCGTCTACGTGCTAATCGTTCCAACGCTGATCACCATCTTGTGGATGAGCAGTTTTGGCGGTACTGCCATCCAGCAAGTCGCTGCAGACAATTACCAGGGCGTGGTTGAAACCATCACCAAGTGGAGGCCTGAACTGGCATTGTACAAGATGCTGGAACAATTGCCGCTGGCTGCGGTTTCCTCGACCATTGGTGTTATTCTTGTGGTGGTCTTCTTTGTCACATCTTCGGATTCAGCCTCGCTGGTAATCGATACACTCGCGGCCGGCGGCAAGACCGACACGCCTGCTGCCCAGCGCGTGTTCTGGTGCTCGTTTCAGGGCATCGTCGCGATCGTGCTGCTGCTCGGCGGTGGATTGGCCGCCCTGCAGGCAATGGCAATCGCAACCGGATTTCCGTTCGCCCTGGTCCTCGTCCTCATGTGCGTGGCGACATTAAAGGGATTGACAGAAGAAAGCCGCAACGGGTCGCCCCTGCAGGCGAACTGATCCCGGAAAAAAACGCACCGGAATTTATCCCGGTGCGCATTGATCAATAGTCGCGCGGCTCGCGCGCTGTCGCGTCAGCTATTTCTTGCGAAAGTTGATGATGCCCCAGGCAAGGTATCCCTTGTCGGCGCCGTCAACCCAGTGCTTCAGCCCCTTGTCCATATTCGCAACGTACGTCTCCCCGGAGAAACCAACCGCCGCCTCACGGTTCTTCAGCAATTCCTCGCGCACGCGGTTGTAGTGATTGCGCAATTGATGGGTCAGATCCTGCACCTTCACTTCCTCGAAGCCGCGCTTGGTCAGCTCCTCCCGGTAAAACTTGAATGAACCCAGCGTCGACAGCTGAATACGATCGAGGATCGGCTGCAACACGCCATCGGGACAATCGTCGGACTGCATCGGATCGGTAAAGACGAAATGACCGCCTGACTTCAAGAGCCTGTTCACCTCGTCCATGACGCGCGGCCGGTCGCCGCTGTGCAATATCGCGTCTTGCGACCAGATGTAATCGAAACTGCCGTCATCCATTCCGACATTTTCGAAATCGCCGTGAACAACGGACACGAGGTGATCCAGCCCCTGCTCCTTGTTGAGCATGACGTTACGATCGTTTTGCGTCTCGCTGATGTTGAGACAAACGACCGAGCAGCCGTACTTCTTTGCAAGGTAGCGTCCCGAACCGCCGTAACCTGCACCCAGGTCAAGTACGCGGGAACCGGAATTGATGCCGGCAAGTTCCGCGGCCATCGTTTCGACCGTGCGCCGGCTTGCTTCCGGTATGGCCTCGTCCGGCGTGGCGTAAAGGCCGATGTGGATGTCTTCGCCGCCCCAGATATTCTTGTAAAATTCGTCAGCCGAGCCGCTGTCGTAATAATCTTCCGCCCTGACGACGGCTTCGGTCTTAGCCATTGTGATAGTTTTTCTCCGCTACGTGAATGTAAAAATCGGTTTCGTCGTCTTTGTAGTTTTCCTCAAAATCGCCATAGGTGGTGATCTGCTGGAAACCGACCTCCGTCATGAGTTTGCGCACATAGTTCTTGCGGATCGGGAACATGTTCAGGTGAAATTCCGAGCCGTCAGGGAACGAATATTTGAACCGCGCCAGGCTTTCATCGACGTGCTCCGGCTCAGCGGTGACCTTGTCGCCGCAATAATAATATTTGTGCTTGGTCGAAAATCCGTTGTCGAGAATGTTGTCGTAGTTGCGCTGGTCGAGAATCAGAATTCCATCGTATTTCAATGCCGCATAGAACTCCGCCAGCGCACGGCGCCGGTCGTTTTCGGTATGCAGATGTGTGAAAGAATTGCCCAGGCAAACAATCGCATCGAACTTGCCGTTCACATCCTTGTTCAACCAGCGCCAGTCGGCGTGAACCGTTTTCAGGATGAAATTTTCGTTGCGCGCATTTTCGAAGGCCTTGGCAAGCATCTGGCCGTTGCCGTCAACGCTGGTGACGTCGAAACCGGCCTTGAGCAATTGCACGGAATGGAAGCCGGTACCGGTCGCAACATCCAGCACCTTCAGTTTGCCGCGCGAAGTCTTCTTCTTCTTCTCGAGAAGAATATCGATGAAGAATTGCCCTTCGCTGGAAGCGCGGGCATCCCAGTCGATCAGCTCGTCCCATTTCTCAACAAAGGTCTGCACATATTCTTTTTGATAATGTTCGGTCTTGCGAACTTTCAGCGGATCGTCGCCATAATCCTGCTCTTTGAGCGTGAGGACGTCTTCCATTGTGTTCTTCCTTAAATTTTCGCTGCAAGACAACGCGTTGCGCAACACGGTCGCGCCGCCAATGCATCCAGCAACGGATCAATCGATCATGCGGTGCTCAGCCGTCCGGCAATTTTGGAGCACCAATCGTCTGCGGGCCAAAAAGCACAGGTTGTGCAGGCCCGGCCACCCTAGGCTGCGCGCCATCATCAAGACTGGAGGCAACGCAACCTAAAATGGGTATACTCGGCCACACCGGTATGGACAAGGAAAAACCTCCCATTCTCGCATAAAAATAGATTTATGGGATAAATCCTATAACCGGATCGTCGATAACATCCTCCCATACTTGTCCTTTATTCAATTTCGAGCCATCCGGCCCACTCGGCGCTGGATGTGCGCCAGCGCACATCAGGGATACAGATCATCCTTG
Source organism: uncultured Beijerinckia sp. (assembly GCA_964615275.1). Taxonomy (GTDB): domain Bacteria; phylum Pseudomonadota; class Alphaproteobacteria; order Rhizobiales; family Beijerinckiaceae; genus Terripilifer. The sequence continues at coordinate 6,951 of CAZTMN010000109.1, read as the reverse complement.
ATCAATCAGCTCGACAACGAGCGTGACGCTGCATAGTGCCGGAGGGTCCACGCAAATTCCTGTTCTTGACCAAGTATTTCCGCGCGAACTGGTTGTCGAAGCAGGAGATTGCGCACAAACTGCGTGCGCTCCATCACCTGTCATGCAGAGGAGGCCAACATGAGCGATTTCGAAGACGGCGGTTTTTCAGAAACAACCCACAGATCCTGGTTTCAGCGCATCGGCGATTCCATAAAGGGTATTCTCGTTGGCCTTATTCTCGTGGTCGGTTCGGGAGCGCTGCTGTTCTGGAACGAAGGCCGCGCTGCCAAGACCGCCGCCGCCCTGAGCGAAGGCGCCTCGGTCGTAATTTCCGCGCCCAACAATGCTGTTGCTCCCGGCAATGAAGGCAAGCTGATACACGTCAGCGGCGAAACGAGCGCAGCAAAGGAAGTCACCGATCCGGCGCTTGGTTTTTCGCAAAAAGGGCTGAAACTTTCCCGTTCGGTGGAAATGTACCTATGGAAGGAAACCAAAGAGACCAAGACCCGCGAAAAGCTCGGCGGCGGCGAAGAGACCGTCACCACCTATCGTTATTCGAAGGTGTGGTCGGACCGGCAGATCGACTCCAGCCGCTTCCGCCGTGCGTCCAGCCACCGCAATCCGGCTTTCCCGTCAACACGCTCACGCAGTTTTGCAGTACAGGACGCCAGGCTCGGGGCCTTTCGCATTGGCCAAAATGTCATTGGCCGGCTGGGCAGCGGCGAGCGGGTGGACGTTCCCCCGACGCTCAAGGAAGAGGTCGTGAAAAAGCTTGGCCCAAGGGCGAAGCTCGAGAATGGCACAATTTATGTTGGTTTCAATCCTTCCTCGCCATCGGTCGGCGACGTGCGGATCACCTATTCGCTCCTGCCGTTGCAAGCCGTCAGCGTTGTCGCAAAACAGACCAGCGGCGCGTTTTCTCCCTACACTGCCAGCAATGGCCGTCAGATCCTGCTGGCTACTACCGGCACCAAGGACGCAGCCGCTATGTTCCAGACAGCCCAGGACGAGAACACCATGCTCACCTGGGGTTTGCGTGTACTCGGCATCTTCCTGATGTTCGCCGGTTTCGCGATGATCCTCAAACCGATTGCCGTATTTGCCAGCGTCATTCCGCTGCTCGGAAATATTGCCGGGTTTGGGACGAGCCTCATCGCCATGCTGGCGACGGCAATCACCGCACCAATCATCATCGCAATCGCCTGGTTCTTTTACCGGCCGCTCGTATCGATCATCGTGCTGGCCGTTGGCGCTGCTATTTTCGCAGGCATCAAATATCTTGGCCGGCGGCGCGCTGATGCGGCGAACGTGCAACCGCAATAACCGGCAAGGCGCATACCCCGGACGCGCACCCAGCAACATCCCGACGGTTCAAACACGACACCAGCGCCGGAAACGGCGCCGGTGTCCATACATCAAAGTCCGTTGCAACATGTCGAAACCCGCAAACGGCGGTGCCGGGCTTCACTACCGGCTGTTTCGACCCCGCCCGCGCACTTTATCGATCGTGCGCCCGAGCCACCCGGCAATACTCGTACCCTGCTTTGTCTTTGCCGAGGCCGCCCGTGCCTGCTCTTCCCAGCGCAGCGTCCTCCGTTCCAGTTCCGCGGTCAGTTCGACGCCGATCAGCACGACCAGAGCCAACAGCCACAGCCAGAGCATCAGGCCGATGATCGCCGCCAGAGACCCATAGGTCGCACTGAGATTGCCGATCCGCTCGACATAATAGGAAAAGCCAAGCGAAACCCCCAGCCACATGAAAGCGCCAAGGGTGCTGCCCCATACAGGCCAGCGGGATATCGTGTAATGGCGGCTCGGACCGTAACGGTTCAGCAGGGTCAGGAACACGATTGTAATGACCAGCAGCGCGGGCCAGCGGGCGTAGAGAAAAATTCGCCGGAAATAGATATCCAGATCGACGAATGCCAGGATCACCGGGATCACCACCAGCAAGGTTATCGTTGCCAGAAATATCGCCAGCGCACCAAGCGTGAACAGCATGGAATGGATATTCAAAACGATGAAGCTGCGTTTCTCGTCGATCGAATAAATCAGGTTCATCGCGTCGATCATCGCCTTCATGCCCGCATTGGCGCTCCAGAAGGCGATCAGGATTGTAACAACCACCACCGTGCTAAGCCCGAACGTGCCGCCTGCAATGGCGTCCACCTGCGACCTGATAATGGCCAGTGCTTCCTTCGGTAACAGGAACGCAATATCGTCAAGATGGCCTGCAATCACCGCCGGATCGGCAAACAGGCCAAACATCCATACCAGCGCCGTTATCGATGGCACCAGCGACAGCATCACGTAGAACGCGACACCGGCGGCGACCAGGAAAAGCCGGTTCGTCGCAACCTTGTCCCACAGGATCAAAACCACCTCGCCCCAGCCCCGGAGCGACAATTGATGCGGCTTTTCGGTCAGCCGGGCAGAGACCGGCTCCGGTTGGGACGGCTGCGGCGGCTGGCGCGGCGGCGGCACCGAGGTCACGCGGGTGGCAATGGTCGATATCGCCTCGCGAACCGCGTTGGCGCTACTTGCAATGCTCCTAGCCAACCAGCCCTTGCCCTGCCCCGACACAGCGTTCTCCAACCGGCCGTCTGATTTACCGCGTAGCACCGCGCAAACTGTTGATGCCGGAGCTTGAATTCCTGGAAACAATCAACTTGTGTATGTTGTATCGTGCCCGGAAATCCCACGGCAAACTAACGCAAATCGGGCGCATGCCCGAACAATCGCCGATGCTCGGCGACCGCATACCGGTCCGTCATGCCAGCGATGTAATCGCCGATCAACCGCAAATAGCGCGGGGTTTCGTCGCCGAGTTGAAGCGCATGGAGCGACCATTCGCCCGGCAAATCCCGCGGGTGCCGGCTCAAATGACTGAACAACCGTTCAACTATTCCGGCTGCCTCGTGGCGCACCCGCATCACTTTCGGATGCCGGTACATGCGTGGATAGAGGAAATTTTTCAATGTTTTGTCAGTGATCTCCATGCCAGGCGAAAACCCAACCAGGGTGCGCCCGGCGTTCCGGACATCGTCCTGTGACGAAACCCCCGAAAGTTTCAGCTGTTCCCGGCTTGTGAAGATCACGTCCTCAACCAGGCGGGTGATAACCCGCCGGACGATTTCGTGAATGACACGGCTGCTTTCCAGTCCCGGATGCGTGTCCTCGATTTCGCGAATAATACCGTCGAGGAACGGAATACCCGTGAGGTCGGCGACCGCGAACAGCCCGGCCCGAAGCCCATCATCGATGTCGTGGGCGTTGTAGGCTATATCATCGGCTATCGCCGCTGCCTGCGCCTCGGCGCTGGCGAAAGTACCAAGATCCAGCGGCCATTCATCGTCAAATTCGATGATAGCGCGCGCTACGCCCTTGGACGTATAATTGCCTGCCGGTCGCCCGCCAGTGTCTAGCAATGGCCCGTTGTGCTTGACCAGACCTTCGAGGCACTCCCAGGTCAGGTTCAATCCATCAAAATTCGCATATCGCCGCTCAAGCTTGGTAACGACACGTAGCGCCTGGGCGTTGTGATCAAATCCGCCAACATCCTTCAGGCACTCATCGAGCACTTCTTCGCCGGTATGTCCGAAACAGGTGTGGCCAAGATCATGGGCCAGCGCCAGCGCCTCGGCAAGATCCCCATCCAGTCCGAGTGAGCGCGATATCGCCCGGGCAATTTGTCCAACCTCGATCGTGTGAGTCAGCCGCGTGCGGTAATGATCACCCTCGTGGGGCACAAAAACCTGTGTCTTGTGGGCCAGTCGCCGGAACGCGGTGGAATGAATGATCCTGTCGCGATCGCGCTGAAACTGTGAGCGCGTCGGGGAATCCCGCTCGGTAAACATCCGTCCCCGGCTGCGCGTCGGATCGACAGCCCAGGCGGCAAGTTGTTGCCCTGGTTCGGCTGACATCAGTCCCCTCGTGCTATCCAGGCCCCGTCCAGGAGACTAAGCCCCGTCCAGGAGACTAAGCCCCGTCCAGGAGCCTAAGCTCCGTCCAGGAGACTAAGCCCCGTCCAGGTCACTAAGCCACGCCCAGGCGATACAGGCCCGGCCGGTCAAGCGTCCGGCTGGTGTGCCAGCAGGGCGTTGCCCGTGTTCAAGTCCTGCCCGGCCAACATGCCATGATCACCACCATACAGTGCATTTCAACCGGTCGGCCACGACCGCCATTGCCCGTCCGGTTGAAGAAGGCACCGGCAAGGCCTATATTTTTCCCTTGAGTCTAACAAGGGTATCCGGGCCAATCGATCCCGGAGCGATGGTATGAGCACCGCAGACCTACACGACCAGCCGCAAGTCACGAGCCGCGCTGCCGCGCGCATCCGGAAAATTCTGTCCAGCGAGCCAGCAGGCTCGATGCTCCGGGTTTCGGTCAACGGCGGCGGCTGTTCCGGCTTTCAATATGCCTTCGACATAACCACCGAGCGCAAAGACGATGATCTCGGCATCGAGGCAGAGGGCATCACGGTATTGATCGATGACATGTCGCTTGAATTCCTCAAGGGCTCGAAGATTGATTTCGTTGACGATTTGATCGGCCAGGCATTCAAGATTGAAAACCCCAACGCCACCGCCTCCTGCGGCTGCGGTACAAGTTTCTCCATATAATCGGTATTGAGAATCGGCTATGCCTTGTTGCGAATGCTTGTGATTCCACAGGTATCCAGACGCATGATCGCCGACGGCGCGCCGCATTTCGGACCAGTCGGTAACCAGGGGCATGGATGAAAGCGCTATTTATCGGCCAATCCTATATCGATGTAACCATGGATGCCGATGTCATTCCCCAGGGAGACGACAAGGCCGTCGCGCGCGACTATGCGATTTCCTTCGGTGGCAATGCGGTTACCGCCGCATTCGCCTGTGCAAAACTTGGCCAGGTGCCGGACTTGCTCGCCAGTGTCGCCGACGACTGGCTCGGCCACATGTTTATCGACATGGCTCAGCAATACCGGATACCGCTGCACGCCCGCAAGGTCATCCGTTCCTCGCTGTCGTTCATTCTGCCCAAAGACGGCAAACGCGCGATCCTGCGCGCCCGCGACGACGATTATCTGCACCCCTATCCGAATCTGAACATTGCCGGATGCCAGGCGTTGCACGTCGACGGGCATCAGCATGAGGCGGCGCTGCATTACGCCGAAACCTGCCGCAAGCGGGGCATCTTGACATCGCTTGACGGGGGCAGCCTGCGTCCAAGCACGTATGAACTGACCGGATATATCGACGTGGCCATCGTCGCCGAGCGGCTGTGCCAGCAGATGAATTTCGGCACGATGCAAATGCTCGATTTTCTGAAAAGCCGTGGCTGCAAGATCGGTGGCGTAACCGAGGGTGAACGCGGCATGCTGTGGTACGACGAAAGTGGCAAGGTGCAACGGCTGCCCGCACTACCGGTTGAACAGAATTTCGTTATTGACACCTCCGGCGCCGGCGATGTGTTTCACGGGGCCTATGTTGCATCCTATCTTGCGCGTCCCGACGATCCCTGGGTCGAACATTTTCTCTACGCCCGCGCCGCCTCGGCCTGGAAGATTCAGCACATGGGAAATGAAGCCGGCCTGCCGACGAGCGAAAACATCGCGCAGATGCGTGCCCGCTACGAGACACCGGAAAACATGCCGCAGGAGTGATCGCGGCTTCAGGCCGGATCCCAGTTTTCTACCTGTGACTGCGCCTCGGCAACTGCAATCGCCGTCATGTTGACTATTCCGCGCGCCGTTACCGAGGGCGAAAGGATGTGCGCCGGCTTCGCCGGACCCATCAGGATCGGGCCAACCGGCAGCGCCCCCGCCATCACCTTGACCATCTGAAACGCGATATTCGCCGAGTCCAGATTAGGCATGATCAGCACGTTGGCCTCGCCGGACAATGTTGAATGCGGCAGCACCCGTTCACGGATAATACGCGACAAGGCTGTATCGGCCTGCATTTCGCCATCCGCCTCAAGTGACGGGTTCAACGTGCGGATCATGCCCAGGGCATCGCGCATCTTTCGCGCGCTGTCAGAATCGCCGCTGCCAAAATCGCTGTCCGCCAGCAATGCGATCTTTGGTTCAATGCCGAACCGCCTGACATGATCGGCACAGGCCAGCGTCATGTCGGCAATCTCCCCGGCGGAGGGGTTGCGCCGCACGTGGGTGTCGGCAAGAAAGTAATTTCCGCGTTCGGATATCAGCAGGCTGAGCGCAGAACATTCGCGTACTCCGGGGGCCAGGCCGATAACGTCTCGTATCGTGCGCAGTCGCGATTGGTAGCGGCCGGTCAGGCCGCAAAGCATTGCATCCGCCTCTCCCCGGTAGACGGCCACGGCCGCAATCGCTGTCGTGTTCGACCGCATGAGCGCCCGGGCGGTCTCCGGCGTAATACCCTTGCGGCCGCCGACCTTGACCAGCGTGTCGACGTAGTCGCGATAGCGCGCATCCTGTTGCGGGTCGACCAGCTCGAAATCACGTCCCGGCCGGATATTGAGGCCAAATCGCTCGATACGCGCATCCACCACGTTGGGGCGCCCGATCAGGATTGGCACTGCCAGGCGCTCTTCCAGCAATACCTGGGCTGCGCGCAAAACCCGCTCGTCCTCGCCGTCCGAAAAAATCACTTTGCGCGGGTCCCGTTTTGCCTGGGCGAATACCGGCTTCATGATGAACCCGGAGCGGAACACGAAACGGTTCAGCACTTCTTCGTAGGCGTTGAAATCCTCAACCGGCTTTCTCGCAACGCCGGTTTCCATCGCCGCCCGCGCAACTGCTGGCGCGATCCGAAGGATGAGCCGTGGATCGAAAGGCGCCGGGATCAGCGAATTGGCGCCAAATACCGGGGCCGCACCGCCGTAAGCGTTGGCGACTACGTCCGACGGCGCTTCCCGCGCTAGCTTTGCGATCGCGCTGACCGCAGCGAGCTTCATTTCCTCATT
>CAZTMN010000108.1:0-12363 GCA_964615275.1 uncultured Beijerinckia sp. | reverse complement strand
GACGTTTCATCATGTCCGAGCACCAGCTTGACGTCATCAAAACCGTAGTACGGCACGGCGACATCGCGATTGTGGTCCTTCTGCCAAAGGTCCATGCGCTCGTTTTCAAACATCGGTCCCGCGCGCTCGCCGCGGATCGCATCCATGAACGCTTTTGCGGCGCGATCACCTGATGGCAGATCAGGATAATTCTCCGGGCCAATCGGGATGTTCACCAGATTTTGCAGGTGCGACTTTCCGTACAGGGCCGTGCTGTAGCCATTGTCCCGCAGCATGTGTACGAACGTGTTGGAATCGAGCGGCAGGGAAAGACCATTGGTTTGGACGCCATTGACGGTTGGTGTGCGTCCGGTCATCAGCGTTGCCCGGTTCGGCATGCACACACCGCTCGACACATAGCAATTGTCGAACCGCGTACCGCGCGCTGCCAGGCCATCCAGGTTTGGCGTTTGCACAATCCGGTTCCCATAGCAACCCATGTGATCGACGCGGTGCTGGTCGGTCATGATCAGCAGGAAATTCGGTCGGCGGGTCCCTGATCGGTTCGGCATGCATGTCTCCTGCGCTGCAACCATCGCGGCACATCATGTCCCGGCGTTGTGAGGTGCAACTTGCGCCTGCTAAACGCGGTGCGGCGACAATGCAACGCAGCTTGCAGCACCGTGCCGCACGCCGGCACCGCACCGCGGCGCCGTTGACGCATTTTCAAGGCTTCAATACGCTCGAAAATACAAGGTGACCAAGAAATGTCCATGCGCTGGGGAGAAATGCGTGAACCAGGAACTCGTTGACAAGGCCATCGCCCTGGCCCCGGCGCTGAAGGCAAGGGCCGAGGCGGCCGAGAAAGATCGCAACGTTCCTGCCGAAACCATCAAGGATTTCGTCGATACCGGTTTGGTGAAAGTGCTCGTGCCGGAGCGCTTCGGCGGCTACCAGGCGGATTGGGAGACCCTGTACGAAATCATCTATCAGCTCTCCCGCGGCGATGCGGCGCAAGCATGGGTCTACGCGGTATTTGCCGTGCATGCCGTCGACATCACCATGTTCGGCGCCAGGGCCCAGGAAGAAATCTGGGGACAGGAAAAATTCACCCTGCTGTGCTCCGGCGTCGCCCCGAACGGCAAGGGCGAGCGAACGGACGGTGGCGCGGTCATTTCCGGACGCTGGGGATTTTCCAGCGGCAACGCCCATGCCGATTGGGCGCAACTCGGCGTAATGCTGGCGGACGAAAAAACCGGCGAACCCGCCTACCATCTGTGCCTCGTACCGCGCGATGAAATCGAAACTGTCGATACCTGGCATGCGATGGGCCTTGCCGGCACCGGCAGCGGCGATTTGATCGTAAAAGACACGTTCGTCCCCGATTACCGGATTATAACGCGTCTCAGCCAGCGGGAAGGAACGTCGCCCGGGACCGCGCTGTATGACGACAAGCTCTATGCTTCGCCGTTTCTGATCATCGGTCCGACATCGCTTGCCATGGTTGTTGCCGGCGCCGCACAGGGCGCCATCGATGAATACATCGGTTTTACCAAGGAGCGGCACAAGCGCGGCAACCCTGCCGCCGAACGCGAGAGCATGCAATTGCGTGTCGCCGAGGCCACCGCCGAGGCCGATTGCGCGCGCATGCTGCTGATGCGCATTGCCAGGACCACGACCGAATACATGCGACGCGACGGATCGCTGCCGATGGACATTCGCGCCCGTTCGCGCCGCGATACCGGATACAGCTGCAACCTCTCGCGCCGCGCCGTCGAGCGCCTGTTCGAGGAATCCGGCGCCAACGGGCTGTACCTGAATTCGCCGTTCCAGCGTTACTACCGCGACGTCAAGGCTGGCGCGACGCATTTTGGCATCGGCTGGGACAGGTGCGGCACCGCCTACGGCAAATACGCATTCGGCATCGACCCCGGACCAGACGCGATTTAGCGCCCGCTCACTGCCGAAACGCCTGACACGGCGCCCCGCCCGTTTCCATTGTCCATCAAACGCATTACGCTGTTCCATCAGACCGCCTCTGAATTGGAACCCAAATGAACCGGCAGGCATTGCATCCGTTGCTGACGCCGTTGGCCCGGAAGGCCGAAAGCGGCGAGGTTGACCGCAGGGAATTTCTGCGCATCGCAGCATTGCTCGGGTGCCATGTAGCGTTGCCGGCTGCTGCGTCAGCGCAAGCACCCCTTGCAGGCGATACGGCGCAAACCCGGTTGCCGTTCCCTCCCGATGACCCGGCGGCAAAGAGCGGCGGCATTCTGCGCGTCGCCATGCCGGTGCAAAAAATGCACGATCCCGCCACCTATGCCTGGGCGGAAATGTCCAACCAGACCCGCCACATCATCGAATACCTGACGATAACCGGTCCGGACAACATTACCCGTCCGATGCTTGCCGAGCGCTGGCAAGCGTCAGGCGATTTGCGTACATGGACGTTCCACCTGCGCCGCAACATTCGCTGGCACAACGGCGACGTGTTCACGGCGCGGGACGTCGCCTGGAACATTCGCCGCTGGCTCGACAGCAGGCTCGGCTCGTCCAACATTGCCCTGTCCACCTTTTCGGCCATGCTAGAGGAAGTCCCTGCGGGCCGGAAAACCGGGAACAAGCGCGCAAGGCCCGCAAAGCGAATTGCCGCCAACGCGATCGAGATTATTGACGCGTATACGATCCGGTTGAATTTGACACGGCCGGTTCTATCCGTGCCGGAAGATTTTTACGCCTACCCGACCGCCATTTTGCATCCATCGTTTAAACCGCCATTCTGGAAGAACCCTGTCGGTACCGGGCCATTCGCCTTGAAGCAGCTCGCCGTTGCCTCGAAATGCATCCTGCAGCGCGCAAGGGACGTCAGCGGGACGCCGCTGCCCTATTGGGGCGGCAAGGTCTATCTCGATGAAATCCACTATTATCACTACGATCAGGACAACCAGCTTGCCGCACTGGCAACCGGCGAGGTCGACGCCATCTACGCCTTCAATGCCGAGCAGATGGAATTCGCAAAATCCATCGACGGCGTTATATCCTCCGCGCCAACCGGGCGGACCCTGTGCTGCCGGATGCGGCTAGACCGGAAGCCGTTCGACAACAAGAAACTGCGCCAGGCGCTGGCGCTTGCAACGGATGCTGAGGCCATCCGCACGCTTGTTTTTCCCAACGGCGGAATACGCGGAGAAAACCACCATGTTGCGCCGTTACATCCGGAATATTTCCCGCTGCCGAAACAGCAACGCGACGCGGCAGCGGCGCGCCGGCTGCTGCGCGAGGCCGGTTACCCGAACGGGCTCACGCTGACAATCTCCGTCGGCAATACCGACGGGCCCTGGCAACAAGCCATTTGCGAAGCGCTGCGCGATCAGTGGAAGGAGGCCGGCATTCAGCTCAACATCAGCCTCGTTCCTGCATCCAAATACTGGAACATATGGAAACAGGCGACGTTCGGCGCAACGGCATGGTTGCATCGTCCGCTGGGTACGATGTCACTTTCGCTCGCCTATCGCGCCGCCTCGCCGTGGAACGAAACCCGTTTCGATGACCCGCAATTCGAGCGCCTACTTAATGATGCCGAAGCCGTCGCCGATCCCCGCCGGCGCAAGCTGAAAATGGAAGCCGTCGAAAAGCGTCTGCAGGACGCGGCAATCATGATCCAGCCGGTGTGGCGACCTGAATACACCATGACCTCAAGACGTGTTCGCGGCTACAACGCCCATCCGTCGCAATATCATCAGTTCAACAAGGTCTGGCTGGCATGATCCGGCTGATCCTGTCACGGCTGGGCCAGATGCTGTTGATGATGGCAGCGGTATCGCTCATCCTGTTCGCCGTCTTCGACACCGAAAAATACCGCAAGCGGATTGCGGTGGCGGAACTTGGTGGCCTGGCCGTCTCCGCGCTCAGCCAGTCGGACTATGACGCCTGGCTCGACAAAAAGGGGCTCAACGCTCCGCTGCACACCCGCTACGTCAACTGGATCGCCGGGCTGACGCGCGGTGACTTTGGCTATTCGATTGAGAAGGACACCGCTGTAGGCCCACTGGTCGGCGCACACCTTGCGCGCACCGGCCTGCTAGCGCTTTTCACACTTGCCTTGGTGATCCCGCTGGCCCTGCTTCTCGGCGTACTCGCCGGAATGCGGGAAGCGAGCCGTACCGACAGAACCATTTCAACCATCGCCATCGTGACGACATCCATTCCCGAAATAGCGATCGCGATATTCCTGACCGCCCTGTTCGCCCTTGGCCTTGGATGGTTGCCGGCCAAGTCGGCAATGCACGGCGGATTTGAAATGTCCAAGCTCGTCCTGCCTGTCCTGACATTGGTCATCTTCGACTTCGGTTACATCACGCGCATTACACGAGCCTCGATGGCGCAAGTGATGGGTGCCGAGTACATCCGCACCGCCGTGCTGAAAGGACTGCCGCAATCGAGGATCATTGTCCGGCACGCCTTGCGAAATGCTTTGATCGCCCCGTTTACGATCATCGTGCTGCAGATCAACTGGCTGATATCGGGGCTCATTGTCATCGAAACATTCTTCCAGTACGGCGGCATCGGCAAGCTGCTCGTTGAAGCGGCACGCTTCGGCGACGTACAGGTTATTCAGGCTATCACCCTGCTCGCCGTTGCCGCCGCCGTGCTGTCGCAATTGATATCCGACATCGGCTACGCCTGGCTCAATCCGCGCATGCGCTCGGGAGCTCCAGCATGAACCCGGCTCGGCAGGAATACCCGGGGCATGGCCAGCAGGTCACGCACAACCGGCCATATGCGATTGCCACGCTCGCGATCTTTGCCTGGTTACCACTGATGCTCCACGTAATCGCGGGTAGCCGGCTTGGCATGGCCCGCGACTGGATATTGCTGCCGGCCATTCCTGCCGCAATCGTGCTTTTCCTGATCGCCTGGCGCGCGCTCGCGCATTCCACGATGGCGCGCACCGGGTTGTGCATTGCCGGTTTCTGGATAGCGATGGCGTTACTTGCTCCGTTTCTGCCGCTAGCCGATCCTAATAAACCCCTTGCGCCATTCGCCGTCCCGGGTTCCACACACGAGGGATATCTGTTCCTGCTCGGCGCTGACATGAAGGGCCGCGACATGCTGGCCAGAGTAGTCTGGGGATGCCAGCGGGTAATCGTATGGGGCGGCAGCGCAACCGCGATCGCTTACCTCTTCGGCACGCTTGCCGGTCTTGCTGCCGGATATTGGCGCGGTTGGACCGATACAATCCTGTCCTTCCTTGGAAATGTCGCACTATCGTTTCCGGTCATGGTTCTGTTCATACTAATTCTCAACGTGCTGGGGCCTGGCGGGTTCAACATTATCATCGCTGTGACATTTGCCTCGGCGCCGGCCGTCATGCGGATCGTGCGCGGACTGACGATCAACCTGCGCGAAGAAGCCTATGTCAAGGCCGCGCAGATGCGCGGTGAGCGCGCCCTGTTTATCCTGCTGGTGGAATTGTTGCCGAACATGCGCGGACCGCTGCTCGCCGACCTGGCGCTGCGGCTCGGATACACGATCGTCGCTATCACAGCGCTGACGTTCCTGGGGCTTGGTTTGCAACCGCCCGACCCGGACTGGGGCCTGATGATCGCGGAAGCCGCCCGCGTCGCCGTGTTATGGAAGTTCGCCTACATGTTGTTGATACCCGCGCTCGCAGTGACCAGTCTCGTACTCGGATTCAACCTGATCGCTGACGGCATGACGGGCGGCCGGGCCCATGCCAACGTCGCGCCGGAGCCTGCACCATGAACGCCGTCTCCCGCCCGCTGCTGGAACTGATCGACCTGCACGTGTCGTTCCCGGCGCCACATGGCCGCAAGGCGGTCCTTCGCGGCGTTTCCCTGACTGCGCGGCGGGGCGAAATCGCAGGTCTTGCGGGCGAATCCGGCAGCGGCAAGTCGACGATCGCGTTTGCGATTTTGCGTTACCTCGGAATGGGGTCGATAGACCAGGGCCGGATCCTGTTCGACGGGACCGACAACGCCAGCCTGGACGAAGCGCAATTGCGCCACGTGCGCGCCTCCGGGATCGCGCTTGTTCCACAGGATCCGCAGGCCGCCCTCAATCCATCCATGCGCATTACTGCTCAAATGTTGGAAGTCCTGCCGCTGCGCGCAATCGCGCCGCACGAGGCCTTGCAGCATGCGCGGCGCATGTTGACCAAGGTAAAATTGCCCGACCCCGAGCGCATCCTGAATTCCTATCCGCATGAACTGTCCGGCGGCCAGCAACAACGCGTTCTCATTGCAATGGCGTTATTGGCCGGAGCGCAATTGCTGTTGCTCGACGAACCAACCACCGGCCTTGATGCTTCGGTGCAGGCACAGATTGTCCAGCTTGTCGCAAGCCTGGTTCGCGAGAACGATCTTGGATGCCTGTTCATCTCCCACGACCTCGATCTGCTTGGCCGCTGTTGCAACACGCTGACCGTCATGCGCGACGGTGAGATTGTCGAAGACGGACCCTGCCGGGACGTTCTCAGCGCACCGCGATCCGGCTATACGAAGACCCTGCTCGCCGCCCGACCGTCGGCGATGCAACCACACCAGCGCGCTCGATCAGGACAAGCACAAGAACCAATCCTGCGGATCGAGCAGGTGTCCAAGACGTACCATACCCGTCGCCGGATATTTTCCCGCGCGGGAAGCCGCACGATCCGCGCCGCAGACCACATTGATGTGTCTATCCATGCCGGCGAAACGCTGGCCCTTGCCGGCGAATCCGGCAGCGGAAAGTCCACCCTCGCCAGATTGCTTTTGGGATTGGAGAGGCCCGACGCGGGCCGGATTTTTTTTGCCGGCAAGGATATTGCCCGCCAATCCATCACGAAGCGCCCGGTAGCGGTTCTTCACGCCATTCAAATGGTGTTTCAAAACCCGGCTTCAACGCTCAACCCGTCTCATAGGATCGGCTTTCAACTTCAGCGAGCTCTCGATCAACGGGAGTTCCCGCGCACTCACAACATTGAAGAAGGCCAGTTGTCTTCGGTTACGGACCTGTTGCGCGCCGTGCAGTTACCCGCGGCCACCGCCACGCAAACGCCGGATCAGTTATCCGGCGGCCAGAAACAACGGGTGGCCATAGCCCGCGCGCTGGCTGTTCGCCCGGCACTGTTGGTCGCAGACGAGCCGGTATCCGCCCTCGACGTCTCGGTTCAGGCCGGCATCACCGAGCTGCTTCTGGACCTGCAACGCCAGTTTGGACTTGCGATGATATTCATCAGCCACGATCTGCCGCTGGTACGGGCCATCGCCGACAGGGTGGCTATCATGAAAGACGGATCCATCGTCGAGGCAGGCCCGGTTGCGGACGTGTTTGAGAGCCCGCAAAATGAATACACACGCAATCTGCTCGCCGCCGGATACGCCTTGCACAGGCAGGCATAAGTAAAATCCACGTGTTATCGCGGCGCCATGCGCAGCGCCCCGTCAAGACGCACGACTTCCCCGTTCAGATAGGCGTTCTCAACCATGTGCATGGCGAGGCTGGCATACTCGTTTGCATCCCCGAGCCGGCGCGGATTGGGAATTGCGGCAGCGAGCGAATCCTGCGCTTCCTGCGGCAGGGCCGACAGCAGCGGTGTATAAAAGAGGCCCGGCGCTATCGCCAGGACGCGCACGCCAAACTGCGCCAGTTCACGCGCCGCTGGCAGCGTCAATGCCATGATGCCGCCCTTCGAGGCGGAATAGGCCGTCTGACCGATCTGGCCCTCGTATCCGGCAACCGACGCGGTGGAGATTATGACGCCGCGCTCTTCACCCAGAGGCTCCGCCCTCGTCATCGCCGCCGCCGCCAGCCGCATCATGTTGAAGCTGCCGATCAGGTTGACGTTGATCACGAGCGAAAACTCGTCCAGCGGCATTGGCCCGTCGCGGCCGACCATGCGCTTTGCCACCCCGATGCCGGCGCAGTTGACCAGAACGCGCGGCGCTGAAAGGTCAGCTTCGATTTTCGCAAATGTTTTCTCGGCCGCAGGCCCATCGGTGACATTGAGAACATAAGCCCTGCCGCCAATTTCTCCCGCTACTTTCTCCGCGCGCTCGCCATTCATGTCTACAATGGCGACCCTGGCGCCGGCCGATGCAAATGCTCGCGCGGTTGCTTCACCCAGTCCAGACGCGCCACCTGTTACAACAGCGGTTTGTCCCTTGATATCCATATCGCACCTGTTCGCAACCGTCCTGTTCACTCTATCAGAAGCGCATCGACCGCAACGGCGCCCTGACCTTCCGGCAACACAATAAGCGGATTTATCTCGAACGAGTCAAACTGGCTCCCGTACCGGTGAGCGAAGGAGGCAAGCCGCACCAGCGCCTCGGCCAGGGCATCGAGGTCGGCCTTGGCCCGCCCGCGTGCGCCGGAAAGCAGCGGATAGGCTTTCAATTCGCGGATCATGGCATACGCCTCTTCCAGTCCGAACGGCGGAACGCGCAACGACGTATCGCCGAATATCTCGACGAATATCCCGCCGAGGCCGATCATGACTGCCGGCCCAAACACCGGATCGCGCTTCACGCCCAATATGACTTCGGTTCCGCCGGCAACCATCGGCGACACCAAGACGCCGTCCAGTTGCGCATTCGGCGCATAGGCGCGCGCGCTGTCCATGATTTCCTCGAAAACGGCTTTCGTCTCCGCATCGCCGCGGATATTGACGCGCACGCCACCCGCTTCCGATTTATGGGCGATATCGGGTGATGCGATTTTCAATACCACCGGCCCCGAAATCACCCGCGCCGCCATCGCCGCCGCTTCCGAATCCGCTGCCAGCACGTCATTGGTAATCTTGATGCCGATCTTTTCCGCCAGTTTCTTGGCTGCCAGCTCGCCACCGCGGAATTCACCGAGATCGATGTCGCCCGCAATATCAATCCCGGCGGTATCCGGCGTCCTGGGCTGCGCGTGATAATCACGGACCGCTGCGATCGCGCGCATCGCACCGGGAACATCAGGCGAATAGAAAACGCCGATATCCTGAAATTTTTCGCGCCATGTTTCCGACAAGTCGCCAACCACGGAGAAGAACTGCTCCGGATGTTCCTCCATCGCCGTTCTCACATGATCCAGAACCTTCGGCATGTCGTGTTCGAGCAAGCCGAAATGCCCGATCGTTAGCACGATCGAATCGTATTGACCGATCGACGACAAGGCCTTGATCATCGGCCCGAACGGAACCAGCGAGCCAACATCGACGGGATTGCGAACCGTTGCTAGCGGGTTGGCGGCCAGGACCATCTGGCGGCCCTCCTCCGGCAGCGCCGGCAGTGTGAAACCGCAGTCGTGAGCATCATCGGACGCCATTATGCCGAAGCCGCCGGACCCCGTGCCGATACCCAGGGAATTGCCTTGCGGCATCCGTCCCGTGGCGAACGCAGCCGTCACATCGACCAGTTCGCCGATCCCGCGCGCGGGATGGACGCCGGCCTGCCGGAACACGGTTTCGTAAACGTCATAGCCGCCCACCAGCGAAGCCGTGTGGGAGGCAACCGCCTCGGCGCCAAAATCCGTGCGCCCGGCTTTCAGGGCAATCACCGGCTTGCCGTTTTTACGCGCCAGCTGCAATGCCTCGCGCAGCGCCTGCGGTCTCGTCGTCCCTTCGATGTAGGTAACGATCACGCGGGTTATCTCGTCGCCCGCGAGATGGGCGATACAATCTGAAACGTCGATATCGGCCTGATTGCCGGTAGCCACCCATTTGGCGATGCCCAGGCCGCGATCACGCAGGTTCGCCATCAGATGCGAACCGACGAATCCGCTTTGACTGGCGATGGAAATATGCCCCAGTTTCGGCCAATCCTTGCCCGTATGGTCGCCGATCCCCGTGAACGTGGCGCTGAACCCGGTCTCGAAGCTCATTCCGCCCATGCTGTTGGGACCGATGAGCCGCATGTTGGCTGCTGCGGCTTTCGCAACGATACGGTCCTGCACCGCCTGTCCGTCGGCGTCGCGCTCGGCAAAGCCAGCGCTCAAGATTACCGCCAGGGGTATTCCCTTGGCGGCACAGGCTTCAATGGCTGGCTCGACTCCCTTGGCCGGCACCGCAATAACCGCCATATCCGCATCGTCCGGTGCTTCGGCTATCGATACATAGGATTTGAAGCCTTGAATTTCCGCGGAGCCAGGATTGACCGGATATATGTTTCCCTTGAATCCCAGCCGTTTTGTCTGGTCCACCGGGCGTCCACCGAGCTTGTTGGGATCGCTCGATGCGCCAACGAACAGGATCCCGCGCGGGTAGAAGAATTTTTGCAGAATATCGCCCACCGTGGCGTCTCCCGTCGTCGATGTTTCTCGGTATTTCCGATTATCACGCGGCGAATTGTGAACCAAGCCCACGATTGTCGCTCCATTGTACGGCTGCGGCAATCCTTTTAGGATGTATCCAAATTGCGCCGGGCCCCGCGCCCGGTGATTTTCAGGAGATGACGATGAGCGGTAAACGCCAAATGCACCTGAACGCATTCATGCGTCCGATCAGCATTCATACCGGCGCATGGCGTTATCCGGACGCCTGGCCTGATGCCAATTTCAGCCTGCCGAAAATAGTCGAATTGATTCAGCATCTGGAACGCGGCTGCTTTGATGCCTTCTTCATGGCCGATCACATGGCCTTGTTGAACATGCCGTTCAAATCCCTGCGCCGCAGCCACACGGTCACATCGTTCGAACCGTTCACCCTGCTGTCGGCGCTGTCGATGGTAACGAAACACATTGGATTGGCGGCGACCGCTTCCACCACCTACGACGCGCCTTATCACATAGCACGGCGCTTTGCCTCCCTCGACCATATCAGCAACGGCCGGGCCGCCTGGAATATCGTCACCACGTCGAACCCCGATGCAGCGAAGAATTTCGGCATGACCGAAATCATGGAACACGACAAGCGCTATCAGCGCGCCCGCGAGTTTTACGACGTGGTCACCGGCCTGTGGGATTCGTGGGCCGACGACGCCATCATCCGAGACGTCGAAAGCGGCATCTATTCCGACCCTGACAAGATCCATGTCCTCGATCATCACGGCGAATTCCTGAACGTGCGCGGACCGCTCAACATTGCGCGCCCTGTCCAAGGATGGCCGGTGATAGTCCAGGCCGGCGCGTCCAATGCCGGACGCCAGCTCGCCGCCGAGACGGCCGAAGTCATCTTCACATCCCAGCGCACGCTTGCCGACGGCAAGGAATATTATGCCGATGTGAAAGGACGCGCGGCAGCCATCGGACGCGACCCCGATCTGATCAAGATCATGCCGTCAACCATGGTCATTCTTGGCGATACCCTGGACGAGGCAAGGGAAAAGCGCCGCGTCCTCGATTCCGGCGTTCACGAAGATTCCTGCATTTCTTCCCTGTCGATTGCACTGGGCGTCGATGCCTCGAAGTTCGATCTGGACGGCCCGCTTCCCGAAATTCCGGAAACCGAACAGGGACAAACCAGCCGCGTAAACGCGATCAAGCTGGCGCAACGGGAAAATCTCACGGTGCGCCAATTGGCGCAGCGGCTTGGCGGCCATGCCGGCCTCAATTTCATCGGCACCGTGGAGAGCGTCGCCGACGGAATGGAGGAATGGATTAGCGAACGCGGATGCGATGGCTTCACCATCCAGTTCCCCTGGGTACCCGGCGGCCTCGTCGAGTTCATCGACAAGCTGATCCCGGAATTGCAACGCCGCGGCGTATTCCGCAAACAATACGCCGGCACGACCTTGCGCGAAAATCTCGGCCTGCCGCGGCCCGAAAACCGCTTCTTTACCGAGCAAGCCCTGGCGCAAAGAGTCGCGGAATAGTGTTTGGCCCCGTAGACACAAGCCCGCAAGCGTATAAACTCGCCTGATGGAAACCGGCCGTAAGCGCCGGCGCATATCGGGGCGGACGCGGCTATGCAGGGCACCATGATCGAACCCTTCGTGCAGGGCTTCTTTCTTGTCCTGCAATGGCCGGCCATAGGCTATCTGCTGGGCGGCGTTTTTCTGGGTATCTGGCTCGGCGCAGTTCCGGGACTTGGCGGCATTATCGGCCTTGTAATCCTGTTGCCGTTCACCTTCGGCATGGATCCGGTGCAGGCCTTTGCATTATTGCTGGGCATGTATGCGGTAACGACGACCAGCGACACGATAGCCTCCGTCATGCTCGGCATTCCGGGCACGGCAGCGTCGCAGGCGACGATCCTGGATGGTTATCCTCTCGCCCAGCGCGGTGAAGCGCAAAGGGCCTTCGGCGCGGCGTTTACCGTGTCTGCGTTTGGCGGTGTGTTCGGCGCATTGTTGTTGGCTGCCACGCTGCCGCTGGTCCTGCCTCTCATCCTGGCGTTCAACAACCCGGAAATATTTGCGCTCGGGATTCTCGGCCTGAGCATGGTCGGCGCGCTAA
>CAZTMN010000107.1:0-12943 GCA_964615275.1 uncultured Beijerinckia sp. | reverse complement strand
ACGGCAGCACAAAATGAGCGCCGAGGGTGTCTAGAAAACTCGGGGCTATTCAAGGATCGAACTAGCGTAGCATTCTTCAAATCCAACCGCTCTCCTTGGATCGCAACCATGAGTGAATTTTTCAGGCAAGCCTGCCGAGCCGTAAGACCGTTACACTTGCAATATGAAATATCCACATGAGATGCATTTATCCGAAACAAGTTTGCTCCTTCCAATTTTACGCCCCTCATGCTAGCATGTGTAAGATTTGTTCTGTCCATAACCGATCCGTTTAATAATGTATTGAAAAAAAACGCCTGAGAAAAATTTGAGTCTCTGAGATCCGATTTCCTCAAGTCTGCAAACGCAAAATCCGCCGCAAAAAAATTTCTTGGGCGAATAACGATAGTCCTTTCACCTTGCCATTGTGCAGATTTATAGACTATCGAACGCGCCTTCATCTTTTCGAATTTTTCATTATCGACCGGGTCAAACCCACGCAACTTTAGCGTACCTACGACCAAACGGCGCGCGCTTGGTACTTTCTTTAGCCATTCACCATGCTCGATGGTGTCTTTTCGTATTGAAAACATTTCTTGTGAATCAGATATTTTTAAAATTGCGACTTTGTGGAAAATGCGCGCCCAGGGACTCTTATCTAAATATTCTCCCGGGAATGTTAGTGCACCTACT
Organism: uncultured Beijerinckia sp.; assembly: GCA_964615275.1. Classification (GTDB taxonomy): domain Bacteria; phylum Pseudomonadota; class Alphaproteobacteria; order Rhizobiales; family Beijerinckiaceae; genus Terripilifer. The sequence continues at coordinate 12,271 of CAZTMN010000107.1, read as the reverse complement.
GCGGCAAATAAGGAAAGCGTTGCACCCGAAACTGCTGCCCCCCTTTTCGCCCAAGTTGGCCACGGCAAGGCGGCCGAACCGATCGCTATTTGTCGCCACACAAAAACTATCACAATCAAATCTGCCAAGACCACCAAACGGTGAATGTCCGTAACAAGCTCATTCTGATACGGCAAAAACTTATACTGGATCAACAGTAGCAAGATCAGCGGCGTGATCACCATGGTAAGCCACAAGATTACAAACAGCGACCAGCGAATAGCCCAACCCTCTGTGGTAAAGGCGCCGGAGAGCGCTTGCACGAAAACGAAATTCGGCAATTGCGCCCTGATCTTTACTTTCGTGTCTTGGCTTTGCGACAGCGCATCGAGCCGCTCGTTGAATCGCATTGCCTTGTAGGCCAGCCATCGCAATTGCAACAGCAGGTAATAATGCATCACCATGTAGAAGATCGGCGCGATGATAAAGAACCAGACCAGCGGCAGGGCGATGTTCAACAATGGCAGGTTGATTGGCGTTTCGAGAAACAATTGCCGATGTGTAATTGAGCCCGCCGCTATTGCGAGGTACGTGCCGAGCGAAACGAAGGTGATCCACATCGTCCGCGTGAACGAGCCCGCATCCTCCAACGCCTTGCGGATGGAGTCAAAATCATCGGCCTTTCTGGCGAGTTCAGCCGCCTCCGTGGAAGCGCGGCGCGGCACACCAAGCTGCATCACTTCCGCTGGCCGGCTTCCGCCCTCATTTACTGGCTCCCGCCCGGCCCCCTGTCCGTCCGTTTCGCTCATTGCCCATCCCGAAAGACCCTCTCCCGGATTGAAGCTTAGCAGAATCGCGGCATGGCTCAAGCCGGGTCGTATCTGCGAACCGCCCTGCCGGTTTGCGCTTTAATTCCCGCAGATTTCGCTTGAAAATTGCGGAAGATGTGCGCATCGCTTCGCTATCAAAATATTGAGGACACGTAGATGTTGCGTTTGTGCGCTATCAGATCGATCCGCCGGGCGCGAACGCACGGCCAGCTGCTGTCACGCAAGCCACGCGCCGGTCGCGTGGTTCACCTTGCAACCGGTCTTGCGCTTGCCGGCGCGGTGGCGCTTGCCGCCGGCGCGGCAGCTGCAGCGAATGTACCGCAGGTTCCCGGCGGCGACATATTCGGTTTCTCCGCCAGCGCCGATGCTGGCAAGCCCGGCGATCATGGCGGCGGCATTGAATTCGACGGCGCCATTGGCAAGCGCTTCGGCCATTACAGGGTGTTCGGGCAGAAGTATTTTTACGAGCGGGTCATCGCCCCGCAAACCTCGCTCGGCATCGGTGTCTTCACCGCCTGGCACTCGATCCGCAATCTCCCGGCCGAGCCAATCAATCGGGATTCCGTGCAATTCGACGGCGCCAGTTTTGAGCTGGCGCGCCGCATTGTTGAACGCAGCGCCGGCAATCCGTTTTCCTTCAAAATAGCGATCGAACCGCGCTGGGCGCGCCTAACTGGCGGCGGACGCCATACCAATGCCTTTGGAGCGGAGCTGAAACTGGTCTTTGATGCGGTGATAATCCCCGGCATGCTGTATTGGGCAGGCAATATCGTGCTCGCGGCAGCGCGCGAACGCGACCCGGAAGTACACTCACAATACTCGACCGGCTCGCAAGTGAAAGTCTCGAATGCACTCACTTATCAGTTTTCCGAACGGGTCTTTACCGGCGCGGAACTCACGTACCTGCGTGCTTATAGCAAATTCTTCGCCCAATCGAATGGCCAGGCCTGGTTTCTCGGCCCAACCCTGTTTGTGAAAATTCATGACAAGGCGTCGCTTAACGTGACAATTGCCCCGCAGATCGCCGGGCGCGCGCGCGGCACGCCAATGCACCTTGATCTGGATAATTTCACAAGGATGATCTCGCGGGTGAAACTTGCGGTGGAATTCTGACGGCAAATGCTGCGGACAGATTTATTCAAAGCCCGGCGCTTCACCGTCGCGCCAGGCGCGCAGCAAGTGATGAGCTATCGCCAGATGATGCGGAGCGAGATAACCGTCAGGATGGTTGCGCTCGAACATCCGCACGACATCGGCATGGCTGAACCAGCGGCAATCTTCCAGCTCCGTCCGGTCGACAACGATATCGCGGTTGAGCGCTTCGCCGATACAGCCAATCATCAGCGAGGCCGGAAACGGCCACGGTTGTGAGGCCATATAGGCAACCCGGCCGATGCGAATCGCCGATTCCTCCCAGATTTCCCGGCGCACTGCATCTTCGATGGTTTCGCCAGGCTCCAGAAAACCCGCCAGCGCCGAATACATGCCCTTGTTGAAACGGGGCTGGCGGCCCAACAGGCAATCGCCGTCGTGCACCGCCAGCATTATCACTACCGGATCGGTGCGCGGAAAGTGCAGGCCTTTGCAGGCCTTGCATTCGCGCCGCCATCCGGCCCCGGCAAAATCCGACATCTCGCCGCAATTGCTGCAATACCGGTGCCGGCGATGCCAGTGCAGCAGGCTCTTGGCCTGGCTCAACAGGCCGTAAAGGTCCGGCGGCAGCGTGCCCTCGATCGCCATCGGCCGCAGATCATGGACGAACAGGTCGTCACGGTCCGGGATGACGAACTGCCTTGTGTCGATCAGCCCGCCTTCATCGGCGACGTCGACGATGGAGACAACCGAATCGTCGAGCAATTGCGCGAAATAGACGGTATCACCGCGCACCCCGAGCAGGGCGCACTCGCGCCCTTGCCCGATCTCCTCGGCTTCCGCGCGCGTGAACAATGGGTCATAACCGCTGGCGAGGCGCTTCAGCACCGGCCTGTCACGGCCAATGACCACGAAACGGCTGGAGGGATCGGCCTTCAGCGCCGCGATGAAGTCTGCATCGTCGCGGCGGCTGGAAAGCCGGTCGAGCGGGTTGACGGCAAATCCGGTCTGCGCGGACAGTTCAGCAGGAATAAACGGCAGACTGTCTGGCATAGGATTGCGGTTCCCTGATCGCGACTCGATGAATTGCGCCATTGTGGCCGCGAAGCGGCAACGGGGCAAGGCGCTCCGCCTTTACGCAACAAATTGAGGCGGCGGCCTGACGCCCGGGACGTTCACACCACTGGCGGCCCTGCCCTTCCGCCTGCTAAGACAATTTCATGGCCAACGTCTATGTCCTGTATACAGGCGGTACCTTCGGCATGAGGCCGGACGGGCCGGCGGCAAATTCACCATTGCGCCCGATGGAACTGGAACGGTTGCGGAAGGCGCTGGATCGCCAGCACCAGGAAGCGGGCGCAATGTCCGTGACGCTGGACAGCCTGGACCCGGTGTTGGATTCGGCAAGCATGAGACCCGGCGATTGGCTCACGATAGCCGGACGGATTGCCCGCCATTATGCGCAATACGACGGCTTCGTAATCATTCACGGTACGGATTCGCTGGCCTACACCGCCTCTGCGCTCAGTTTTCTGTTTGAAAATCTGGCCAAGCCGGTGGTTCTGACCGGCGCTCAACGGCCAATGATGCAAAACGGCAGCGATGCACCGGAAAACTACAGGACGGCCCTGCGGCTTGCTGCCCATTCAGCTTTTCAGCTGCCCTGCGTGCCAGAGGTGATCGTCGCATTTGGCGGCAAGATCATGCGCGGCTGCAGGACGCGCAAGCTCAGCGCCAGCGCTTTTGACGGTTTCCACTCGCCCAATTTTCCGCTGCTCGGCGAAGTTGCCGGGAAAATTCGGCTGTATCCCGATCGCTTGCTGCCAGCGCCGACGCACGATGCGCCGTTCCGTGCGGAAAACCGGATAAATCCGAACGTGCTCGATATCGCTATTACCCCGGCCCTGCGGCCGGAACAGCTGTCGCACATGCTGGTAATGGATTCCGTCGAGGGAATTGTCCTGCGCACGTACGGCGCCGGAACCGCGCCTGACCATGAAGCTTTCGCGGAGGCGCTCAGCACAGGCCTCGCCGGAGGCAAACCGGCAATCGCCGTCTCGCAATGCGATCACGCGATGGTGGATTTTGACCTTTATGCCGTAAGCAAGAGCCTGCGCGCGGCGGGCGTCATACCGGGCCGGGACCTAACGCCGGAGGCTGCGCTGGCCAAACTCATGGTGCTTCTGCCGCATCATTCCGGCGATGCCTTGCGCGAGCGATTGAGCACCAGCTTGCGTGGCGAGCAATTCTGACGCGCCCGCGTCCGTCATTCTTGGTTCCGATGTTTACGCAGGCCTGAGGAGGCGATATATCCCCTGCAAATCCTGCGAACATCCGGACCTCTTGTATGAATGCGCCAGATCGCGGCCCCGCTCCCGGGCCCGCCGCCAGTTACCGGGAAAACCTGAAAAGCGGGGCGGAAAGCGCCACTGCCGCGGTACCACGTTTCCTGGAAGCAGCTGAACAAAAACGCCACCTCAATATTTACATCACCGAAACACCGGAACAGGCTCTGGAACAGGCGCGCCGGTCCGATGAAAGGATCGCCCGCGGCGAAGCGCGACCGCTGGAGGGACTGCCCGTAGCGGTCAAGGACAATTTTTGCACCACTGGCATCCGCACAACAGCAGGTTCGCGGATGCTGGAAAACTTTGTCCCGGCATATGAGTCGACCGTAACCCAACGCCTGCTGGATGCAGGCGCCGTCATCCTCGGCAAGGTCAACATGGACGAATTCGCCATGGGTTCATCGACCGAGTCGAGCCATTTCGGCCCGTCGATCAATCCGGCGGGTGAAGGGCTGGGGCTTGGCGATCTTGCACCCGGCGGATCATCGGGTGGCTCGGCTGCGGCCATTGCCGCCGATCTGGCGCTTGCGGCGCTGGGCACCGACACTGGCGGATCAATCCGCCAGCCCGCCAGTTTCTGCGGCGTCGCCGGTTTCAAGCCGACCTACGGCGTTTGCTCGCGTTGGGGCATAATCGCCTATGGCTCGTCGCTGGATCAGGCCGGCGTTTTTGGCAAGACCGTATCGGACATCGCGCTGGTCATGGACGTCATTGCCGGAGAAGATCCCAAGGACACCACATCCGCGCCGGATCGCGGATGGGGCTTTGAAAAAGCGCTATCTACGCCGCCGGAAAAACTGCGTATTGGAATTGCAAAGGAAGTTGTCGAAGCCGGCTCCACCGAGGACACGGAACTCGTCTGGAATGCGGCGCGCAAAATCGCCAGCGACATGAATGCCGAACTTGTCGATGTATCGATACCCACATTCCGCTACGCCTTGCCGGCCTACTACGTTATCGCCTTGTCTGAGGCGTCATCAAACCTGGCGCGCTATGACGGTGTACGTTACGGATACCGCGCCGACAATGTCGACGATATTACAAGCCTGTACGAGAAGTCGCGCGGCGAAGGGTTTGGCGCCGAGGTCAAGCGGCGCATCATGCTGGGCACGTTCTCACTGAGCTCAGGCTATTACGACGCTTACTATCTGCGGGCGCAAAAAGTCCGGCAAAAGATTGCAGACGAATTTGCTGCAGCGTTTAACGCCGTTGACTTCCTGTTCATGCCAACGGCGCCGAGCGCTGCATTCCCGATCGGTTCCCACAGCGTTGATCCGGTGGAGATGTACCTGGAAGATATCTTCACCGTTCCGATCAATCTCGCGGGCTTGCCGGCAATCAGCGTTCCGATTGTCAAGAACAGGCAGGACCTGCCGCTCGGCCTGCAAATCGTCGGCAGGCAGATGTCCGACGAGGCGCTGCTTGCAACCGCCGCACAGGTGGAACTGGCAGCGCAGGGAAACTAGCAAGTCCCTTTTTTCAATGCCTGGTCGCAATCAAAGATCGTCGTCCCGCGGCGGTATCTGCATGCCGCGCTGCACGGCCGCGCGCACGCCGACCCGCGCCAGCCACGCCCGCACGTTTGGAAACGCCTCCAGGCTGATCTCCTGCATCTTCCAGCGATATATCCACGGATAAGCGGCTATATCGGCGATGGAATATTCGCCAGCAAGATAGTCGCGCTGCGCCAGCGCTGTTTCAAGCACCCCGTAGACGCGCCTGTTTTCTTCCTGCCAGCTGGCGAGATGGGCGTGTTCGCGGCCGTTATCACGATTGCGCACCTGCCAGTGAACGCACATGCCAGTGTGGGTGACATGGCCTGAGGCAAAGAACAACCAGTTCAGCGTCTCGCTGCGTTCCGCCGGTGCGGCCGGCAATAGACTGCCTGACTTCTCGGCCAGGTAAGTCAGGATGGCTCCGGATTCGAAAAGAGTGACTGCCTCGCCGCCCGGCCCATCGTCATCAACGATGCAGGGGATACGCCCGTTTGGATTGATCGCCACGTACCAGTCCTGCTTCTGCTCGTGGTTCTCCAGCGCCATCGGCCGGACGGTATAGGCAAGCCCGGTCTCCTCCAGCATGATGGAAGCCTTGCGGCCGTTGGAGGTGGCTTTGCTGTAAAGTGTAATCATGCGACGTCCCGCAATAAGAATAGCTGCTGCATCAGCTATTGTCGCTACGCGCGATAATTCGCGCCAATAACCGGTAATTGACTCCTCAGAAAGTCAACACCAGACGGCCACGCGTCCCGCGAGCTTCCAGCCGGGCATGAGCCTCTCCGGCACGCTCGGCAGGATAGGTCTGAGCGACACGGAGCTTGATCTTACCGTCCTCGACCATCCTGGCCAGATGGTCCAGTTTCTCGAATTCCCCATCGTAGCCGCGCACGCCGGTGACGGAAAAACTGACCCCGCGCTGACCGTCGCCGCCCCAGCCGCGCACCGAGTTGAACGACCCGCCGTCACGGACCGCCGAGACCACCTTTTCGCGCAAGACAGCGCCGTCCGCGAGACCGTCCACACCGCCCGGCGCATGCTCGAGTATGCGCGCCGCAACATCATCGCCGCGTCGAACGACCACATCCGCACCAAGCGATTTGACCAGCGCTTCGTCAGCCTCCGAAGCATCGGCGATGACTTTCAGGCCATCGGCCTTGGCGATCTGGACCACATAACCGCCATAGGCGCCTGCCGCGCCGGTCACCGCAAGGGTTTGACCCGGCCGCAAGCCCAATCGGTCAAGCGACATTCGTGCTGTCAAACCGTTCATCGGCAGGCTGGCTGCCTCGGCGTGGCTCGCGCCGGCCGGCGCACGCACGACGGAACGCGCGTTCAATACAATCTGCTCGCGGTATGCGCCGTGTGCGCCTTCGGGAACGACGAGCGCCAGAACCGCATCGCCCACCGCAACGCCGGTATCGACGCCCTCGCCTACTTCATCGACAATGCCGGCCGCCTCCATGCCGACAACAAATGGAAAAGGAATATCCTTGAACTGTTCCGCGCGCGAACCATTGCGAGTCAGCGTATCGGTCGGATTGACGGTAGCCGCATGCACACGCAAACGAACCTGGCCCGGGCCCGCATGCCCTTCGGGAACATCAATGATTTTCAGAACCTCCGGCCCGCCGAACTGGTTGAACCCCACTGCTTTCATGACAATTCCTCCGCTATGCCCACATGCCTTGGCAACGCCGAATCTCAACCCGGCGCCGCTACTGCCTGCCGCTGCGCCACCGACCTTTCACTGATTGGCCAATTCAGCGCTGCCGCGAGCAGGCTGACACCAATGGCAATCCCCCAGGCAATATTGTAATTGCCGGTTACGTCGTACAGGAGACCGCCAAGCCAGCTGCCGAGAAACGAGCCCATCTGGTGGGAGAAGAACACGATCCCGCCGAGCATGGACATGTTCTTTACGCCCCAAACAGAAGAAACAGTGCCATTGGTCAGCGGCACGGTCGACAGCCACAGCAAGCCGATCACCATGCCAAAGATATAGGCGCTGAGCGCCGAGACGGGCATCAGGACAAATGCAGCAATCGCTATCGCACGGGCAATATATATCCAGACCAGCAACATCGGTTTGCGCATCCGCCCGCCAAGGACCCCCGAATAATAGGTGCCGGCGATATTGAACAGACCGATAAGCGCCAGCACCGTAACCGCCACCGATGATGCAATGCCCTTGTCGGCGAGATAGGCCGGCAAATGGGTGCCGATGAACACCACCTGAAATCCGCAAGCGAAAAACCCGAACGTCAACAGCCAGAAATCGCGCATCGCGAAGGCTTCGCGCAACGCATCCATTGCCCTGAGCCCCGGCCCGGACGCGGCCGCGACGCCGTCTTCGCGCAAGCCCAGCGCCAGCGGAACAAGCAGGAGACACATCGCCGCGTATACCAACAAGGTTCCCTGCCAGCCGAGCGCTTCGATCAGCACAAGCGCCAGCGGCAGGATCGCGAATTGCCCGAACGAACCGACAGACGCTGTAATGCCAAGCGCCAGGGAACGCTTCTCCGGCTCCACAAGCCGGCTGATTGTACCGAAGATAACGGAAAAACTCGCACCGGCCAGCGCCAGGCCGATAATAACGCCGGTGCCAAATACAAACACGACCGGATCGGCGACTTGGGCCATGATTGCCAATCCGCCCGCATACAGAACCGCGCTCGCAAGCGTCAGTCGCGTTGCACCGAACCGGTCGGCGAGCATGCCAACGAACGGCTGGCTGACACCCCAAACAAGATTCTGGATCGCGATGGCAAAGCCGAACGTCTCGCGCCCCCAGCCATGTTGAAGCGAGGCCGGTTGCAGGAAAAGCCCGAAGCTGTGGCGGATGCCAAGCGATATCATGAGTATCGCCGATCCGCAGATCAGGGCAACCAGCGTTGCCCCGGCAAAACCGCCTATGCCCCGCTGGCCGGCGGGCGTGGAACCATCATTCATGTGCTATCCTTTTCGGGCGTGGATGATGAACCACCGAAGCGGCGCACGCAATGGCTTCGACCTTGTCCGTCCAGCCAATCCGGGGCAGTCTGGACACGGGCACCGGTTTCAAGGCGGATTTCCCGCGCTACCGTCCCTGCAGATTGCGATGACACAGAACCACCTTATCAACCGCGACATTGCGATCGTCGCCTACGGGGAAACGCCGATTGAACGGCGTTCGGGAAAAACCACGTTTGAATTTGCCGCAGCCGCAATGGAACAGATCCTGTCCCGGACCGGGCTCAGGCCAGCTGACATCGGCGGTTTTGCCACCAACATCGCCCATTCGGAATCGGCCAATCAATACGCTACCGCCTATCTGTGCGATTCGCTCGGTCTGACGCCGCGATTCATGCAGGTTTCGGACCATGGCGGAGGAGCGGCCCTTGCGTCGGTATCGCGCGGCGCGATGGCGCTCCAGGCGGGACTGTGCGATTGCGTGCTCGTGCTCGGCGCCGATGCGCCGACAACACAATGGCACGGCAAGAACCTGGGCTTTCGGCCTGAATTCTGGGACCCCACAGGCATCCAGGGCCCGCCTGGCGCATTTGGCTTTCTGATGCACCGCTACATGCATCAATATCAATTGAAATTCGAAGCGCTCGGAAAACTCGCCGTCACCCAACGTGACGGTGCGCTCGCCAATCCAAACGCTTTGCCGTCCCTGCGCAAAGCGATCACGCTGGATGACTATCTAAACTCCCGCATCGTCAGTTCGCCCTTGCGGCTTCTCGATTCGGTCATGTTCGCCGATGGCGGCGCAGGAGTCCTGATGATGCGCACGGAACGGGCCAGGGCCCTTGGCCTGACCCGGTTCGTCCATCCCACGGCCTACGCGGAAATCACGAATTTCAACGGCCGCGCGACGCTGCCGGATATTACACAGACCGGCTTTTCGGTGGTCGGACCGGAAGTCCTCGACAAGGCCGGTCTGAAGCCGGCTGGCGTGCGCATGTTCCACCCCTATGACGATTTTCTCATCGCCGTCATGCTGCAACTTGAGCAAAGCGGATTTTGCAAGGGTGGAGAAGGCTCCGATTTCCTGTTGGCCACCGACATCAGCCGCACCGGCGCTTTGCCGATCAACACCGGCGGCGGTCAGATTTCCTGCGGGCAGATCGGTCTTGCCTCCGGCTTCACCAATCTTGTCGAAGCGGTGCGGCAGATGTTCGGCGAAGCCGAGGGCCGGCAGGTGACCGATCCCCGCAACGCAATGGTGACCGGAATTGGAATTATTCCCTACGGCGGCAATTGGTCGGTATCTGCCGCGATGATCCTCGAACAAGGGTAGGAAAGGACGCAATCATGAGCGAACCTGTCAAAATCCGCCCCGCGCCGACACCAACCAATCTGACTCAAAGGTTCTGGCAGGGTGCCGCCGACGAAAAGTTGATGCTGCAATTCGATCCGGCGTCAAACCGTTTTCAGTTCTACCCGCGGCCAGCCAGCCTTGAAACCGGCAAACAGAATCTCGAATGGCGGACAGCGTCGGGAAAAGGCATAATTTACAGTTTCACAATCACGCATGTTCCCGCCGCCGGCTTCGAGGACAAGGTTCCCTACGCCGTTGGCCTGGTAGAACTCGACGAGGGCGTACGGGTTGTCGCCAACCTTGTGAATGTCGATCCGGAGCAACTTGCGATTGGCCAGCGAGTGCGCCTGTGCTGGGAAACATTGCCGGACGACAAACGTTATTTCGCATTCGAGCTAGATGACTGAATTCCTGAATACGGCCGGCGAGGCAACGAGGAAGCGCCCCAATCCCCGGGAGGACAAATCAGATGAACGTAGTTACAAGCACCGGGACGGTGCAGGCCGATCTGCAAACCTTCCGGTTGCGCACCTATGTCGAGCAATTGGAACAACAAGGCGAGGTCGAACGCCACACCGCGCAGATCGACCTGGTCGATATCGCTGCCCGTCTCGATGGAAACCCAAAGGCTGTTCTATTCGAGGCAGCAGGGCCGGAAAAGGCCTGCCTGGTCGGTAACGTTATGGGGAGCCGTGACCGGCTTGCCCTGGCCTTCGGCGTTGACAAGCGCGACTTGCTCGCAACGGTAACGCAAAGACTCTCCGGATCAATTCCCCCGGTTGAAGTATCAAGTACAGACGCTCCCTGCCACGAGATCGTCTGGCAGGGCGACGATGCCGATTTCACCAGATTGCCGGTCCATCTGCAGCACGATCTCGACGGCGGTCCTTACATTTCCGCCGGCATAGACATCACGACTGCAGCCGATGGAAGCCGGCGTAACGCCGGCTACAGGCGCATGATGCTACGCGGACGCAAGGAAGCGGGGATTGACCTGATCGCGCCCAGCGATCTGCGCGGCATCTACGGCGAGTACGCCAGCCAGAAACATCGCATGCCGATGGTATTCGTAATCGGCTCCCATCCCGCTGACGCTCTTGCCGCGACCAGCATGACCGCCCATGACGACGAACTGGGCGTGATGGGATCGGTACGTGGCGCGCCGGTACCTTTGGTGAAATGCGTTACCCAGGACGCCTGGGTCCCCGCCGATGCGGAGATCGTTCTCGAAGGCTATCTCGACGAGCGCGGCTGGTCGCAACCGGAAGGGCCCTACGGCGAATTTATCGGCTACTACGGGCATATGAAAACCAACCCGGTATTTCATCTGACCGCCATCACCATGCGGCGCGACGCCCTGTTCCAGACGCTGACGATTGGCGGCAGGCACCTGGCCCATACCGACACCGCGCAATTGTGTTCTCTCCGCAGCGAAGCGACCATATGGCAGGCGCTCGAAACCGCGATCCGCTTTCCGGTCGACGTCTATTGCACGCCGTCGTGCGGCGGCATGTTCAACGCGCGCATATCGCTCAAGCAGAGTTACCCGGGAGAAGTCCGCAACGCCATGTCCGCGGCCTTCGGATCCAAGGCCGATTGCAAACACGTGTTCGCTGTCGATCCGGACATCGACATTTTCTCCGACGACCAGATGGACTGGGCGTTTGCAACCCGCTTCCAGGCCGACAGGGATCTGATGGTGACAGCCGGATATCGCGCGGTTCCGCTTGATCCGTCATTGAATGGATCGCGGCAGGGCGCCAAGGCCGGGTTTGATCTCACCTTGCCCTTTGGCTGGGACCCGGGAACGGAGTACCTCGTGCCGGAACCGCCGACACTGGCGACCGCCCGCAATCAAACCGTGCTGGGCCTGCTTCAATCGGGCCCGCAACACTTCCGCGAATTGCTGGAAGGTACGGGCAGTCGCGACGGCCGCGACATCATCATCGAACTGGACAGGTTGCGCGACACCCCCGGGCTCGAACGCCTGCACGACGGCCGCTATGCCCTCGCCGGCACAACGCCGAAGGGTGAAACGCATGGATCAGCCGGGCAATAACACCGGGCCCATGAGCCGCGTACTCTTTTTCCGCGGGCGCAAAACCACTTCGGGCTTTGATGAAATCACCAAACCAGCAACGGTCGACCAATTCAAACATGGAAATCTGGTAGCGGAGGAGGGACTTGAACCCCCGACACGCGGATTATGATTCCGCTGCT
>CAZTMN010000106.1:0-12984 GCA_964615275.1 uncultured Beijerinckia sp. | reverse complement strand
GTCGTAGAGACCTGCCTTGCGAATTTCATCGAGGTAAATGGCGTCGGCCTTGCGCAATATATCCAGCTTCTCGCGGGTAATCTCGCCGGGCACGCGGATGGCGAGCCCGGGCCCCGGAAACGGATGACGGCCGACAAAGGCTTCCGGCAATCCGAGTTCGCGGCCAAGGGCGCGGACCTCGTCCTTGAACAGTTCACGCAGCGGCTCGACCAGCTTCATGTTCATCCGCTCGGGCAGGCCGCCGACATTGTGGTGGCTCTTGATCGTGACGCTGGGCCCGCCAGTAAACGAAACGCTCTCGATGACATCAGGATAGAGCGTACCCTGCGCCAGGTATTCCAGCGCGCCACGGCCGTCGGCAGCGATTTTCTTCGCCTCTGCCTCGAACACATCGATAAACAGGCCACCAATCGTTTTGCGCTTCTTTTCGGGATCGGTAACGCCGTCCAGCTGGCCAAGGAATTGCTCGCTCGCATCCACGTGTACGAGTGGAATGTTGTAGTGATCGCGAAACAGCGTCACGACCTCGTCGGCCTCGCCCATGCGCATCATGCCGTGATCGACGAATACGCACGTGAGGCGCTCGCCAATGGCTTCGTGCAACAACACGGCGGCAACGGATGAATCCACGCCTCCCGAAAGGCCACACAGCACCCTGCCCTCACCCACCTGATGGCGGACCGAAGCGATAGCCTCGGCGCGGAATGCGGCCATGGTCCAGTCGCTGGAAAGCCCGGCGACGTTGTGAAGAAAATTGGCGATCAGCTTGCCGCCGTCAGGCGTGTGCACCACCTCGGGATGGAACATGGTGGTGAAAATCTTGCGCGTCTCATCGCTGGCAACGGCAAACGGCGCGTTGGGGCTGACCGCCTTGACTGAGAAACCGGGCGGCAGTTTCGTCACCCTGTCGCCATGACTCATCCAGACCGGATATTTCCCGCCCCGCTGCCACAAGCCAGCGAAGAGGGCGCTATCCTCGACAATTTCGACATCGGCCCGGCCAAACTCGGCCGGGTGGCCGCCTTCAACCTCGCCGCCCAATTGAATCGCGGTCGTTTGCTGGCCGTAACAAATCGCCAGAACCGGCAAGCCGGCATCGAAAATCGCTTCCGGTGCGCGCGGTGAGCCGTCCTTGGTAACAGACGCCGGGCCGCCGGAGAGGATCACGGCCTTGGGGGAAAGCGCCCTGAACGCTGCTTCGGCGTTTTGAAACGGGGCGATTTCGCAATAGACGCCGGCCTCGCGAACCCGGCGGGCGATCAGCTGGGTTACCTGTGAGCCAAAATCAACGATCAAAACCTTGTCGTGGTGGCTAACAATTTCCGAATGCCCGCCGATTGCGGCGTTTAGCGCGTCATTCATTGAGACAAACCCCGGATTTTCCCTTTCCGATTAGGGCATGGGCAACGGCGGCGCAACGGCTTGCCGCCCGCCGGGGCCAACTATGAACGCTTTTAAACGAGTATTTGAACGATTGGCGCAAATCGCCTGCAAGCAGAAGGAGTTAGCTTCTGCATACCAATGCCGCTGCAGGCGGCCTCCAGCTCTATTTCGGTCATCGCCATGATGCACAGCAGTCAGCTAAAGCAGTTCGCAACCCTGTTTTCAGAAGGCGTAGAATCAGGGGAACAGGCGCCCCAGCGCGACTGGCAGACCCACCGGCAGGCAGCAATCACCGAGGATTTCCTTCTCGGCCTGCTGCGAACCGGCATCGATACGGTCCATCTCGTCGGCACCGGCCGATTACAGGCCTTTCGGACCGCGTTCAAGCCGGCGATCGCATCGGGCCAGGAAACCGCGGTGCCGGATCCCCGTTTCGACGAGCCCGACGCCAACGGCCTTGTCGCCAGAGCTTTTGACCTCAATCCCGGCACGCTCGTCGACGGTTACGGCCGCGGCCTGTCCTTGCGCTGGATCGCCGGCAGGGCCGTTTGGTGGTCGCCGCGATACAGCTTTGCCGGGTCGCCAGCCGAATTGTTTGAGCCGGCCGGCTGCACCGGCCTGATCTCGGAACGGAAGCTGCGGATATCGCTGGATCGAAACTTCGCCAGCGTGGCGGGCAAGTGCGCCCGCCGGGCAGTTCTACGCGGGGCGCCGCTGCAGCCAGGCCGCGATGGCCTGGAAGCGCTGGCGCGTTTACATGACGCCGGTTTTGCCCATTCGCTCGAAATTCACGACGAAGCCGACCGGTTGGTCGGGGGTTGCTACGGAATAGCGAGCGGCAAAGCTTTTGTGACGCAGGCGTGCTTTGGTGGGTCCGCCGCGATCGCCGACCTGGCGATTATCATGCTCAACCGGCATCTCGCCTACTGGGATTTTGCCTATCACGTATTAGGGCCGGACGTTCATGCGGCGAATGCCGGTATGCCGCGAAAGGAAAGAAACGAAGTTCGCGCCATACTTTCCGGGTGCCTGGCCGGCGACAAACGCGGCCGCTGGCTGGCAATCCCGGACCTGGTCGCCTAGCCAGGCATAACCTGCTTCAAGCCACGCGAGACAGAACAGCGATATAAAACCCGTCGGCGCCGCTTGAAACGGGCGAGAGGCGAATACCAGGCCCATGCGGCGAGGAATAGCGCCCGATTTCCGGAACGCCGCTGCTTTGGGCCAGCGCGCTCACCTCGACCGGCGCGAATTCGCTATGGTTCTCCAGGAACGCGGAAATGCGATCCTCGTTTTCCTCGCGCAAAAATGAGCACGTCACATATACGATGCGTCCACCAGGACGCACGAAGCGAACCGCCGCCTCCAATACTTCGTCCTGTTCGCGCATTCGCTGCTCAAGCGCGCCCGGCCGAATACGCCACTTGGCGTCCGGGTTGCGCCGCCAGGTTCCCGAGCCCGTGCAAGGCGCATCAGCAAATACAAGATGGCACCTCTCGTCCAAATCGGCCAGGATATCGTGCGCGCCCCTCGGGGCCCGGACCTGCACGTTACGGGCGCCGGATTTCTCGAGTCTCTTGTAGAGCGGCATCAGCCTGCGGCCATCGGAATCGGTTGCATAGACTTGTCCGCGGTTGTTCATCATCGCGGCAAGCGCCAAGGTCTTGCCGCCCGCCCCGGCGCACAGGTCGAGCACCTGCCAGCCCCCTTGAGCGCCGGACAGCAGCGCCGCGAGTTGCGATGCTTCATCCTGGATTTCGATACGGCCCCTGGCAAACGCAGGTTCGGCAGCCAGCGCGGGTCCGCGGCCATCCTTACCGGGCGCGATCCGCAGACCCCAGGGCGACAACGGTGTGTTTTCCGCGTTCAGATGCTGCAACGCGGCGCGTACCTTCTGACGCGATGAAAGGAGCGTGTTCACGCGCAGATCGACGGGCGCGCGATGTCTCAGAGCTTCCATTTCATCGGCAAACTTGTCGCCAAACGCCCGCACCAGGTATTTTGCCAGCCATTCGGGAACGTTGGCCTGCACATGGGCCGGTGCTTGCGTAAGCGAGGCATTTTCCAGCTTTTCAATCTCGATTTGATCAAGCTGATCCGGCGCGTGTGCCTGTCCGCTGCACAGTTTTCCCAGCGCGGCTGAATCCATGCCGCGAACCAGCTTCATGGCCCCAAGAACCAGGGCCCTGCCGCTCTCTTCACCCATGATCCAGGCTGCCGATGCGCGCACCCGCAAGGTATCGTACACGATCGCCGAAATCGCAGCCCTGTCGCCGGAGCCCGCGAACCGGTGTTTGGCGCCCCATTCCTTCAATACCAAAGCTGCCGGCCGGCGTAGCCCGCTTATTTCATCAAGAATGTCGATTGCGGCCGCGAGCCGGGCACCGGGCGTCATCTGCGCTCACCTTTGGAGAAAATTCTTCAAACCGGACTTTTGTTTGCCACAGTTCGCCGGGATCATCCTATAGAGCATGGAGCCGGAATTCCCACGGGGAAATTATGCAAACCGCTGAAACGCCGTACCGGATCCAGTCCCTGGATTCCCAATCTGCGAATTGGAGTGGAAGGTGAACATGAAACGAGCGTTGTACATGATCCTGGCAGGGGCGTTCGCCATGGCTATAGCCGCCTGCAGCCGCCCTGCCCCGACTGAAGGTGACCTCACACCGCCGCCACGCAAGGCGCTTGACGCCAAGACCGAGCTGGAAAGCGGCCGCCGGTAGTTCCAGACAATTCTTGATGGCAGTCTATGCGCGCCCCTGTGGACCGCGCATTTGCGTCATGTCCGGGTAACGGGTTTAAACTCAGGACTATCCCGGAAATGGACGCTGGCCGCGTGTTTTGTTCCTTGTTGAGATACAAGGGTGCAACAATCAAGCTCAGACCAATCCGCCGCGCATATCGGACGACGCGCGTGAATATATCGTATCGGCGGGCTCACTGGAGCGGTTACGGCAACACAACCAGCTTGCGAGGCAGACCAGGCTCAGAATTATCGAAATGATATATGGACCGAACAGGCCCGCAAGAATGACCGCGCCAATGAAAAGTTTCATCGCCCATTGGCGAAAACCCGAACTCCTGGTCATTGCTGAAAAACTCCCGCCCCGGCACGCGAACTCAAATTGAGACCGTCGAAGCCATAGTGTGTGTCACCCCAGCCGCGAAACAGTATCCCAATCGCAACATGAACCTGCTGCGAATACTTGTGGTAAGCAAATCGTTAACACCACAGTACATGGCACATAACAGTATTCACAGTCATTCTTGCCCGGTTATGGTTAGCAAATACTAAATTGAGGCTATGCGCGCCGATGTCAGCACGTCGATGGCTCTCCAGTCGATCTTGTCGGCGAGCGGCCCGGCTGATGGCAGAAGAATGGATCCGTTTGAAAATTGCAGCGGCGTTTGAAAAATATCTGCGGCGAGATTGACAAAAAACGTCTCTTCGCACGGCATGGCTTTCAATTGGTCCGGAAGTCCCGCAAACAGGCACAACGAATAGGTCGCCGATAGCGCCGTAGACGCGCAAATTCCAACCGTAATCCTTGCTCCGGCCTGCTCGGCTTGATGTGCGATCGCGATGGATTCGGCGATCCCGGTTTTCATGATCTTGACTGACAACCCGGCCGCCCCGAGACGAAGAAACCGGTCAGCGGCTTCCAGAGACCGGCAGGCATTGTCGACCAGTACAGGAAGTTGCGAACTTGCCGCGATCGGCGCAAACCGCTTGTCGGCAAACAGGCGGCAGGGGTCTTCAAACCAGCGCACATCATGGCCGGCAAGCATTTCCGACATTGGCCCGAGGGTTTCCGGCGTCCCGGCGCTGTTGGAATCCGCGCTCAGCAACGCCTGGGCGCCTGCAACCGAGCGAATGGATGCAACGGCACTCCGGTCGGTCCCGAGCCCCTGCCCGGTCTTGACCTTGAATGCGCGCGCGCCAGTGGTGTCCTGCAAGCGGATTGCGTCTTGCGCCATTGCGTCCGGTGCCGCCCGCGTAATGGTGCATGAAAACTTCGCGCTCTGCGGTATCGATTGCCGTTGCCATCCCCCAGTTTCCATAAGGAACGCTTGAAGCGGCAGGCCGGCGGTCTGGGCGAGCACGTCCTGCCGCGCCATATCGGTGAGCGAACGCGCCAGTGCCGAATGTTTTTCTGCATCGAATACGGAATCAAACGCGGTCGCGTCCCTCCAATTCCTGACCTTCAAGGCAGGAAGCAAGCGCTGATCGAGCGCGTGAACGAGCCCCTCAACGTCTTCCCCATGCCACTTGGGCCGCACGGCCATTTCAGCGACACCGCGGGCCCCGTTCGTCATGCGCACATCCAGCAACACGACGTTGATGTGATTTTCACTGTGCCCGGCCCAGCGAACCGGCGTCTTCAACGGTATGGAAAGGACGCGAATTTCCCATCCCATTGCGCGGACCGCCGCTGCCGTTCGCTGATCAGCCATTCAGGAGAACCTGGTAGATACTTCGCACCCACATCAACATCAGTACGGTCAAACCGGCAATGAAGACAAAAAACCGATGCGGCATGCGATTGCTGGTCACATGGATGTGGGCGTGGACACAGCGCAGTCCGAAAAACAGCCAAGCCAAGGTGACAAAAACCGTATCAGCGGTTCGGGTAATCAGGACAATTGCGATCAGCACATAAAACAGGATCGGAAACTCGAACTGGTTGTGAAACGCATTTGCGGCAAGGCGTGCCGTCTTTGGCCAAGCGCTCGCATCGCCAATCAGGGCTGATTTTTGGACTTCGCCACGGCGGATTGCGCTACGCCTTCGCGCACCCATCAGGACTGCAAGAACGAAAACCAGCAGCACTTGCGCGAACAACGGCGTCAGGACGGTGGCAACTGACATGGCGGCGCTCCAGTTGTTTCCATATGGCGCGCCGATCTATCCGCCCGGCGGTGTAATGACAGTAACACCAATCATCGTGTCCCTCGATACAAGCGCGCGCAACTCCTCTTCGCTGAGCCCTTCCGTCCCATCCGGACGCCGCGGCACCACGAGATAACGCATGTCGGCGGTTGAATCATGCACGCGAACATCGACGTCGTCCGGAAGTTGCGTACCGAACTCGGAAAGCACCTCGCGCGGTTCATGGACGACGCGCGAGCGATAGGCCTTGCTCTTGTACCAGGCTGGCGGCAAGCCGAGCAGGTCACGCGGGTAGCAGGAGCAAAGCGTGCAAACCACAACATTGTGCACATCCGGGGTATTTTCGACCGCAACAAGGTGGGTAGTCGGCATATCGATGCCAAACTCCGCCACGGCGGCGTTGGCGTCCTTGAACAACCGTTCGCGATAGGCCGTATCCGTCCAGGCGCGCGCCACAACCTTGGCGCCGTTTGCCGGGGTGATGCTGTCGCGGTGTTCCAGCGCGGCGCGAACCTCATCGGCCGTGACGACGCCCTTTTCGATCAGCAACTCCTTCAGCGCCTGACCGAGAAGCTGGTAATAGGAATGCACCTTGTCGTCATCCTGGAAAGGATGGGGATGATCATGGTCATGTTCATGGGTGTGATGATGATGCTCGTGATCCGACATGATGCTTCACGCCTTTTCCAGCCAGTGTTCGTAAATATCGAGTTCGACCGTGTCCCTTTCGCCGCCATTGTAGTCCGGCCAAAGATCGCGCTGATCGAACCGCACCTTGTACAGGGACCGGTCGTCGCTCGGCAAACAATACGCCAGCGTTTCGGGATTGCCGTAGTCGCCGAAATATTTCTCGACCCGGCCCGTCTTGCCACGGATGTATACCGGCGTCCGAATATGCCCGATTGGATAATCGTCGCGTACGCGCACCTTATCGCCGGGCTGAAAACCGCCGCTCATTTGCCGTCCTTCAGTTCCAGTTCGCCGGTTTCCGCGAGCCGCGCACGCACAGTGGCGACCCGCTCATCTATCTCGTCCTGGGTCAAAATCCCCTTGTCGATCATCTGGCGTTGCAAAGACGCGGTCCAGCGTTCGTAATAGTTGAGCGTGTCGTACACGTCGTGGCCCAATTGCTCGATCGTGCGCCGGTTCTCGTGGGTCGAAACGATTCCCTTGCCTCCAATAACCGCGCGGATGGCATCGATCTGTTTTTCCCAGAAATTCAGTTCGTGGTCGGCTGGCTCCACAGGACCATAGTCCAGGCCGCCGACGTCGTGGGGACCACGCATGGCAAGCTCCTTTTCCGCGACAGTCTGCCCAATACGGATGACCCGAGCAAGCGTTACAAACGCATTGGCCTGTTAACGGCCACCGGGGTAATTCGGGCTTTCGCGGGTTATTGTGACGTCATGCGCGTGGCTCTCGCGCAAACCGGCGTTGGTAATGCGCACAAACCGCGCCCGCTTCTGCAATTCTTCGACATCCGGAGCACCAACGTAGCCCATCGCGGCGCGCAAACCGCCGGCAAGCTGATGCAGAACCGCCGCAACCGGTCCCTTGTGCGGCACCTGTCCCTCGATCCCCTCGGGCACCAGTTTCAACGTGTCCTTGATGTCCTGCTGGAAGTACCGGTCCGCTGATCCGCGCGCCATCGCGCCGACCGACCCCATCCCGCGATACGCCTTGAACGAGCGACCCTGGTAGAGGAATACCTCGCCGGGGCTCTCATCCGTACCAGCCAGAAGCGAGCCGACCATCGCGCAAGACGCCCCCCCGGCTATAGCCTTGGCCAGATCGCCCGAAAACTTGATGCCGCCATCGGCAATCACCGGTACATCGTGCTTGTGCGCCTCCGCTGCGGATTCAAGGATTGCGGTCAGCTGTGGCACCCCCACGCCGGCAACTATTCGCGTGGTGCAAATGGAACCTGGTCCGATACCGACCTTGATGGCATCCGCGCCGGAATCGATAAGCGCTTTCGTGCCTTCGGCCGTGGCGACGTTTCCGGCGATTACCGCGACGGAATTGGATGTCCGCTTGATACGATTGACCTGGTCGAGAACATTCTGCGAATGGCCGTGGGCCGTATCAACAACGAGGCAATCGACACCGGCATCAATGAGGGCCATCGCGCGCTCGTACCCCTTGTCGCCGATCGTCGAGGCTGCCGCGACGCGCAACCTGCCGGCATCGTCCTTGCAGGCATCGGGGTGCAGTGTTGCTTTTTCCATGTCCTTGACAGTAACCAGGCCGACGCATTTGCCTTCGTGGTCGACGACCACCAGCTTTTCAATCCGGTGCTGGTGTAACAATCTGCGAGCCTCGTCCTGGCTGACGCCTTCGCGAACCGTCACGACCTTGCGCGTCATCAGCTCGGAAACGGGAACCTCGTTGTTGTCCGCGAAGCGCACGTCGCGATGGGTCAGTATGCCAACCAGTTTAGCGGGCCGCGACAGGTCGCTGCGCTCGACCACCGGGATACCGGAAATGTTGTGCCGCTGCATCAGCGCCAGGGCATCGGCCAGGGTCTGGTCCGGAAACACGGTGATGGGATTGACGACCATCCCGCTTTCGAAGCGTTTCACCCGCCGAACTTCCTCGGCCTGTTCGTGCGGCTCCAGATTGCGGTGGATAACTCCCATACCACCGGCCTGCGCCATGGCAATCGCCAGTTGCGCTTCGGTAACGGTGTCCATGGCTGCCGATACAATCGGCAATTTCAACCGGATCGTTTTTGTCAAACGTGTGGAAATATCTGCGGCAGATGGCAGAATTTCGGAATGACCAGGCTGCAAGAGCACATCATCGAAGGTTAATGCTTCGGTTAACCTGGGGCTGGTCTGGTCGGCCATTGCCATTTCCTTGTAAAACTGCCCGTCCGGAGCATTGGATTTGCACCGGAATGTGACGTGACGTTGACTCGAATCGTCTAAACTTCGGAATTGGCACCGGCTCATAGCACGCGCGCATCCCCCGGCAAAGCCGCCTGTGGATGCAATCGTCCCAGCCGGACCCGCACCTCCCGGCGGTCAGTCGAGCCGCATTATTGCGTCGTCTGCGAATATATAGGGTGCATGCGGTACCATTGAATCATGATAAAGCCGCAATGACAGCATTCAAGGCAGGCGCAAGCGAAGCCGTCCAAAATTCGATCAGGTGCGATAGTGGCAAGCAGACCACCCAAATCCGGTAACAAGGCCGGCGCCAAAACCAGCCAACCCGGGGACAAGTCCCCGGCACGGAAGAACGCAAATGCAGGACAGGCAGCGTCCAGAAAACGCACCGCCCCCGAACATGAGCATCCGCACGCAAAGCAAGCCGTCGCTGCGCCGGAGCGAACCCATCGGTCCAGGACGGCCCGCAAGCCTGCGCCATCGCGGGGCATGCCTGCGGCGCTGATCGTACGGTGCGCGGTTCTCAGGGATATTCCCGAAATCAACGCTCTGGTGGAGCGCGTGTACCCGGGCATGCCGGCCTACACAGCGGGCATGTTGCGGGGCCAGATTACACGGTTTCCGGATGGCCAGTTCGTGGTTGAATACGAGGGCAAGATTGTCGGATACGCCGCGACGTTCATCATCGGCGAAAATATCGCAATGGCGCCGCATACCTGGAACCAGATTACCGGCGGCGGTTACGCCTCCCGGCATGATCCAAATGGCGAATGGCTTTACGGGATGGAAGTCTGCGTGGATCCCGGCTACAGGCGCCTGCGTATCGGCCAGCGGCTCTACGAGGCTCGCCAGTCTTATGTTGAATCAAATGAACTAAAAGGAATAATCTTCGGTGGACGGATGCCGGGCTATGCCCGGCGGCGCAAACAATTTTCCAGTCCGGAGGATTACCTGCAAGCCGTCGTCGAACGCAAGATGCGCGACCCTGTTGCCAGCTTCCACTTGCGGGCCGGTTTCGAGCCAATCGGAGTGCTCAAGAATTATCTTTCCTCGGACAAGCAGTCAGCCGGTTACGCCTCGCACATGGTCTGGCGCAATCCATACGTCAATCAGGAGAGCGGCAAGGAGACCAGTGCCGCCGCGCCGAAAGAATGGGTGCGCGTCGCGACGGTACAGTTTCAACAGCGCGCCATTGCAAGCTTCGACGAATTCATCGGGAACATCGAATATTTTGTCGATGTGGTATCGGACTACAAGTCCGATTTCGTTGTCTTCCCAGAATTGTTTACGTTGCAGCTGCTGGCGTTTGAAAAGCGCAAGCTGACGCCGGCAGAATCCATTGAAGCGTTGACGGAATTCACACCCCGCTTCGTCAACGCAATGCGCGAGATGGCGATTGGTTACAACATTAATATCATCGGTGGCTCGCATCCGACCCGAGCTGAAGACGGGGAAATCCAGAACATTGCCTATGTCTTCCTGCGCGATGGCTCCGTATATGAACAGGAAAAAATTCACCCCACGCCGAATGAGCGGCGCTGGTGGAACATTCAGGGCGGCGAACATGTACACGCGATCGAAACCGATTGCGGGCCAATCGGCGTGCTCATTTGTTATGATGCCGAATTTCCCGAATTGGCGCGGCGGCTTGCCGATGAGGGCGCCCAGATTCTGTTCGTTCCATTCTGCACCGACAACCGCCAGGGCTATCTGCGCGTGCGCTATTGCGCGCAGGCTCGCGCTATCGAAAATCAATGTTACGTAGTCATGTCCGGAAACGTCGGAAACCTGCCGAATGTCGAGAACATGGACATTCAATACGCCCAGTCGTGCATCCTGACGCCCTGCGATTTTCCATTCGCACGCGATGGCATTGCCGCCGACACGTCAGAAAATGTCGAGACGGTCGCCGTTGCCGACCTTGATCTGTCCGATCTGGCCTGGGCGCGGGCGCAAGGGACGGTTCGGAACCTGCGTGATCGACGGTTCGACCTGTACAAACTGGTGTGGACAGACGGCGGTTGATCGGGAACATGCGGGGATTGATTTTCCGCTATCGGGCCCGCGTTACGATTGACCGTCCCCGCCATCGGTCCCGCCACGCTCGCGGCCGCGAAACCCAGTTGCCAGGACGTATAGTTCAGCGGAATCGGCGCGGCTTGCTTTCGGCTTGATATGGCGCACGCTGGCGAAATCACGTTTCAGCATCGCCAGCAAATCACCCTCGGTGCCGCCCTGGAAAACCTTCGAAAGAAAACAGCCGCCCGGGGCGAGGACTTCGCGCGCGAAATCTGCGGCAAGTTCCGCCAGATACATTATGCGCAAATGATCGGTCTTCTTATGACCGGTCGTATTGGCGGCCATATCAGACAGGACCGCATCGGCAAACACGGTTTCTTCGCTGTCGCCGCTCAACATTGCGCGCAGTTCACCGGGCGCAGAATCTTCGGTAAAGTCCAGCACCGTAAATTCGACACCGGGAATATTTTCAATTTCAAGAAGGTCAATGCCAATCACCCGGCCTGCCCCGCGGGCTGCCGGATCTATTGACTTGACCTGGCGCGCCGCATATTGCGCCCAACCGCCCGGCGCTGCACCAAGATCGACGACCTTCATACCCGGCTTCAGCAGACCAAAACGCTCATCAATCTCGATCAGCTTGTAGGCCGCGCGCGAGCGATAGCCCTCGCGTTTGGCGCGCGCGACATAGGGGTCGTTCAATTGCCTTGCAAGCCATAACGTTGAGGAATGCGAACGTTTTCGCGCCGTGCGAACCTGAACCTTCAAGCCATGGCCGTCGGAGGTTTTTTGGCTGTTGCCTTTTTTCCCGCCGCTTTTCCGGCTCCCGGCCCCGCCCTTGCCGCCAGGCGGCGGCTTGCACTTCACCGGTGTTCCTCCCGGCGGGGCGACCTGTCGCGCCAGACCCGGTCGGTGTTCATCAGTTGCATCAGAATGCCTTCACGCAGCCCGCGATCGGCGATGCGGACGCGCTCGGCCGGGAACGCGCGCCGGATCGCCTCCAGAATCGCGCAACCCGCCAACACGAGATCGGCGCGCTCATGGCCGATGCAACCGTTGGCAGCGCGCTCTTCGTAGGACATGCTACGCAGGCAGTGCATGGCGTCGTCGACTTCCGAGCGGCTCATCCACAGGCCATCGACCTTACGCCGGTCGTAACGGGGCAGCTTGAGATGGACGCCGGCCACAGTGGTTACGGTCCCGGAAGTCCCAAGCAAATGAAAACGGGTGCATCGGGTCTCCGCGGCTGCACAGGCCTTGAACTCCTGCAACTCGCCGGCAACAAATTCAACCATGTCCTCGAAAGTCTGGGCGTCGATATCGTGTCCGCCGAACCGCTCGGCCATTGTCACGACCCCAAGCGGCAGCGATGTCCAATGGCGCATGCGCTTGCGCAAGGAAGGCTCGCCCGGCCTGCCGCGGGCCAGCCAGACCACTTCGGTCGATCCGCCCCCGATATCGAACAATACGATGGATTGCGCGTCTTGATCGGCAAGCACCGTACAACCGGCTGCGGCCAGGTGGGCCTCGGTTTCCCGGTCGACGATTTCCAGCTCTATCCCGACCTCGTTACGGACCCGCTGCAAGAATCCCTGGCCATTTGAAGCAGACCGGCAGGCCTCGGTGGCAATCAGGCGCGCCCGCGAAACCCCGCGATGCTCCATCTTGTCACGGCAAACGGCGAGCGCCGACAAGGTGCGCTCGATCGCGTCACCGTTGAGCGCCCCGGTACGGCTAAGGCCCTCGCCCAGGCGCACGATCCGCGAGAAAGCATCGACAATCCGAAAGCCTTCCCGGTTC
>CAZTMN010000105.1:0-13076 GCA_964615275.1 uncultured Beijerinckia sp. | reverse complement strand
GTCGAGGTGACGTTGCCGGCGGCCGTGAAGGTGTAGATGTTCGCACCCTTGCTTTCGGGAAGCGCTGAGACAATATCGCCGTTGACCAGGGGCGCATTCGTGGTCGAGGGAAGCGTCAGCCCCAGGGAGAACCAATCGGCCGCCCCGCCGGGAAACCGCACGATACCGGTGACCAGGCCAACCGTCGGCGATACTTGCGTTACGGTGACCGGGGTGCAATCGCCATTGCTGCACAGCGACGTTTGGTTGATCCGCCGCTGCACGATGCGGGTAATGACCGGGGCAATGGGGCGCTGCGATGGCCGGGTCCGATTGGCAAGCCGCGTGCGTTTGCAAAGATTGCCAGTGCAATAGCGCCGGAACGTGTAACGGGTCGTGCGTCCGGTCACGCGATTGATGCCGAAACGGTCAATAACGAAAGTCTGGCCGCGCACGTTGAGCGTCGCGCATATGGCCTTTCCGGTAACGCACAGGAACGCCGCGCCGTTGTCGACCAGCGTAACGAAGGTCTTGCCGAACTGCGAGAATATGTCGAGGATTGTGCCGCGTACGCCAATCGTGGTTGTCGACGTGCGAATCTTGTAGGCGCGCTTGTCGAGTTTACCGGTCGAGAACCGGAAGGCGCCGCGCGCAAGATTGATGGTCAGCGCCTGCGCCGAGCGGGATGTCGAATAGACGAATTCATCAAGCACGACCCGGGACGATGGACCGATCGACAAATTGGTTTCGTCCAGGAAGGTAAGACGGGCGGCCGAATCCCTGCCGGTGGAAACAACCTCGCTGCGGAAGACCGAGGAGCCCTGCCCCAATCGGATGGATTGCCCGCGCCGCAGGGTAACGACCTGGTTCTTGACGGCGGTCGCGGCGCCGATCCGGGTTTGCGCCTGCGCTTTGCTTGCCCCGGCAATGCTCCAGCCCGCAATCGCCAGGCACACCGAAACCCAAGCGGCGGCGACGCAAAACGCGCGTGACGGCCGGTCCATGAATAAAAAGCGCGAAAATTCGGGGAAATTGCCCGCAATACCCGAAAACAAACACATGCCGCACAACCTGGAAAACACGAAAACAGCGGTGAATCCAAACCCCGCCCGGAAGATTCCACAATGGCGGTGCCAATACAAGGCATTTTTTCGAACATTTTCAGGCATTTATGCGGCAAACACCAACCCCGGCGCGGTTTCAGCGGAATTGGCGCAGTTCGGCGGACGAAGGCCCGCCTACCAGCGCGCAGCCAGCGCGCGGAACTGCGACGCTGCCGGATGCGGCGGCCCGCTGCGGCCAAGAATGGCCCGATAGACCCCGAGATTCTCGGTAACCCGCTGAACGTAATGCCTGGTCTCGGCGATCGGGATCCGCTCTACCCAATCGATTGGATCGACACCGGCCTTGCGCGGATCGCCATAGGTGCGGATCCACTGCTTCACACGCCCGCCCCCGGCATTGTAGGCGGCAAAGACCAGGGTCAGCGACCCTGGATGCTCACGCATCAAGTCACCGAGATGGGCTGCGCCCAATTGGGCATTGAATGCCGGATCGGACAACAATCTGTCTGCGTCGAACGGGATGCCCTTGCGTTTGGCCGTCACCCGCGCCGTCGAGGTGAGCATCTGCATCAGCCCCTTGGCGCCGGCATGCGATTTCGCGTTTGCGCGAAACGCGCTTTCTTGCCGGGCAATGGCGAACACCATCGACCGGTCAGCTGAATTTTCCAGTGCAACATATTGCGGCACGCCAAAATCCGGGAAAGCCACGTCATCAAATTGAATACCGCGCCGGGCGGCGAGCCTGCCGACAATCATCGTGCTCCTTGCGTCGCGCTCGCGTTTCAATATGACGGCAAGAGCCGCAATCTGCGCCCGGTCACGCAGTTCCCGTGCAAGGCCGTACGAGAGGGTGTTCGCCAGCGGACCGGCGTCTGCGCGCCGCAGCAATTCCACCGTCCGGACAGCCAGGATACGATCTGCGCCGGCTGCAGCCTTTGCAGCCCGGCGCAACGGCACCAAAGTCGTTCCCTTGAGGCGCGCCCGCGCAACCTGACCATAATATGTGCTGGAAAACCTGGCCGCCATTGCGTAGAGCCGTTCGGCGTCGGCCGGGCTTGATCCGCGTTCGGCCGCCCGGCCCTGCCAGTAGGCGGCACGGGCGATCGAGCCTGGACGTTTGGCCTGTTTGAGCGCACGGTTGAAATGCGTCAGCGCAAGCGCAGGTTTGCCAATAAAACGCAGCGCAAGCCAGCCGGAGTAGAATTCCGCATCGACCAAAGTCCGCGAATCAACGCCGCCGTTGCGGGCCTGAAGGCCATGTGCCGCGGCGATTTGATAGGCGAGCTTTGCGTTGCCATTGTCGAGCAGGCGGCGTGCAACCATGCGCCGTTCCATCCACCAGGCTTTGCCGGCAATGCGATCGGCGGGCGGCGCCTTCACCGATTGCAGAATCTGCGCTGCCGCCTCCGGCTTTCCCGTACGGCGAAGCCGGACCGCCTGAGCTAATTTCCAGGTCGGATCCAGCCGGGATTTGCTGCTGAGCTTTGCACCGAATTTGGAGGGAGAGCCGCCGCGCGCAACAGACACGCGAGCCGCTGCAAGCGCATAGGCTTCCTTGCCGGCCCGCCCGGCGAGCCGCAGGGAATGGCTGTACCGTTCGCGATAGAACATTCTGTCTGCCCGGTACTTGATGTCCGCTGCACTCAAATGCGCGGCGAAATGCTTAAGAAACTGCCGCTCCAGCCAGGTAGTGAACTTCTTGCCGCGCCATGCAGCAGCAAGAACCTGACCGGCCCGCTTCTTGTTTCCGGTCTTGAGGAGTTGCCGCGCTTCGACAAGATACCCGGCGGCCGAAACCGGCCTGTATTTTTCCAGGTACGCGGCCGCAAACCGCCGTGATGGTAGATCGGCGTAAAGCCCCTGCTCTGCGCGCCAATGCAGCCATCTGCGCATTGGCCAGTCCGGATACCTGGCAAGAAATGCCGCTATGCGGAAATATCCGGCCCGCCGCGGCTGCAATCGCACCTCCGCCCAGGCGACCGCGGCCTTTGCGACCGGATGACGGACCTTCGCTGCATGGGCTCGCCCCTCGTCGACATCGCCCTTCTTGAACGCGGCGATCGCCTCGCGCACACCGGTCAAATCGATTGTCTCGGGCGCCGGCAGCCGCGCCGATGTTGAAGCCGGACCTGCGCCAGCTTTCGATTTTGCGGCCGCCACGCCGGCCGCGCCCTCGAGAGGCCCGGCGGCATTGGCCCATGCCCGGCCGGATAAGGGCTCAATAGCGCGCGCTTTTTTTCCGGCACTGTTTCGCGCGGGCGCCGTTCTTGCCACGATTGACGGCCTGATTCCCGCCAGGAGCGCGGGGGCAGACACCCGGGCCGCCCGGCTAATGTGTTGTTCGACCAGAATGGCGACGCGCTCACGCGAGCGTTGCAGCTTGCCGGCGTATTCCGCTTCCAGTGCCAGCGCCCTCTGGCGGGTATGATCAAGTTGCCCGCGAATGCCATCAAGTTCGGCGATTTGCCGGTGCGCACGGGCGAGCTTTTTTCGAAGAACCGCCGAGCTGGCAAGCTCGCGACGGGCCTTGATCAATTCGCTGCGCAAGGCGGCAATCGCAAAACGATCGGGATCGAAAGCAAATCGCGACCAGACGCCCGCGGCCTGCGTGATTTTCGGCGCCGCGCGCGCCATCTCGCCGGCATGGAGCAACCTGGCTGGTAGATAAAGCGCGGCAGCCGGCCCTGGTGTAGCCGCGGCATCGACGGAGATGGCGGGCTCGGTGACTGTTTCTGGCAGGAATGGCTCATCCGGCAATTGTATTTCGCGCCCGTAGGCCACAATCGTGCGGGCTGCTAGCGCCAGCCGTCTGCGCTCATGGGCCTGTTTGCGCTGCCTGGTATACTCGCCGGCAAGGTGTGCATCGGAAGGGTCTTCGGCGCGCCATGCCGCCTCGTTCGCCGCAACCGGCAGCGGACGCCCGCTCGACATAGCCGCGGCGCCGCGCTGTGCGTTCCCGGGGTCCGGCAGCGCCTGTTCGCGACTGCCAACTTTCGCCGCCGCGCTGGTGAATTGCGTATAAGTCCAGTGGCTTAAGCCGCCAACGACGAATATTGCAGCTATTCCCAGCACCTGGGAGAAACGCGATGGGCCCGGCGAATGTGCCATATCATCCCCGCAATCATACGCTACTGAATCATCAAGCGTACGATCAACGGGTTGAGGAAGTGCTAACCATAGGAATGGCGAGGTGGATGGCAATCCGCAAACCTTCCCGGCATGACGCGATGCCACCCCAACCGCGCCAGCTGAAATTACAATAAACTTCCCATTCACCCGGCATCCGGGTTATGAATAGGAATGGCCTATCATCAGGCGCGATTGCGGCGCGGATTTGGCAAGTTTGAAGGCAGGACGAGCAGATGACGGCACATGCGAAGCTGAACGGCTGGATGACAGCACTGGTTACGCCGTTCAAGGACGGCGCTTTCGACGAAGCCGCGTTCCGCGCATTCGTGAACTGGCAGATCGAGCAAGGCATTCAAGGCGTGGTTCCCTGCGGAACCACCGGCGAAAGCCCTACCCTGTCTCATGACGAACATCACAAGGTGGTTGAAGCCTGCATCGCCGAAACCAGGGGCCGGGTCCCGGTCATTGCCGGCGCGGGCTCGAACAACACCGACGAAGCAATTGATCTTGCGGTACACGCAGAGAAGGCAGGCGCCGACGCCGTGCTGGTTGTCTCGCCCTATTACAACAAACCAAATCAGGAAGGCCTGTACCAGCACTTCAAGGCGGTCAACGACGCAATCGGTATACCGATCATCATGTACAATATCCCGCCCCGGTCTGTCGTCGACATTACGGTCGAAACAATGGCGCGGCTGTTCGAGTTGAAGAACATTGCCGGTGTCAAGGATGCGACCGGTAACGTGGCGCGTATCTCGCTTCAGCGCGAAGCCATGGGCGAGGGGTTCATTCAATTGTCCGGCGAGGATATGACGGCGCTGTCGACATTCGCTGCAGGGGCGCACGGCTGTATCTCGGTTGTGTCCAACATTGCCCCGGGGCAATGCGCCGGTCTGCAAAACGCCTGGAACGCCGGCGATCCAAAGCAGGCGCTCGCGATTCAGGACCGGCTGGTGCCGTTGCATAGCGGCGTTTTCCTGGAAGCCGGCGTCACTGGCGCGAAGTACGGTCTCAGCGAACTCGGCATGATGAGCGAAGACGTGCGTCTGCCGCTTGTTCCAATGACCGATGCCAGCAAGGCAAAGCTGCGCGCAGCGATGGAATTTGCCGGCGTAATTTCCGGGGCCGGTCAACGGGCCGCGGAATAAGGCGTTTCCAGGAAAAGCGGGTACCGGTTTTCCGTCCGCAAACGCGTTAATCAAAATTGTTTGACCCGGTCATCGATTCAAAGAAGGAAAGCGCCGGTCTGCAACCGCGCATCGCCTCTGCGACGAAGTAATACATTGGCACAGAAAAAGAAGATAGACAGCGGCAATTTCAAAGTCGCGGCGGATAACCGGCGCGCCCGCTACGATTATGAGATCGGCGAGCCCGTCGAAGCAGGTATCATGCTGACCGGCACCGAAGTCAAAGGCATGCGCTCCGGCAAGGCGACAATTTCGGAGAGCTATGTCGATGTCGACAAGAAGGGCGAGGTATACCTCGTCAATGCCAACGTCCCGGAATACTTGCAAGCCAACAGGTTCAATCACGACCCTCGCCGTCCGCGCAAGCTACTGTTGAACAAGCGCGAAATAAGCAAGCTTGCACAGGGCATCGAGCGTCAGGGCATGACCATCGTACCGCTGAAGTTGTACTTCAACGACAGGGGCTGCGCGAAACTCCAGATTGCATTGGCGAAAGGCAAAAAGGTCCACGACAAGCGCCAGACAGAGCGCGCGCGCGACTGGAACCGCGAAAAGTCGCGCCTGCTTCGCGACCGCGGCTGATTATTGCGATTGCACGCTAACAGTGCAAGCGCATGTCTTCACCACGCCAATGCTGGAAATATTTCAGCCATCGCTTTTGCGCGAACTTGGCACATCGCCATCATCGACGCGGCGCGAAAATTCCGTCTCGCCACCGGACGCCAACAATTTTGCCTGGGCTATCCAGTCTTCACGCTCAATACGTCCCTGAAACGACAACAACGCGCCGGCAGCCTCAACGTCCGCTTCGGTCCATGCAGCGATCTGCGAAAAGTGGAATATGCCCGTTCCGTTGAGTTTCTTCTCCAGTGTCGGACCAATGCCCCTGATCCGCTTCAGGTCGTCGGGTTTGCCGCCAAGAGGCGCGGACATTACCCCCATGGCGGCGGGTGCAACCGGCGCGGACGCTAACCGAGCAACGGCGGCCGGGGCACTTGCCATTGCATCAGCGGCCTGACCTGCATCCGGCTTCGACGCGGATTGTGTCGTGACCGGTTTTGTCGTCACGGCCGTTTGCGGTGACGGCGTGGAATGTACAACCGGCGCACCGTATTGAACGTTCTCACTATTGCTTTGTGGCTGTGAAACCAGTGGCGCTGCCGCCGCGGGCGCTTGCGCAGCAGGCGTTTGCGCAGCAGGCACTGCCCTGCTTCCGGTATCAACCGGTTCCTGATCGGCGCCTCCGCCATGATAAACCGGTGCGAACAACATTCGTAACCCACCACCAACCAGACAGCCGATGACATAGGCCGCAAAAAACAACAATGCGAGTTCAAGATAAAGGCCGTAGCGTCCGGGCACTACGCGCACCAGCGCGACAATCACCCCGATTGCAAACAGCGCCAGCGCCCAGCCGAGCCAGCCTCCAAGCCAGCCTCCAAGCCAGCTGCCGCGTAACCGGTTATTCCAGGTCATTACACCAACGAGGCAGCCAAGCACGCAGGCCAGCGCGAGATAGATCCAGTGAAATTCTATGACGTGAACCATTCCGGCATCCTTACTGGAAAATTATTTCGACGCGGCGGTTCTTGACCCGCCCGAAAAAGTTTTCATTGTCGGCAACCGGGCGGTCTTCCCCATAGCTTTCGGTCACGATGTTTTCGCGTTTGAAGCCTGCCCTGATCAGCGCGCGTTTTATCGTGAAGGTCCGGCCAGTCGACAGAACAAGATTGTCCCGACGTGTGCCTTTGAAGTCGGCGTGCCCCTTCAGCAGTAATTTCACATCGGGGCAGCGTCGCGCCAGTTCAACTGCGTGTTTGAGCGCAGCATTCAACACAGGTTTAGCCTCGTTGAGTAGGGCACGTTTACCCGAGACAAAATGAACCTGTATCGGCTTTTGCGCTGCAACCAGTGCCGCACACTTGCCGCCACTCGTATTGCTCCCGGTCTTGTTCGCACTCTGGTTTGAACCCGCCTGGGACTTCGTTGCTCTGGATTTGGCTGCCGCTGCCTCGGCTTTTGCTTTTTCCGCCGCGCGCGCCTTTTCTTCGGCGGCAGCTTTTGCAGCAGCTTCCGCGGCCGCCTTGGCTTTCTGATCCGCAGCAGCGCGGGCTCTTGCCTCCGCTTCCGCCTTCAACCTGGCTGCTTCCCTTGCCTGCGCGGCAGCTTGCGCCTTTGCCCTTGCCTCCGCCTCCGCCCGCCTTTTTGCCTCTTCGACCAGCCGTGGCGGCACCACAACCTGCGCAACCGGCGGCAGATCGACACGCACTTTCTTCGGCAACGGCGCCATGACTTCAACTTGCCCAAGTTTAAATCCGCGCGGCAATTGCATCCGGCGCAAAGCGCGCAATTGCTCCGCTTTGGCAGCATCGCCGGAATTGCCGCTCAATCGCAATTCTCCGTCGGTGATCGATACCCGCCCGGACGACAGTTTCGCTGCCTGTTGCAAGGCCAGTTTCACGGCGCCCGCAAAGTCGCCTGCCGGCGTGCCGCGCGCAATCTGCAGGGTGTTCGATATTTTCGCACCGGGGAACAACAATTTCGCCTGGCGTTCGATCTCGGCCCGCATTGCCTCGTCGGGAACATAACCGGCAATGACCACAACGCCGTCCTTGCGTTCCACCGACCAGGTGTAGGGTTTGGCCACGGGCGGGATCACATTGACGGCCCCCGGGCGCACCGAACGCGGAAAATTCGCCAGCAGCGTGAGAGCCCTGATATATTGTTCCTTGTTTTCAGCTTCACCGCTGAACGTGATCGTATTGTCCTGCAGTTTGAACGATCCACCTTTCAACCCGGCCGCCAGCTTGATCCCACTGATGGCGGCGGCTTCAAACTCGCCAATTGCGCCGCTGCGAAATTCCAACTTGTCTTCAACCGTCTTGCCCGTTGCACGCACAGCAGCCCGCAACCTGTCACGCAGCGCGGGCGAGCCGACATATCCCTGCAGGGAAAATTTGCTGCCCAGGTTGTGCGCCATGAACAGATAGGGTCTGGCCGGCGGCGGCACTACTTTGACGGACGCAACTTTTCCGCCAGCAGGCAATTGTTTCATCGCCTCGACGACGCTGACATAAACCGGCGCGCTCGGTGCTTCACCTTCCAGCGTCGCGATCCCGTCTTTCAACCGATAGACGCCTGCCTTGAGCTGTCCAACAAGGCCTACGCCGTGATTTGCAAGCGCTGCAAAATTTTTCGGTGCGCCGGATGCGAAAGCCAGCCCGTCCTTCACAACGATGCCCGCCGACGACGACTTTGCGACTTGCACCACTGCCGATCGCGTTTCTGCGTCCGGTACGTTGCCGGATAGCGTTATCGTGTTGCCTGACCTGGAGGCCTCGAAACTGTAGACCTTGACACTCGGCGCGATAACGCCGTCCGCCCGTTTCGTGCCTGTCACCGGCAGACCCGCCAGGGCTTGGAGCACCTTCGCATAGGCGGCCGAATCCGGCGCCTGACCGCTCAGGCTTGCATTGCCGCCAATGTAGGAAAACCGGCCCTGCCCGAGCGCGGCCGCCAGGCCGATCCCCGATTTCGCAACAGCCGCAAAACCAGGCGGTGAACCGGACGCAAATTGCAGCTTGCTTTCGACGCTGCCACTATTTCCCACAGCCTGCTTCGCAGCGGCGATCAATGCATCCCTTGTCTTGAGATCGGGAACAACGCCGGAGAGAATAATCTTACCGCCATCGCGAGCCACCGAGAACCTATACCCGCTCGCCTCCGGCGGCAGCACCGCAATCTTCCCGGCGCGTGCGCCCTTCGGGAGATCCTGCATGGCGGCCGCAACTGCCGAATAGGCAGCGCTGTCAGCCGCGGTTCCGGACAAGGAATAGTTGGTTCCGGACAAGGCGAACCTGCCATTGGGCAAATTGGCGAGTTGTTTCACGCCGTGCCCAGCTATCGTTGCAAACGCCGCTGGAGCCCCTGCCCCGAATTTCAGTTCATCAACGACCAGGCCATCCTTGCCCGCAGCGCTGCGGGCAGCCGACACCAGTTCTGCCCGCGCCTGGCGCGACGGCGCATATCCGCTCAACGATACCCGCTTCCCCGCGCGCTCCACGATGAACACGTAAGGTTTGATCGCCGGCACGGGCTTCAGATCGGCCTTCGCAAGGCGTACCCCTGCCGCTGCCTCGGCTGCAGCACGCGCCTTTTCCGCTGCATCGGCTTCAAGTCCAAGCCCGCCGATCCGGATGTCCCGACCCCTTGCGGTCACCGCAACACCGTCGATCGCCGATGCCGCCCCGGCTATCGCCGCACCGGACCGGTCCGCCACCTCCCGCTCGAAAGCCGGTGTCTGGCTCCAGGCGACCCAGAGCCACAACAGCGCCAGCGGCAGCAAACCCATCCACAAATTGCGTGGTTGCGACATGCATTCTTCTCCGGTTTGCTTCCCGTGCAGACGTTCGGCTCATATTGGCGCCACATGGGACCGCCCGGATGAAAGCAGAATCCAACGCGAAGCCGCCGATATCTTACAGCCGCCCCGGGGCCTGTCCAGCGCTACGCAGCTTCCAGAATGCTTGCGCTCGCGCCCATTGCCCTTGCATTGACAAGACGCCTAAGGCATATGAGCAGCAGCTGGCCTTAGAGGTTTCAGCGTCGCGGAGACGTGGCCGAGTGGCTGAAGGCACTCGTTTGCTAAATGAGCAGACCAGAAATGGTCTCGAGGGTTCGAATCCCTCCGTCTCCGCCATTTATTGCTTTTTATTATATATGATTCAATGCGTTACATAATGGGCCGACAATCGTTCCCACATCTGTTCCCACACTTTGAAGCTGAATTCATCGATAACTACTCCGATATGTTCATTTCTCTTGTAGAACCGACGGGCTCAACTGTGCCAATCACGCCCTACCGCCGACCTTTGATCCTTCATTGATTTACGACAGCACTGCTACCGTCTCTCCCTCGACCACCCGCGCCTCCTGCCCGGCCTTCGCGCGTTCCGACAGAATCTTCAGCGCAGCCAAATGCTGATCGGCAAGGCTGGCAGAACCAGCAATCGCTATGGCCTGCGGCGGACGGCCGTACCCGCGGTTGAGCAACTCACCGGCAGCCGATACGCGCGCTGATGGCGGCGCAGACCTATCCGCAGCAATCTCCGCCAGCGCGGCGATGGCATCCTCGGCATGAGTACGGGCAAGATCGCGGACTTCACCGATGATGCGTGGGCGACCGGCGGGGTTGCCCGACTGCCCTTTTGGGAAAGGCTTTAGGTTTTGCAGGTTACGGGCTGTGGCTGCCATAGCTTCATCCATTATGTTTCGGATACGTAATAATACCACGCCGGACCAATGAACCAAAGCCTGCAATGAAAAACCCCCGCCTGTCGAGAAACAAGCAGGGGCTCAGCAGCTGACTGCAAGGGGGTAAGGAGATGGCCAGCTGATAGCTGCTTCTACGCGCGGTTTATGACCGAATAAAGTCTGCATTCCCTACTATAGAGACTTCTCCACCGCCCAGTTTTTCAGTTGCAGACGCGCACGTAGCGATGGCCGCGGAAGTCACCGAAGCGATTGAAGACGGGACGCTTCTCGGTCCAGCAATCGGTGTAATAGCGGCGGTAACCAACATGGTGGTAGCCAGCGTGGGCTACGCCACCGAGGATAGCGCCACCAACGAGACCGGCGACTACACCACCGACGAAGGCGCCATTGCGGCCGCCCTTAGCTTCAGCAGTGCCTGCGCTCATGGTTACAGCTGCACCGATAGACAGAGCGGCGACAGCGGCGGTGAGGGTTTTCTTGGCAAAAGTGTTCATTTCCATTCTCCTATCAGTGTAGCTCGGGGCTTCCGAGACTGGCTCGCGGGATTGCGGCCTCACTTGATGACAGGAAATGTAGCGGGGTAGCCGACAGGAAGAAGTGCGAGAGCGCACATGGAAAATATAGCCGGCGTAAGCTATAGCTTGGGATCAAGCTTGCCGCCTTATTGAATAGCTGCAAGCTATTATATTTCTGTAGAAACGCTAGAGTTATTCTTCACCCTATGACGCTGACATTTTTCTGAACAATACTTCACATCCTCCCAAACTGCTGACCACTTCTTCCGCCAAAAAAATGGCCGCCCACAGGTTGCGCAGTGCTTCTCCGGAAGATTACTTTTTGAATATCGCTTCTTAGCCTTAGTCATACAGTATAATCACTGGGTCGAATAAATGGGAGATCAGGATGCTCGGTAATTATGTTATCGGCAAATTATATAATCGTAAAACTGATATTCATGACCTCTTCGGTGGCTCAAGGCAAAGTGGCATAAGCCCATCTGCAAACCATCCGGTGGTATTCATTTTTACTGGCGCAAGCGGTGCGAGGCATGGATATGACGACGATTGGGATGATAGCGGAAACCTTCGTTATTTCGGCCAAGGCCAAGTTGGTGATATGAAATTCATCAGGGGGAATAGTGCAATCCGCGATCATTCCGTCAACGGCAAACAGCTACTCGTATTTCAGGTGGAGAAGGATGGAGTACGCTTCCGTGGAGCTTATGTCTATTCTCATTATGAATTAGTTATAGCGCCGGATACGGAAGGCACACCAAGACAGGCAATTGTCTTCACTCTCGTTCCCGAAGATTCTTTTGCATCTGCAGAAATAGGCAAAGAAATATCTATAGATATAAGAACTATTGATATCAAATCCTTGAGAAACGCAGCCTATAATTCTGCTACTCCATCAGCCAATAGCACTATCAATAATACGGTTAGAACCGTCTACGAACGCTCAGCCAATGTGCGTGAATATGTTCTTGCAAGAGCCAAAGGTAAATGCGAAGGCTGTTCTCAGCCAGCACCATTCCTTCGCAAGGATAATACCCCTTATCTTGAGCCGCATCATATTCGTAGAGTTAGTGACGGAGGGCCAGATCATCCACGATATGTTATTGCTCTTTGTCCAAACTGCCACCGCGAAGCACATTTCGGTTCACGAATAAAAGAACTGCAAAGCTACCATCTAAAAATTGTCGACAACGCTGAAAGCACAGACTTGGAAGCGCCGTCTGACCAACTATAGTTCGGGTGTGATGCTTATTGGGAAGGATCATGCTTTTTGATAGGTTGAAGTTATTAGCCACTACGGAATGGAAGCAATGCACCGAACATCCGTTCACCGATGCATTTTTCAGTATATGTTATGAGCATTATATGCTGAAAACTCGTTACATAAGGGACGGTAAATATGGTAACAGCTTTAGATCACGATCTTATAACTATAATTTTATTAATATTTATATTATTGTTTTGTATCTGGTTTGGGTGGATGATACGAAGGCAATGGAAAAAAAATGTTTTCTTTTCCCTACAAAGAAGAGGGAGGGCAGGAGAAGTAACGTCAATTAGTATTCTAAAAAGACATGGCTATAAAATTATTGATCAGCAAATAAAGTTGGAGGGGCATATTTTTATAGATGAAACAATAAGCAAATTTGACCTTAGGCCAGATTTTTTAGTCGAAAAAAATGGAAATAGATATATAGCAGAGATAAAAACCGGAGAAGTGGCGAATCCCAAAAATCGAAATACACGAAGGCAATTGCATGAATATTCTTATTATGGTGGTTACGATGTAATATTGCTTGTAGACCCAGATACGATGTCAATCACAAGGATATCTTTTCGAAAGCCCTAATCATCTGGAACTGTAATTCGTATCATTGTGCCCGACATCAGCGCCTATGGGACAGTTCAGGGTGATTGCGTAAGGGAGG
>CAZTMN010000104.1:0-13159 GCA_964615275.1 uncultured Beijerinckia sp. | reverse complement strand
TTGCAAAGCGCGGCCTGAAGGATAAAGGTGTTGTCCTGCTGGCTGGCGGCGAGGTACAGGAAATATTCCTGCCTGCGATTGGCGATGCAGTGGTCGGCACGGTTTCCGGTATGCACTATACCGAAACCCGCGATAGTGATCTGAACAAGAGGTTCCGCAAGGCTCTTGTTGACTTGCATGGTCCAGGTGCAATTCCGGACATTGCCTCCGTCGGCGCCTGGGACGGCATGAAGCTGATCTATGAAGCCGTCAGGAAATTCGGCCCAAAAGTCACCGGCCCGCAGGCGATCGGCATGTACAAGGGTATGAAGTGGGAAAGCCCCCGCGGCCCTGTCATGATTGATCCGAAAGAGCGCGATATCGTGCAGAATGTTTACCTGCGCCGGGTGGAGAAGCGGAACGGCAAGCTCGTCAACGTGGATTTCTATACGTCGAAAATGGCGCGTGATCCGTGGCAGCTTGAAAATCCGCTGAAGAAATAAA
The DNA here is from genome assembly GCA_964615275.1 of uncultured Beijerinckia sp. GTDB lineage: Bacteria > Pseudomonadota > Alphaproteobacteria > Rhizobiales > Beijerinckiaceae > Terripilifer. Next base: position 12,676 of record CAZTMN010000104.1, on the reverse strand, counting down.
CAGCTGAGTGGAAAATCGGACCGGGGTTGAGCGGTGTCAGCCGCAAGCCCCGGTCCTGATGTTGCAGCGGCAAAGAGGGGAGCCGTCGGCAGGATTTCGCGTCAGTCTGACGCGCAGGCGGCGCAGTGACGACTGCCGGGTATGTGCTGTGAGGGGGAATAATGCAGGCGATTACGATCCTGCTTGACGGACTCGCCTACGGGATGATCCTGTTCATCATTTCCGTCGGTCTGACCGTGACGATGGGGTTGATGCGGGTCGTCAACCTTGCCCACGGCGCTTACGCCATGATCGGCGGCTATATATCGGTGCTCATCACGAAGTGGATTTTGAGCGTTATCGGCGTTTCCGCCGGTAACGAACTCTGGGCGTTCGCCGGCGGCGTGATCTTTGCGTCCATCATCGTTGGCCTGATTGGCGGCCTGTCCGAGGTGACGATTTTCCGGCCATTGTATCGCAAGGGTGAGCTGGCGCAGGTGTTGATGACCATTGGCCTGGTTTTCGTCGCAGTAGCCGCGATGAGTTTTGTTTTCGGTCCCAAGCCTTATCCCTCACCCTTGCCAAAGGTACTCGATCAGCTGGTGTTTATCGGCTACCGCGACTATCCGCTGTACCGGCTGTTCCTGATCGCTGTTGGCGCGATCATGGCTGGGGGCCTGTGGATATTGATCGAGCATTCGCTGTTCGGCGCGCGCCTGCGGGCCGCGGTTGACGATCCGGAAATGGCGCGCTCGCTGGGTATCAACGTCAATCTGTTGTTTACGCTGACGTTTATCGGCGGCTGCGCGCTGGCTGCTTTTGGCGGCGCGATTGGTGTCGGCTTTCTGCCTCTTGATCCGGAATATGCGCTGCGAAACCTGGTGTTTTTCCTTGTTGTTGTCGCGGTTGGCGGGATGGGAAGTTTTCGCGGGTCGCTCGTCGCGGCTCTGGCCATCGGTATCGTTGAAACAGTCGGCACCTATCTCGTTCCCCAAATTGGATCCTTTCTGCTCTGGTTCCTCGTGTTCGCCCTGTTGCTCTGGCGTCCGCACGGACTCTTGCCACCGAAGAATGTGTCATGACTGATCAGACGAACAACGAAAATACGACGTTGCTGTCGGGGTTCCGGCTGACCCATTTCTGGCACCTGTTCCCCTGGGTGCTGGCGCTGGTGTTCTTTTCGCACCAGGTCGCATTCGATGGTGGTTACCTGGAACTGGGACGCACGGTGCTGATCGCCATCCTGTTTACGCTTTCGGTCGATCTGGCGCTTGGCTATGCAGGCATCATTACGCTGGGCCAGGCTGCTTTTTACGGTTTTGCCGCCTATGCAGCCGGCGCCCTGTCAGCGAAATTCGGTTACAACGATCCGATCCTTGGCCTGGTATTCGCCACTGTTCTGGCGGCGGCGCTGGGATTCATAACAGGCATGCTGATCCTCCACACCGAGCATGTGACGATCATGATGCTGACCCTGGCGATTGCGTCCATTCTCGAACAGGTCGCCAACCAATGGCGCAGCATGACCGATGGCGACGACGGATTGTCCGGCATCAACATGGATCCGCTGTTCGGCTTGTTCGAGTTTGATTTCGTCGGCAAGACTGCCTTTTTATATTGCCTTGCCGTGCTGTTTATCTGGTTCCTGATCGCCTGGCGGGTCGTTCACTCACCGTTCGGCCGTTCACTGGACGGTGTGCGCCAGAACCCCCGCCGTATGCGCGCAATCGGGACGCCGGTGTGGTGGCGCCTGGTGGCGATGTATACGCTTTCTGCCGCCATGGCCGGTTCGGCAGGAGCACTTTATGCGCAAACCACCGGGGTTGTCGGGCTGACGGTGCTTAGCCTGCTGGCGTCCGGTATCGTTGTGGTCATGCTGGTTCTAGGCGGTGAACGGCGGCTTTACGGCGCCTTTATCGGGGTCCTCGTTTACACGCTGATCGAGCATTACGCTTCGGAGAAGGATCCGTTTTACTGGCAGTTCTTCATCGGCCTGTTGCTGATGGCGCTGGTGCTGTTCTTTGAAGGCGGGTTGATGGGAATTATCGACCGGGTGTTCGGGCGAACGAAGACAAGTCGGCCTGTCGAAGCCGAAAAGACGGATGCGTCCCAAACCGGGGGAGGGGCGCAATGAGCGAAGCAACCGCCACATCGCCCGCTCCGTCAAAAACGGAGCAACCGGTTCTGTCGGTACGCGGCCTGTGCAAGAATTTCGGTGCGCTTGCGGTCACGCAATCGGTTGATATGGACCTTGCGGCCGGCGCCCGCTTCGGCCTGATCGGGCCAAACGGCGCAGGCAAGACCACTCTGGTCAACCTGTTGACCGGAATGTTGAGTGCCGATGCCGGGCAGATCACGCTCAATGGCGAGCGTATCGAGCGATTCAGTCCGGAGGACCGCGTCAAGCGTGGGCTGGTGCGAACCCATCAGATCAATACCTTGCTGAATGAATTCACAGCACGAGACAATGTCGCCCTGGCAGTTGCCGAGCGCCTCGGTTACGCGTGGCGCTCAATCCGCTATACCCGCCAGTGGCGCCAGTGCCTTGAGGAAGCCGACGCCTATCTCGGCGAAATGGGGATTGCCGCCGCCGGTGATCAGACTGTCTCGGAAATGCCTTACGGCCAGCAACGGCTGCTGGAAATCGCCATCGGTCTGTCTTTGAAGCCGAAAGTGCTCCTCCTTGATGAACCCGCAGCCGGGGTGCCATCAACGGAATCGCACATCATTGATGAAGCGATGGAACGATTGCCGCCGGATATCGCTATCCTCCTGATCGAACACGATATGGATATCGTTTTCCGCTTCGCCAGGGAAATAACGGTTCTCGTCCTGGGCGCCGTCCTGACAAGCGGTACGCCTGCCGAAATTGCAGCGAATCCGGAAGTCCGATCGGTATACCTGGGTCGGAGCCAGCAAGTATGACCAGCGCTATCGCCGTAAAGGACATTGTTGCCGGGTACGGTCAGACGATCGTATTGGACGGAATTTCGCTCGAGGTTGCCGATGGCGGCACGCTGGCGCTCCTTGGGCGCAATGGCGTTGGCAAGACGACGCTGCTGTGCACGATGATGGGCCTCACCACCCGGCACAGCGGGACGGTCAGCTACTTCGGGAAAAACATCGAGGCGGTCCCGACGCACCTGCGCAGCCGCAACGGGCTGGCTCTCGTGCCGCAGGAACGGCGCATATTTCCGTCCCTGTCGGTACACGAAAACCTGCTGGTTTCCCTGCAGTCGAACGGCTGGGATCTGGAGCAGATTTACGGGTTTTTTCCGGGACTTGCCGCCCGGCGCGGAAATGCCGGCAACCAATTGTCGGGTGGCGAGCAGCAGATGCTGGCTGTCGCGCGGGCCTTGGCCGGCGCTCCAAAGGTGCTGTTGCTCGACGAGCCGATGGAGGGGCTGGCGCCGGTTATCGTCGACGCCCTTTTCGATGCGTTCTCGAAAATTCGCGACGAGGGCGGGATGGCGATCATCCTCGTCGAGCAAAAGGTCGATCTGGCGCTCGAATTCGCCCGGGACGCCATCATCCTCGATCGCGGACAGGTCGTTTACGAGGGCACTACGGCTGCGCTCAGGGACGATGAGGAAGCCCAGCACAAATATCTCAGTGTCGGCAACGAGATGGGCTGAGCGCCGGGCAGGGGCATTGACCACCGGTTCGCGCGCTGTCCGCCCTGGCGAGGCTGACGCGGACATTGCCGCTTTTATTTGCTTGCAGCGCGATTGATTCAATTGCAATAAGCCACCAATTCCGGATTTGATCGGTGTCTCGCATCAACGCTCGCGCGGGTGCGTTCCGCTGAGCAAATTCAAGTCGTTTGGAGATGATAAATGGGTGAGTTTGGTATCGGACAACCGGTCCGGCGCAAAGAGGATGTGCGGTTGCTGACCGGCGGGGGACAATATACCGACGATGTCGCAATAGATGGCCCGCTGCTGCATGCCGCCTTCGCGCGTTCGCCCCATGCAAATGCGAAAATCAACGGCGTTGATATCGCTGCGGCGCTGGCTTTGCCGGGAGTCGTCGCCGTGTTCACCGGAAACGACGTCGCCGAGGCTGGACTGGGCATGATCATAACCGACGCCAGTTTCACCGATCGTTCGGGCAAGCCCATGAACAAGCCGGGACGATCGGTCATGCCGTCGGACCAGACGCGGTTTGTCGGTGAAGTGCTTGCCGTGGTCGTGGCAGAGACAAAAGCGCAGGCGCGCGATGGCGCAGAAGCCGTCGAGTTCGATTTTGAACCATTGCCGGCGGTAGCCGGAACAGCAAGGGCGCTGGAACCCGACGCGCCAAACGTCTGGCCGGAGTTTGGAACCAACCTGGTCACCCATTGGGAATATGGCGATGCCGGAACCGTTGACCGGAAGCTGGCTGCTTCGGCGAAAGTGGTATCGGTCGACCTCGTCAACAACCGGTTGGCGGTTGTGCCGATGGAGCCGCGGGTCGTTATCGCAGACTACGACAAGGCGAAGGATTTCTTGACGGTCTATTCGCCGACGCAAGGGGCATCCAGGATTCAGGGACATCTGGCCAATGTCGTATTGAAAATGCCGATCGAAAATATCCGGGTTGTGTCAAAGGATACCGGTGGCGGCTTCGGCATTCGCAGCAAGATGTACCCGGAGACCGCGATGGTTGCATTTGCAGCCCGCAAACTGGGTCAAAGCGTCAAGTGGAGCGGCGACCGATCGGAAACGTTCGTGTCGGACTACCAGGGTCGCGATCAGATCAATCATGCGCAAATGGGTCTCGACGAAAACGGCAAAATCACCGCGCTCAAGATCGATACGCTGCTGAATGTCGGCGCATACCTCTCGGAAAACGGTGTACGGCTGCCGATGGAAGGCGGCGGGCGGATAATCCCGTGCATGTATCACGTCGATGACTTCTATTTCTCCGTAAAGCCGGTTTTCACCAACCAGATTTGCACCGACACCTATCGTGGAGCGGGGCGTCCGGAAGCCAATTACATCATGGAGCGCCTTATGGACGCTGCCGCGCAGGCATGTGAGCTGCCGCGGGATGAAATTCGCCGCCGAAATTTCATCCGGCCGGAACAAATGCCCTACGATACCCATCTCGGCTTCACTATCGATACCGGCGACTTCGACGGTACGATGCAAATGGCGCTTGATGCCGGCGACTGGAACGGATTTGAAGCCCGGCGCGCGGAAGCAGCGGCCCGCGGCAGGTATCGTGGCATCGGCCTTGCTGTGTTCGTGGAAGGCGCTGGCAGCCGCCCGATGGAGGGCATGCGCGCGACTGTCGACAAGGACGGATCGGTGACGCTGTTCGCGGGAACCTATTCGCACGGACAGGGACACGAAACCGTCTATGCCCAGCTGGTGAACGAGTTCCTCGGCGTTGATTTTGACAAGGTCACGCTGGTGGATGGCGATACGGCGACCAATCCTGAGACCGCCGTGGGTACGTTTGGCTCACGCTCGTCAATGGTTGGCGGCATGAGCATCCGGATGAGCTGCGACACCATCCTGGTCAAGGCGAGAAAAATCGCCGCGCACCTGTTGCAGAGCTCCGAGGAACAGGTGACCTTCGCCGAAGGTGTGTTTCGCACCCGGACCGCGGAAATCACGTTTGGCGAGGTCGCGTCGGCCGCCCACGATCCGGCCCGCCTGCCGGACGGCATGGAGACCGGCCTGGACGAGGAAGTAACCTACAAGGGCGACAGCGAAAATTTCCCCAATGGCGCACATGTGGTCGAAGTCGAAATTGATCCCGACACTGGAGAAATCGAGATCGTGAACTATGTCGCCGTGGACGATTGCGGCGTTGTGCTCAATCCGTTCATTGTACATGGACAGGCCCAGGGCGGGATCGCCCAGGGCGTCGGCCAGGCGCTCACCGAGGATGTCGTCTACGACGAGGACGGCCAGCTGCTGACCGCCAGCTTCATGGATTACGCCATGCCGCGCGCGCACCATCTGTCGCACATCGATGGATTGTTCAACATCGTGCCGAGCAAAACAAACCCCCTGGGGGTCAAGGGGGCTGGAGAGGCCGGGGCAACAGGCGCACCGCCAGCAATTGTCGGCGCCGTTGCCGATGCGTTGAAGGATCTTGGCGTCAGCCATATCGACATGCCGCTTACGCCGGAGCGCGTCTGGCGGGCGATCGAGGCGGCAAGAAAGAGCCGGGCAGCGTGATCTGCTTCATTTGATCGACATTCACACCTGTCAAAATGCGAAAGACTTTGGTGAGGGAATCGCGATAGAGCAAAGCGGTTCACGACATTCAATATTCCGGGCGGGACACTGATTTCCTGACATCCGTTTTACGTCCGGTCGATCCCCTCAATGGAGCGAGAAATGACCGCCATCATCGATATTATCGGGCGCGAAGTGCTGGATTCGCGCGGAAATCCGACCGTGGAAGTGGATGTTCTGCTGGAAGACGGCTCGCAAGGCCGCGCCGCGGTGCCGTCGGGGGCATCGACAGGTGCGCATGAGGCTGTCGAATTGCGCGACGGCGACAAGAGCCGGTATGGCGGCAAAGGCGTTCTGAAGGCGGTTGAATCGGTAAACAGCGCGATTTACGACGCCATAACCGGGCTGGACGCGGAAGACCAGGTCGCTATCGACAATGCGATGCTTGAGCTGGACGGCACTCCAAACAAGGCGAAACTCGGCGCAAACGCCATTCTTGGCGTATCGCTGGCGGTTGCCAAGGCGGCCGCCGAAGCGTGCAGCCTGCCGCTCTACCGGTATATTGGCGGCACGCAGGCTCGGGTCCTTCCGGTTCCGATGATGAATATCGTCAATGGTGGAGCCCACGCCGACAATCCGATCGATTTCCAGGAATTCATGATCATGCCGGTTGGAGCCGGCAATCTTGCCGACGCTGTCCGCTGGGGCGCCGAGGTGTTTCAGGTCCTGAAGGCCGGCCTGCACAAGGACGGGCACAACACCAATGTCGGCGACGAGGGCGGCTTTGCCCCGAACCTGCCGAGCGCCGAGGCAGCGCTGGATTATTGCATGTCGGCGATCAAACAGGCCGGTTTCGAGCCCGGAAAGGACATCTACCTGGCGCTCGATTGTGCTTCAACCGAATTCTTCAAAGATGGTAGCTACAACTATGAAGGAGAAGGGAAACTCCGCTCTATCGACGAGCAGGTAGCCTATCTGGCCAAGCTGGTTGGCGACTATCCGATCATCTCCATCGAAGATGGCATGTCCGAGGATGACTGGAGCGGCTGGAAAGAACTGACGAACGCCATTGGCGGCAAGTGCCAGCTGGTCGGGGACGACCTGTTCGTCACCAATGTGAACCGGCTGGCGGAAGGCATCAACACCGGCACCGCCAATTCCATTCTGGTCAAGGTCAATCAGATCGGTTCTCTGACCGAAACTCTGGCAGCGGTCGATATGGCTCACCGTGCCGGCTATACCGCCGTAATGTCCCACCGCTCCGGGGAAACCGAGGATGCAACCATTGCCGACCTGGCAGTTGCGACCAATTGCGGACAGATCAAGACCGGCTCACTGGCGCGATCCGACCGGCTGGCGAAATACAACCAGTTGATCCGCATCGAGCAGGAACTGGGCGCGCAGGCCATCTATGGCGGGCGGACGGCGATCAAGGCGCTGGGGTAGCTGGCTAGCTCCCAATTTTTGGAAAGCAGGTATCAGGGCTTCGTAAAACACCGGTTGCGCGCAGCCTGGCACTTCCATATGTCTGCTGTCTGCGCGCAGGAATTGCCTGATACAACCAATCGGAGGGCCTGATGCCCACAATCCACGATCCCATTCGCCTCGGCGATCTCGATTTGGCCAATCGTATCATCATGGCGCCCATGACCCGCTCGCGCGCTGCCGCTGACGGGACGCCACAGGAATTCGTTGCCGATTACTATGCCCAACGGGCCTCGGCGGGACTGATCGTGTCCGAGGCAACCTATGTATCGCCTATGGCCAAGGGTTACGTTCGCACGCCCGGCATGGTCACGGACGATCATATCGCTGGCTGGAAGCGGGTGACGGATGCGGTGCATGCCAAGGGCGGCAAAATCCTGTGCCAGCTCTACCATACCGGCCGGGTGGCGCTGCCGGAATTCCTGCCCGGCGAGGTCCTGCCTGTCGCTCCTTCGGCAATCGCGATAGACGGTTCGAACCAGACAGATAGCGGCAAGAAACCGTTCGTCGTCCCGCGTGCGCTGGAGACGGGCGAGGTTGCCGGCGTCGCAGATGAGTTCGCCGGGGCGGCCAAACGGGCATTGGAAGCGGGCTTCGACGGGGTCGAGATCCATGCCGCGTCCGGTTATCTGATCCACCAGTTCCTCGATAGCGGGATCAACCAGCGGACGGATGAATTTGGCGGCTCTGTCGAAAATCGCGCCAGGTTTTTACTGATGGTCGTCGATGGGGTTTGCGCCGCGATTGGCGCCGGGCGGACAGGCATCAAGCTGTCGCCCCGGATCAAGTTCAACGATGTCAGCGAGCCCGATGCGGAAGCGATGTATCCCTACCTGGCAAAGCAGCTTTCAAGCCGCAACCTTGCTTATCTGCATGGCGCCAAACAGGGCGGTTATGAAATTCATGCTGAGTTGCGGCCAATCTTTGAGGGGAATTACGCCGCGGGCGCCGGCTTCACGGCGGATAGCGGCAATGCGCTGCTCGCCAGCGGTGGCGCCGATGCGATCGTTTATGGCAAGCCGTTCCTGGCCAACCCGGACTTGCCCCGGCGCATGAAAGAGAATCTGGATCTGGCCGAGGCCGATCCCAAGACCATCTATTGGGGTGGCGAGCAGGGCTACAGCGACTACCCGGCGCATCCGTAGCCGCGCTACCAGCTTTTTGGAGCAGGAGCGCGGTCGCCACAGCCACTTGGCGGCTACGGTCCAATACGGAAAGTGACAGATGGCCGCGATAGTAGAACGGTATGGATATCCAGCGCTGTTCGCAGCCCTGCTAGCGGGCGTCACGGCGTTTCGCGTCCTGGCGCTTTATTTCAATGCCACCGAATTGTTCTACGACGAGGCGCAATACTGGTCGTGGAGTCTCGAGCCGGCGGCGGGCTATTATTCCAAGCCTCCATTGATTGCACTGGTCATCGCAGGGGCGACCACAATCTGCGGTGACAGCGAATTCTGCGTGCGCCTGCCTTCACCGCTCCTGCATGCTGCGACGTCAATTCTTGTCGCTGCAATCGGCTGCAGATTGTATGGCGCGCGCATCGGATTCTGGTCCGGGCTCGTATATCTGACATTGCCGGGCGTCAGTTTTTCCTCGAACATCATCTCCACGGATGTGCCGTTGCTGACCTGCTGGGCTTTGGCCCTGTATGGGTTCGCAGGCTTTATTGAAAAACAGGACTGGCGCCATGCCTTCCTGATCGCGTTTGCATTCGGCGTGGGGCTGAACGCCAAATATGCGATGCTGTTCTTTGCGGTATGCGCTGCGATCTATTTGCTGGTGAGCGAACGCGACCGGCGCCTGTTGCGTAGTGGCAAGCTGTGGTTGGCGTTTGCGATCGGCACGCTGTTCCTTTTGCCAAACTTGTTGTGGAATCTTGACAATGATTTCTCGACACTGGCGCATACGGCCGACAATGCGAAATTGCAGGCAAGCCGCGCCAGCGTGCTGGAAATGCTCGGGGTTGTTGCCGGGCAATTTGGTATCCTCGGGCCGGTATTGTTCACCGCCTATATCGTGATCGCACTTGCAGCCTTGCGCGGAATTTACGGGGAACGGGAAAAGCTGTTGCTGGCGTTCTCGCTACCCATTTTCGGATTTCTCGCATTCATGAATTTCGCCTTGCGCGCAAACGCGAACTGGGCCGCCCCGGCCTTTGTCGCCGCGGCGGTTCTGGTTACAGCGGTCTTTATCAATGGCGGACACTGGCGCGCGATGCGGTGGTCGATGTGGCTGCATGGCGCGGTTATCGTCCTGCTGGCGGGGGCCTTCTGGCAGGCAGGTAAAATCAGCCTTCCCGGCAAGGCCGAACCGTTCCGCCGGGTGCTGGGATGGCGCGCCGTTGCAGATGCAGCGGACCGGGAATTGCGGGAAAAAGCGCGTGAGGGCAAGCCCTACAAAAACGTATTCACGCTGCGCCGCTCCGCCACTGCGCAAATGTTGTACTATCTGCGCCACAGCAAACGTCCGGTTCTTGCCTGGCACCCGGGCGGGCGTCCGCGCGACCACTACCAACTGACGCGGCCGTATCGCAAATCAAGCGGAGGGCCGACGCTGCTGGTTACGTTTCTTACGCCTCCGGCAGGGCTGCTCGCACAATTCGCCACCGCGCGGATGATAAAGCTGGTGACTATCGCTCGCGGCAATGCGAGTCCGCGAACGCTTCGCCTGTATCATCTTGACGGATATCGCGGGCCGTAAGCGCCAGCAACGTTAGAGTTCTGCAATCGCGGGCATGACCTCGGTGCGGAACAATTGCAATGAACGCAGGGCCTGCGGCAAGGTCATGCAGCCAAAGAACATGTAACTGATCAGGTAGTTTATTCCCAATTCGGCAACCTGTTCCGTGATGGCGTGAATAACCTGGTCGGGTGTCCCCGCGATCACGGTACCAAGCCGCAGGTTGTCATCAAGATCGGCGGTGCCTGGGATATTAAGCCGTTTGACGAAATCGCTGTTGGCATGGACGCGTAACAGGTAGGTCAGGTTTGAATGCAAGTGCTGAACAGCCGGCGCGGCTATTGCGCGGGCCTCTTCCTCGCTGTCAGCCACCACGATTTGCCGCGACACGCCGATGGCGCAACCGCCAGGAAATTCCGCCTTGGGGTGAGCGGGTCCACCGCGTTTGGCAAGCGCTGCCCGGAAAGCGTTTATGTTCTCCCTGGCTTTGCCGGTGGGGCCATTGGAGGCGAAATGCAGTCCGTGATCGCCAGCCCATGTCGAGCCCTCGGTGTTGGACGAGCCATACCAATAAGCCGGCGAAGGCTGTTGCAATGGGCGCAGCGGCATTGGTACGTCCTTGTACTGGAAGTACTCGCCCTCGTACGAAAACGGATTGTTGGTCAACGCTGCGTTCAGGCATTTCCAGGCGTCGATGAAGATTTCGCGGGACTTTTCGTGGGCGACCTTGTGGTAGTTCAGCTCAAACGGGGAAACGCCGCGTCCGACGCCCACCTCCAGGCGGCCCTTGCTCAGATGATCCAGCATGCAAATTTCTTCTGCCAATCGAAGCGGCGAATAGAGCGGCAGCAGGTAGACCAGCGGTCCCAGATGGATGTTGCGGGTCAAGCGCGCCACGGCGCCCAGATAAGCACCGGGAACGGGAACCATGTTCAGCGGCGAGGCATGGTGTTCGGCAACGTGGTAGCAATAGAAGCCGGCTTCGTCTGCGGCCTGGACGAATTGCAAGCGCTCGTCCAGCTGGGTTGCAAACGAGCGGTCGCCGGTTTGATCGACGTGATCGAAGAGGCCAACTTTCATTTTATCCTAACCCGGGATCGCGTTTCGACTGGATTTACCAATACACTCGTCTTTGAAGCGGTCAAACACCTTTGCTCGCGGCGCGGACTTGAAGGTCGCGTTAACGTTCTGCTAACCAGGCTGCGCAACCATGCGCCATGGTTGTACGCAGACGTTTCCGCAAATTTTTGATTCCCTTGGCGCTTTACGCTGTATCGGCGCCCGTCAGCGGCTATTTTATCTGGAACGGGATAAACGGCGAGCGCGGGCTGAAACAGCGTGAGGCCTATGAGCGGAAGATGGCCAGGCTTGTTGGAACCGCAGCCGCGCTGGCGGAGGAAAAGACCCGATTTGAACGCCGAATATCAAGGTTCCGCTCTCAAGCCGTCGATCGAGATCTGTTGGAAGAGCAGGCCCGCTCGATCCTTGGCCGGGTTGCCGCAAACGAAGTGGTCGTCATGATGCCTGCCCAGCGTTAAGCGGGTCGTGAGCCAACCGGGACTGATTGTGAAAGCCGTTGTCCACGGCATTTCCGCAATTAACTCCGATCAAGTTAATTCTTTGAATTAACCGGTTTTGCATTAATTTCCTAAAATCGCTGTTAATCAACGAATTACACGTCGATCAAATTGCATTTTGGCGCTCGCTTTCTTACGTCACAAGGGCTAATTTGCGCATGAGAGCGCCGCACGGGCGCCGGAACAGTTTGAGGATTGCAATGGCTGCACCCCGGTCCGCGACAAGAAAGCAAACCGCCCGGAAGACACCGGCGCCGAAGAAGACTTTGAAGAACACGCCGATCACGCCACCCGCGAAATTGACCAACGAAGAGGAGGTCGACGCCTACCGGCGCATGCTCCTGATAAGGCGCTTTGAAGAGAAGTCCGGTCAGATGTACGGCATGGGCCTCATTGGCGGTTTTTGCCATTTGTACATCGGTCAGGAAGCGGTTGTGGTCGGAATGCAAATGGCCGCCGAGGCGCGCGACCAGGTGATTACCGGTTACCGCGATCACGGCCACATGCTTGCCTGCGACATGGACCCCAAGGGCGTGATGGCGGAGCTCACTGGCCGCCGCGGCGGACTGTCGAAAGGTAAGGGCGGTTCAATGCACATGTTCTCGCGGGAGAAAAACTTCTTCGGCGGTCACGGGATTGTCGGGGCGCAGGTGTCGCTTGGAACCGGGCTCGCGTTCGCCAACCGGTACCGGGGCGACGGCAGCGTGTCGATGACCTATTTCGGTGACGGCGCGGCCAACCAGGGCCAGGTCTATGAAAGTTTCAACATGGCGCAGCTTTGGA
>CAZTMN010000103.1:0-13239 GCA_964615275.1 uncultured Beijerinckia sp. | reverse complement strand
AATTCCAGGTGCTGCAGCACCGCATGGCCGACATGATGATGGCCGAACAGAGCGCCCGCTCGATGGCAGCTTTGGCAATCGCTGCAACGGACAACCCCGATCCTGTAGCCCGATCGCAGGCAATTTCGGCCGCAAAGGTGCAGATTGGCAAATCCGGCAACGAGGTTGGGCGCGGTGCGATCCAGTTACACGGCGGTATCGGCATGACGATGGAGCTGGCGACGGCCCATTATTTCCGCCGTTTGACAGCGATCGAAAAGATGTTTGGCGACACGGATTATCACCTGGCCCGGTTTGCCGGCAGTTGATCGCATCGCGTGGGACTGACGCCCCTTGACCACGGGTCTGAACCGTTTCAAAGAACGGTGAAGCCGCATTTTGGTTCGAACCTGTGGAAAATTTGTCATGAATCGCAACGTAACAGACCCTTTTCTGCCACCTCAGCGATTGCTGCTCGGGCCTGGTCCGTCGCCTGTTGCACCGGAAGTGCTGGCAGCGACCGCCTTGCCGACCATCGGCCATCTCGACCCCTCGTTCATCGGCCTGATGGACGAGCTCAAAGCCATGCTGCAGACCTTGTTCAATACAAAGAACGAGGCAACCTTTACGGTCGCTGGTCCCGGTAGTGTCGGCATGGACGCCTGCATCCTCAACATGGTGGAAGCCGGCGACAAGATCCTGATTGCGCGTAACGGCGTTTTCGGCATGCGCATGACAGAAGTGGCAACGCGTGGCAGCGCTGATGTCATTACCCTTGATTTTGAATGGGGCACGCCGGTCGATCCGGCCAAGGTCGATGAAGCGCTATCTGCTGATCCAGAGATCAAATTCCTTGCATTTGTTCATGCCGAAACTTCCACTGGTGTTTTGTCCGATGCCAAGGCCATCGGCGCTGCGGCGAAAAAGCACGATGTCATGCCGATTATGGACACGGTAACCTCGGCTGGCGGGGTGCCGATCGAAATGGATGCCTGGGGTATCGACGTACTCTACACCGGCACCCAGAAATGCCTGAGCTGTCCGCCAGGATTGTCGCCGGTATCGTTCAGTGACAAGGCGCTGGAGCATATCAAGAACCGCAAGACCAAGGTGTTGTCCTGGTTCCTCGATGTGACGCAGGTAATGTCCTATTGGGGTGGAGATGGCGCGCGCGCCTATCATCATACCGCGCCGATCAACGCGCTCTACGGGCTGCACGAGGGATTGCGCCGGCTTCTGGTCGAGGGGCTGGACAACAGCTTTGCCCGGCACAAGGCTGCGCACGGGAAACTGGTGGCCGAACTGGAAAAACGGGGCATGGAGATGTTGGTGGCGCCGGAACACCGGTTGCCTCAGCTCAATACGGTCAAAATTCCCGATGGTGCAGACGACGCGGCCGTTCGCAAAGCGTTGCTGCTTGAGCACAATATCGAGATAGGCGCAGGGCTTGGCCCGCTTGCCGGCAAGGTCTGGCGCATCGGCCTGATGGGCGAGGGCGCACGGCCGGAAAATGTTGATGCCCTTATGACGGCGCTCGACAAGGTACTCGGCTAGCCGGAACAAGAGTCGGGCGAAACCGGGAAAAGCTTCGTCCGTCAAAGCCAACACGAAAACAAGCGCCTGCAATAGCTCTTTGGGAGGCATTGATGATTGTCGATTTCCATCACCACTACACGCCGCGTGCATTGGTCAAAAATGACCCCGGCGATGAGTTGATCCTGACCTATGACGAGATGGGCGCTCCCAGTTACACGATGCACAAGCTGTTGCTGAATTTCGATTCCACGATTGAGATGATGGATGCGAGCAATATCGATGCGGCTGTTCTTTCCAGTGCTGCCGGGATGTCCTCGGATCTGGAACGGTCGAAAATCTGTAACGATACCGCCAAACAGGCCGAAAAGGACTATCCAGGCCGCTTTTACGGTTTTGCACACGCCAACCCGCTTGGCGGCGCTGAACACATGAAAGAGCTGGCGCGGTGTGCAGACGAGCTGGGCTTCCCAGGGGTTACGATTACGTCGGAACAGGACGGGCTCTATCTCGATGCGCCCGAGTTCAATCCGTTTTGGGCAGAATGCGAAAGGCGCGGCCTTTTCGTTTTCGTTCATCCGGCGCTGGCGCTCAATGAATCGGCACAGTTCAACGGTTTCGATCTTGCCCGCTCGGTTGGCCGGGAGTTTTCGCTGATCATGGCGACGATCCGGTTGATCAATTCCGGAATATTTGACCGGCACCCGTCGCTTATCGTGCAGATGTCGCACCTGTCCGGGGGTATTGCCTCGATGATCTCGCGTATTCGGGCCTACCAGGACAAGGTATTCTGGGGCACGAAAGGCAATCCGCGCCACGGCATGCTGCCGGAAAAGGATTTCGACTATTACATCGCCAACAACATGATGTTCGACACCGGTGGATTTTGCGGCGCAATCGAAGCGGTGAAAATCGCATTGATAGAATTGCCGGCGAGTAGCCTTTGTTTCGGTACCGATTGGCCGCAGGAGATCCGCACATCGGATGTCACCAGTAATTTCGTCAAGGAAATTGGCAAACTCGGCGCTGATGGCGAAAAAATTCTAAGCGGCAATGTGCAAAATTTGTTCAAGAACCGATCGATCGGATCGTGATGTTAGGTGCTTGCGCGCAATTCTGCCATCGGCGATGCTGATGTAACGCCAATGTAATATGCCTGCAGAACTGCGTGTGATTGTGCTTAAATCGGACAGGGAAGTGAACGCCACAAATGCAGATCATTCCATCGATTGCCCCGCGAACAGAAACAATTCGCGGGCAGAATATTGAGGTGTTCGAGCAAGGGGCGGGCGCTCCGCTCCTTTTCCTGCATCCGGCTCGCGGTCTGGATGGGTGCGAAGCATTTCTCGGAGAGCTGGCGAAACATTATCGGGTAATTGCGCCATCCCATCCCGGATTTGGCCGCAGCGAAGCGCCTTACTGGATGAACTCGGTCGAAGACCTTGCCTATTACTACCTCGATTTTCTCGACGCGCTTGGTATTGGCGAATTCACGCTGGCCGGATCATCGATGGGCGGCTGGATCGCAACTTCGCTGGCGACGAAATTACAAAAGCGGCTTGCGGCTATGGTGCTTATCTCTCCGCTCGGAATCAAGGTGAGTAGTCGGGAGGAGCGCGATATTGCCGATGTGTTTGCGATGAAGCGCGTCGATCTAATGGCGGCGATGTTTCACGATCCGAAGAACGGCGCTTTTGATATGGCCGCGCTGAGCGATGACCAGTTAACGATCATCGCACGCCATCGCGAGTCCGAAGGCTTGTTTGGTTGGTCACCCTATATGCACGATCCCAAGCTGAAAAGCCGGCTGCACCGGATTGATGCGAAGACGCTGGTTCTGGCCGGTGCATCCGACAAGATAACGCGGCCAGAATACGCAAAGGCATACGCGGCGGCAATCACGGGCGCCCAGTTTGAAACAATTGACAATGCCGGGCACTTGCCGATGGTCGAACAGCCGCAGGCATGCGCTGGCAAGATAATGACGTTTTTAATTGGTGGCTAGCGGCCTACTATATTCGCAAGGTCAAGAATGATATTGTCAGGCAAACCAAATGTGGGCAGCAATAAAACTGGCGTTGAAAGAGGGTTGGTTCTGGCCGGGAGTATTTTTCTTCGTGGTTGGAATTCTTTCCTTGGTGATCGCAAGTCTTTTGCAAACAAGCCAGCCGGTGGTTTCATCGGTTCTGACTGCGATAGGAACCATATTTGCACTGTCCGTAGCGGTGCATTTTTTTGATCAAGCTTACCAGCGTCACAAGAAACGTGAAGAGTTGCGGAAAGACATTCAATATGGGCTCGCAGCAATCGAACATCAACGGGATATTGGCCTGCACCAAGTCGTTCCCGAAATGCCCTTTGAAGATTTGTTTGATCGCCTGACGGGTGGTGATACTCTCTACTGGTTGGATACGTATAATGCCAAGTTCAACTTATGGATCAGGAACCTGGAAGGGGCGTTAAAAAGAGGTGCTAATGTTCGCATGCTAATGATACATCCTGATGCTGCGAACCTTGTGCACCGGCTAGCTGAAATACGGGATATTGGAATTGACCTTGCTTCCGCGCAGGAGGTGATAAAAAGCTTGGAAAGAGCATTGAAAGAATTGCAAAAAAGGTTCCCGCAGAACCTTCAGTTTAAATTTTATAGTTCGCTGCCGACCATGCCTGCTTACGTGATCGAAAGGGATGGAATACCCACTATCGCTTATTCGAGCTTGTTTCTGGCCCGTCAAAAACAGATTGAGTTTCCGCACTTTGTATGGACATCTGCGCAAGATGTGGATCGCCCTGAAACCTTTCTGACTTACATCCATACGCACCTTAAGAATAAATGGGAGCAGCCTGACAACGACGAAGCTGTCAGCGTGAAGCCCATCCCGTCTCTCAACTAGTCAGGTCACAAGCATGCGCGTTTTTCACTTCAGCGAAGAACCTTATCCCAATGCCTGGGCGCCGAACGCCGAATCTCTGCGCATTACCCTGCCCAACAGCGAGTGCGACCCGCAGATGGCGGCCGACCTGTATCATCGCTATCTCGATGAGTGGCAGCTTGCCGATGAGTTGGGTTTCGACATCATGGTCAACGAGCACCATGAGACGGCAACCTGCCTGACGGCATCGTGCCATATCATCCTGGCGATCCTTGCCCGGATTACAAAGCGCGCGCGGCTGCTTGCGCTTGGCGTGCCGCTCGCCAACCGGATGGATCCGCAGCGCGTCGCTGAAGAATTGTCGATGATAGATGTAATTTCCCGCGGCCGTTTCGAGATGGGGTTTGTCAAGGGCGTGCCGTTTGAACCACCTGTCGCCAATATCAACCCGGCGCGCATGATGGACCGGTTGTGGGAAGCGCATGACTTTATCCTAAAAGCGATGTCCACCCACACAGGCCCTTTTAACTGGGAGGGCGACCATTACCACTATCGCAACGTGAACATCTGGCCGCGGCCGTGGCAGCAGCCGCATCCGCCAGTTTGGATCACCGCATCCAGCAACTCCAGCGCCAAGGCGATCGCCGAACGCGGGCACGTGCTGGCGACTTTCCTCATCGGATACAAGACGCGCGAATTGTTCGACAACTATCGAGAAGTATATCGCAACACGCACGGCAAGGAGGCGGCGCCCGACCGGTTCGCCTACCTGGCGCTAGCAGGTGTCGGCGAGACACGGGAGATCGGTTTGCGGCGGGCGACGGAAGTCAAGCGCTATCTTGACACCACGGGTATCGTTTATGAGCCGTTTCGCAATCCGCCGGGCTATTCAACCGTCGCCGACAATGTGCGCGTCATGCGCGCGATCGCCAGCGGAAAGGGCGCTCGTGTGGTCCCGACCAAGAACGGCGATTTGATCGATGTGACGAAGGATTTCACCACCGAAAAAGCGATGGAAGCCGGATTGGTTTTCGCCGGCACGCCAGACGAGGTTTACGAGCAAATTATTGATTTCGACGACCATGCCGGTGGGTTGCACAACCTGTTGCTGATGATGCAGGGCGGGGCGCTCAGCCATGAAGATACCTGCGACAGCATGAGGCTGTTTGCCGAGCATGTCCTGCCACGATTGAAGGAGTACAGCGCCAACCGCAAGCTGCCGGCAGCGGCGGCGGAATAGGCTTTTGAAATTTGCCGTGGTTTCGCGGCCCTCGAAGCCGTACGCGTTGTCGCTGAAGCACTTCCCGGCTCTTGTTCCCCGTTTAACGTGACTCCAGCGCGAAAACCGGGAGTCTCTTCTCCTGGAGAGGCTTCAGGTAGAGCGTCCGCGGCTGGGGGTTTTCCTTCCCGGTTTTATTTGGCAGTATCCTGCTATCAGCGGATTTAGGTGTCAGCACGTCTAGGCGGGCAGGATGCCGGATGCCTTGACCGGGTCAGGTCAGACAAGGAGAGGGAGGGAGACATGAGAAAGGCTTTACTAGCAGGAGCCATGCTTGGCGCCTTTGCACTGGGTGGCGGGTCCGCCATCGCCAAGGAACTGGTTTACGGCGCGTTTATCAGTCCCAAACACGGGGTGATGCGCTATGCGCTGCCGATTTGGGGCAAGCAGATTGCCAAGGCCACGAAGGGGGCCATCACCTGGAAATTCGTGGGCGGCGGACAGCTCGTCAACGTGAAGGGTTCTCTCCCAGGCGTTAAGGAGGGCCTGGTCGACGGCGCGTTCGTGATCGCTCCGTTCGCTCCATCCAATCTGGCCTATACCAACGTGATTTTCAGCATGCAGATTTTTGGCGACGATACCGTCGCTGCGACGGGTGCTGGCGTGGAAGCCGTATTGCTGCACTGCCCGGGTTGCCTTGAAGAAGCAAAGAAGAACAACCTTGTTCAATTGGGCGGGTTTATTCCGACACCGTACAAATTGATGTGCCGGAAGAAAGTGGCGACCGTAGCCGATATGAAGGGTCTGAAAATCCGTTCAGCGGGCGGCGGTGTTCGCCTGATGAAGCAGGCCGGCGCAACGCCGGTGGCGATGTCGCCAACGGCAGCCACCCAGGCGTTGCAGCGTGGCGGTATCGATTGCGTTCACGGCCCCGTTTCGTGGCTGCGGTCCTATGGTTATGAAGATGTCGTGAAGTACGTCACGGACTATCCGCTTGGCGCCGGCGGCCCGGCTATGCATCTTGCCATGAGCCGCAAGCGGTTTCTGGCTATGACGAAGGAACAACGCAAGGCCCATGTCGATGCAGCACCTGCCTCGGTCGCATCGTCGGTGATCGACGCCTATATCAACAGCGATACAAAGACAGTAAAACGCGCCAAGGGTAAGGGCGTGAAGTTCGTCGCTGGCGGTAAGGACTTCGACGCCCTTGTTGCTGCTCGCGAGAAGGTGCAGGTTGCAGACGTTATTGCCCGGTCGAAGAAGTTCAATGTCAAGGACGCCAAGACCATCCTCGATAACTATGCAAAGGTACTGGCCAAGTGGCGCAAGCTGTCGAAGGATATCGGTCTGGACAAGGGTAAATATGCCGCTGCGCTGAAGCGGGAGATCTACGACAAACTGGATCCGGAAAAACTCTAGGATATCGGTTCAGCAGGCGGCTATGGCCGCCTGCTTCGCTGGATTTGTGAGTGACTGATGCACTCGCATTTCCGCCCGGGGGAGCGCTATCGCAGTCCGGCGGCGGACGGGCACCGTAACTGCCTGAGCGCAGGGCTGGCACAGGACAATCCATGGATCGGCTTGAACGCTTTGGCGACGCGCTAAGCAACATCGTGATGTGGGGCGCCGTCATCACCGGTTTTTTGATGATGGTTCATGTCGCGATTGATGTGATCGCGCGAAATCTTTTTAACGCACCGTTGTTCGGTACGATTGAGATTGGCTCCAATTATTACATGGTGGCAATTTCCTATTTGCCACTTGCGTGGATCATCAAGAATGAAGGTCATATCATCGTTGAGTTATTCACTCGCAAGATGAGCAAGGCGGCTGTCTTCAAGCTTGATACGTATGTTGCAATTGTAACTTTTGTTTATGTCTCGGTTATCGCCTTTATGGGCTTTGAGAATGCCATCGAACAAACAGAGATTTTCGAGCAGGCGGAGAGCGCCTGGGGTTTCATTGCGGTTTGGCCAGCCCGCTGGCTGGTTGTAATCGGCTTCGGCTGTTTCGCAATTCAAGCTCTTATCCAGATATTCGTTGCCTTTGTGCGCATGAAGAACAGCGTGGGGGCGCAAGAGCAATGAGTTCACTCAATGTCGGCTTTCTCAGTCTTGCTGTTGTTCTCGTCCTGATCGCTATCCGCGTTCCGATTGGCGTTGTGCTGGGGGGCGTCGGTCTGGTGGGGCTGGCCATCTTGCGTGACGTTGATGTGGCGCTCGGCCTGGCAAAGGAGGAACCTTTTAATTTTGCAGCGCGATGGAGCCTGACGGCGATCCCGATGTTCCTGCTGATGGGTGCAATCGCGCATAGTGCCGGGTTGAGCACGGCTCTGTTCCGGGCAGCGCGATTATGGTTCGGGGCACTGCCGGGAGGGCTGGCCGTTGCCACGAATCTGGCTTGCGCCGGTTTCGCTGCGGCCTCGGGGTCGAGCGTGGCGACGGCTGCCGCGATGGGGCGTATCGCCATCCCGGAGATGATCAAGCAGGGATATGACAAGGCGCTGGCTACTGGCGTGGTGGCCAGTGCGGGCACGCTTGGGGCGTTGATCCCTCCAAGCATCCTGTTCGTGCTGTATGGCATATTTGCCGAAGTCTCGATTGTAAAATTGCTTATTGCCGGTTTGTTGCCCGGGTTATTGACGGCGGCGGTCTATACCATGCTTATCGTTGGGCGTTGCTGGCTCAACCCGTCGCTGGCGCCGCGCATTGATGCGGCAGAATTCAAGGCGCAACAAAAAGAGCGCTGGGCGGCTCTTGCTCCGATCTGGCCATTGATCGTACTCATTGGCGGCATCATTGGCGGATTGTATTCGGGGTGGGTAACGCCAACCGAAGCAGGCGCCGGTGGCGCATTCTTGGCATTTTTGATTGCGCTTTTACAGGGACGGCTCAACCGGTCCAATTTTCTGGAGAGCCTGCGCGAGACCGCATCCGCCAGCGCCCGGATTTTTTTCGTCGCTATCGGCGCGGTCATCTACACGAAATTTCTTGCGTTCACGGGGCTGCCGGACTTTTTCGGCCAGAAAATTATCGAGATTGGATTGAACCCGCTGGTTCTGGTCATTGGTACATCGCTTATCTACCTGTTCCTCGGCATGTTCCTCGACCCGTTGGGCGTGCTGTTGTTGACCTTGCCGATCCTGCTGCCGATGTTCGATGCGCTCGACCTGGATTTGATCTGGCTCGGCGTGTTGGTGGTGAAGTACCTGGAAATCGGGATGCTGACACCGCCGGTCGGATTCAATGTTTACGTGATCAAGAGCGTGGTTGGGGACAAGATTCCGCTTGAAACAATATTTCGCGGCGTCGGCTGGTTCCTGGCTGCAGAAGTCGTCATCATGGCGTTGTTGATCGCTTTTCCGCAAATTTCTCTGTGGTTGCCGTCGAAAATGTAACGTGCTTCATTCGACGGTATCTTTTTCCCGGCGATCCGGGAGTATTTGTCCGCCCGTTTGCGCCGGGCCGGGAGGTGACGAATGAGTGAACCGGTTCAATTCACCTGTAACGGCAAGGAACGAACCTTGTCGGCGGATCCGGATACTCCGCTCATACATGTCCTGCGGCATGAATTGGGTTTGACCGGGACCCATTTGGGTTGCGCCTTGAATCAATGTGGCGCCTGTAACGTCTTGATCGATGGTCATGTGATAGCCTCTTGCGATACGCCGTTATGGTCGGTTGCGGGCAAGGAGGTGATCACCATTGAAGGATTGGGGGATCGTGACAATCCCCATCCATTGCAAAGCGCATTTATTGAAGAGCAGGCGGCGCAATGCGGTTATTGCATTTCCGGCATCATGATCTCTGCCGCCGCGCTTCTGAAATCCAACCCCGATCCGGATGACAGGGAAATTCGTGCTGCACTGGATGACAATTTGTGCCGATGCGGCGCGCATTTGAGAATTGTCCGGGCGATCAAGAAGGCTGCAAGATTACAGGCAGCGGGAGGAGCGGTATGAGTGATGCAACCTCCCAACCGCCGGCCCTGCCGGGAAGCCTGAAGTCGAACCCGCACCTGGGTCAATGGTTGCGAATTGATCCGCAGGGATATGTCGAATTGTGCCCGGGCAAGGTTGAAATCGGCCAGGGTATCATCACTGCGCTTGTGCAGATCGCTGCCGAGGAACTGGATATTGATCCCGCGCGCATCCGTTTAAAAGCGCCAAACACGGCGGAGAGCCCTAACGAAGGTGTAACCTCGGGTTCTCTTTCAATCCAGGATTCGGGTTCCGCAATCCGCCATGCATCGGCTGAAGCGCGTGCGATCTACCTTGCGGCTGCGGCCGAAAAGCTTGGAGTTGATATATCTGCATTGCAGATTGACGATGGCGCTATTCGCGGACCGGAAAATCTTTCCAGCAGCTATTGGGAACTGGCTGACGACTCCCTGCTTGACCGCGATGCGACACCCGGTGATAGGGCCAAAGCGAGTAGTGCGCGCACCCTGGCAGGGACGCCCATGCAAAGGCTCGATATCCCCGAAAAAATCTTTGGGGAGCCGCGCTTCATACACGACAAGTTGCAAGGCGATGTTTTACACGGCCGAATTTTGCGGCCCACGTCTCCTGCGGCGTCACTCGATTCGTTCGATGACAGCCGGGCGAGGGCGATCGAAGGCGTCGTGGAAATCGTGCGCGACGGAAATTTCCTGGGCGTCATTGCCGCCACCGAATGTGCTGCCGATCGCGCGATAGATCGCTTGCGCTCGGATTGTAGCTGGGCCGAAGAGCCGACCTTGCCGGATGAATACAATATTGGCGCGTGGCTGCGCGCGGCGCCAACTGACAGCAACGTTGTTGCATCGCGGGAAAACGCGGCGGCGCCCAAGACCCGGACGGTCAAACGGGAGTTCACCAGGCCTTATATCGCGCATGCGTCGATTGGCCTGTGTTGTGCCGCAGCGGAATGGAAGGATGGCAAGCTTTACGTTTGGTCGCATTGCCAGGGAATTTTCAACCTGCGTGCCGACATTGCGCTGGTTTTCAAAATGCAGCCGGATGACGTCATCGTGGAGCACATGGAGGGCGCGGGCTGCTATGGCCACAATGGCGCGGATGATGTGGGGCTTGATGCTGCGCTGCTGGCCCGTGCCGTGCCGGGCAAGCGGGTCAGGGTTTTGTGGTCGCGTGAAGAGGAAATCGCCTGGGCACCGCATTCCCCGGCAATGGCGATAACGATTGAAGCGGACATTGATGCCGACGGTGAGATCGTTGATTGGCGCCACCAGGTATGGAGCAACGGCCATGCGACCCGTCCGGGCCGAGGCGACAACCCAACTCTGTTGTCGGCCTATTATCTGGATGATGCCTTTCCCCGTGTGGTTGCTGGCAACATGCCACTTCGAACCGGAGGCGGTGCGGATAGAAATGCCGTGCCGGCCTATAATTTTCCAAATTTTTCGGTCACCAACCACCGCTTGTTGGAAATGCCGTTGCGTACGTCGGCGCTGCGGTCCCTTGGTGCGACCGCCAATGTGTTCGCGATTGAATCGATGATGGACGAGCTGGCGCTTGAAGCCGGTGAGGATCCTGTCGTCTTCCGGCTTCGCCATCTTGACGATCCGCGTGCCCGGGCTGTCATCGAGGCGGCTGCAAAACGCGCCAACTGGGCAAACAGGCAAAAGCGTGAAGGCGCTGGATACGGGGTGGGTTACGCGAAGTACAAGAACCTTGCATCCTGGTGCGCGGCGATTGCCGAAATCGAGGCGGACGAGGATATTCGCGTGAAACGATTGACCATTGCCGTGGATGCCGGCGAGGTGATCAACCCGGACGGGCTTGCAAACCAGGTCGAGGGTGGTGCGATCCAGACGGTTAGCTGGGTGTTGAAAGAAGCTGTTCGTTTCGACGACACGCGTATTACAAGTGTCGACTGGGAGACCTATCCGATCCTGAAGTTTTCGGAGGTACCGGAGGTTGACGTGGAAATTGTCAATCGTCCTGATGAGCGGTCGCTTGGCGCCGGTGAGGCGCCGCACGGGCCGGTTGCGGGTGCGATCGCCAACGCAATTCGCGATGCGCTTGGAGTGCGAGTTTACGACCTTCCACTGACGTTTGACCGGATCGTCAAGGCGTTAAACGAAGCATAAGGTGGAGCGCGATGGCGTTTGTTTTGTTTAGCGGCGGTGCAGCGCACGGCCTGGTGCGTTCGGTCGAAAGTGAATTCAACCGCCGGACCGGCGAAGAGATTGTCGGCTCCTATGGCGCGGTTGGCGTTTACCGCGACAATTTCCTAGCCGGCGAACATGCCGACATGCTGATCCTTTCCCGGGTAATGATCGACGCACTGGTGAGTGCTGGCGAGATTGAAACTGCCGACGTTCGCGATATCGGCGCTGTTCGCACCGCCGTTGCTGTGCGCGCCGGCGATCCAAAGCCTGCTTTGAATGATGAAATTGCAGTCAGGGACGCGTTGGCAGGCGCGAGCGATATCTATTTCCCGGACCCCAAGCTGGCTACTGCCGGAATTCACTTTGCCAAGGTCTTGGCTGCCTGCGGTATCGACCTGGAAAATGATGCCCGCCTGCACCCGCATCCCAACGGCGCCAGCGCCATGGCCGCCATGGCGGCGCAGCGCGGCGGCAATCCAATCGCATCCACCCAGATTACTGAAATACTGCCTGTAGCAGGGGTTGAGGCTATTGGCATGTTGCCGGGGAAGTTCGAATTGTCTACCGTTTATACGATCGGTATCCCGAAGCGTTGCGGTAACCGCGCGGCGGCAAACTCGCTCGCCGACCTGTTGACCGGTGACTTCGCAAAAGATTTGCGGCCGCAAGCTGGTTTCGGTTTATAGTGGACCGGTTACCAACCGGAGACTTTCTGTGGCAACCGATATCGATATCAGCAACTTTGATCTCAATGCAGTGCCGCCGGACTTCTACGTCGATCCGTTTCCGGTTTACCGGGCGCTTCGCGAGCGTTCGCCGGTGCATCGCAATCCGGACGGCTCCTTTTTCTTGAACAGGTACGACCACGTGCGCCGCTGTTTTCGTGAGCCGCAGTTCAGCTCTGACAAGAAAATTGATTTTCTCCCGAAGTTCGGGGCCGGGACGCCGCTTTACGTGCATCACACCACCAGTCTGGTGTTCAACGACGATCCGTACCACGCGCGCGTACGCAAGTTAATGGCGGGTGCGTTTACACCGCGCCAGATGGCGAGTCTCGGGCCGATCGTTGAAAGTTTCATAGACAAAATGCTGGACCGGCTGGCGGGGGAAAAGGCATTCGACGTCATTGACGATTATGCCCTGAAACTGCCGACCGAAATCGTCGCCAACATGCTGGGTGTGCCGGAGGACAAGCGCCACCTGCTGCATCATTATTCGGAGCTGATACTTGGTGCGCTCGATCCGGTGGTAAGTCCGGAAAAGCTGGCTGAGGGCCATGCGGCGGTGGAAGAATTTGGCGCCGAGCTGGAAGAGATTGTCGCCAAGCGGCGGGAGAATCCGGACCTTGGCGGGCAGGGCGAGGTGCTGGTGGCGTTGATTTTCGGCGAGGTCGATGGGGAACGCCTTAGCGATCTGGAACTCATCCAGAATTGCATATTCCTGTTGAATGCCGGCCACGAAACCACGGCGAATACGGTTGGCGCAGGTATCGTGGCCGGCATTCAACAGGAATATGCAATTCTG
>CAZTMN010000102.1:0-13397 GCA_964615275.1 uncultured Beijerinckia sp. | reverse complement strand
TGAACATCTTTTCTCTCCTAAAGATGGGCGGCTCGATGTCCGCCGTGTTTCGATGGTTGGAGAATAGCCGGCCGCCACGAGGTGCGATGTGCGCAGAAGCACACGGGTGATTGGCGGGAAAATATTTGTCTTTGATGCATGGCAAGGCCGCGTAGCCCTGGCTTGATAAGCTCATCGGGTTTCAAGAACCAAAGAAGCGCGTCATCAGAGGAGCGAGTGTGAAATGAGCCATGTCCCGCATGAATTGCACGAGGAATTTCCCGAGTATGAAGATCAAATTCACGCGCTGAAAGTCAGCAACCGGCATTTTTCCGTCCTGGCCGAACGCTATCACGAGACCAATCGCGCCATCCACCGCATGGAGGCGGAAGTCGAGCCCGTCTCGGATGAAACGCTGGAAGACATGAAAAAACAGCGCCTGGCATTGAAGGACGAGATATTCGGCATGTTGCAACAGGCCTGAACCGAGGGAGAAGCAGGCAAGGCTGAACTCCGTCGTGCGTACCCGGCGCAAAGCCCGGCAAAGCAGAAACCGCCCTGCCGCACCGGCCGGGGTTATTTTCGCTGCAGCGTGCCGATATAGCTGATCAATTGCCGGATACGCCGTTCGACGAATTTGCGTTTTTCGGCCTTGCTTGCATTCCGCCCGAGAAAATAAATTGCCTGGTCCGCCAGGCGATTTCCCCAGATCGGCATTTCGCGTTTCACATGCGCGCTGACGAATTTTTTTCCATCAACGATGTCGAAAATATATTGCTCGGGCAGGACGCCGTTGTTGTTCGCCGCCAGGATTGTCAGGTCCGAGGCCTTGTGGGCCAGCGTCTTCGCCAGGGGACCATCGCCCCTGCCGCGCGCGCCATGGCAAACCGCACATTGATTTTCATATTCAAGCTGGCCGGTCGCCTGGGCATGGGCCACGCTCAACCCGCCCATCACCCCCAGGCACGACGTCATCAGGCACGGCGTCATCAGGCACAACGCCAGCAGCGTGCGGACAAGCGCCCTCGGCGCTGCGCCATGCATCATGCTGCGCATCCTGCCCACGGCCATAGCGAAATCGGACAATCGCGCTCTCCTGGCAGTTTGGCGCATGGAACAGGCATTACACCTGCCTCAGCGCCTGCGCGATATCTTCCTTCAAATCCTCGACATCCTCAAGACCGACGGAAAGGCGCAGCATGCCCTCGCTGATCCCCATCTCGATGCGGGCATCCATTGGGATCCGCTGATGGGTTGTCGTGGCCGGATGCGTCAGGATCGACTTGGAATCCCCGAGATTGTTGGAAATCTTGACGATCTGCAGCGCATTGCCAAAGGTAAAGGCCGATTTCTTGTCAGGCAGATCGAACACCACCACCTGCCCGCCACCCTTCATCTGGCGCTTCGCCAGTTCATACTGCGGGTGATCGGACCGGAAGGGGTAGAGGAGCTTCGATACCTTGTCCTGAGCGGCAAGGAAGTCCGCAATTTCCGCAGCATTGGCGATCTGCTGATTGACGCGATAGGGCATGGTCTCGAGCGATTTCACCATTACCCAGGCGTTGAATGGCGACAGGGCCGGTCCCGTCTGGCGCAGGAAATTATGAACATTATCCTGGATGAATTGCTGCGATCCCATGACGATCCCGGCCAGACAACGGCCCTGGCCATCGACATGCTTGGTCGCGGAATACACGACGCAATCGGCCCCCAGTTCAAACGGGCTCTGCAACAGGGCCGTTGCAAACACGTTGTCAACGATGAGCGTTGCGCCATGCTCATGGGCGATGTCTGCGATCCCCTTGATATCGAGGATATCGAGCTGGGGATTGGTCGGGGTTTCGATGAACGTCGTTTTGGTATTGGGCCGCATGGCAGCGCGCCATTGGTCAAGATCCGTACCATCAACCAGGGTGCACTCCACGCCGTAGCGTGGCGCAAGATCTTCCACGATAAACCGGCAGGAGCCGAACAGCGCCTTGGCGGCAACGATGTGATCGCCTGCCTTGACCTGACCCATGACCGCCGCGGTCACTGCTGCCATACCGCTTGCCGTCGCGCGGGCATCCTCGGCGCCCTTGCCTTCCAGCAGGCACATGCGTTTTTCAAACATCGCAACGGTTGGATTGGAAAAGCGCGCGTAAATGAACCCCGGGTCTTCACCCTTGAAGCGGGCCTCCGCAATTTCCATCGTGTCATAGGCAAAACCCTGGGTCAGGAAGATCGCCTCGGACATTTCGCCAAAATCGGAACGCAGGGTTCCGCCATGGACAAGGCGCGTCGCCGGGCGCAGTTCAGCCGGATCTTTCGAGCCGGTAGGCGGCTTGGTCATCTTTCATTTCCTTCTGCTCATGCCCTGGCGCGAGATTACCCAAAAAAAATCCCGGTCAGGGTTTCCCCCGCCGGGCCAAATCCAAAGCTCCGGTATTGATCGACGAAGCTCCAGCCTTTTAGCCCGTTGTTTTTCGTGGCGGCAAGCCGGCCGGCTCAAATGACCACGCAATTCAGCCATTAGCCCGGGAAACCGCAATCGTCAATGTGGAATATGGCGCCCCGCTTCGAATGCCGGCTCCCAGGCACAACAAAGGGCTGTGGGTAACGAATGCGCTGCGTGTCCCACACGCCAAGAATTCTGTATGGTCGCGGTGCGTAACAAGTGAAAAATCAAGCCGATTGCACCGATGACCCGATCCGCCACAGCAGCGCAGCAAAGGTTTTTCGAAGGCCCGTCCTCCGGCGCCGAGGGTGCGCATGGGCTGGCCGATGCAGCATTTGGCAACCGCTACGGCTTGCTGGCCCGTCAAAAGATTCAGCTTCTGGTGCACCGGAAGATGATCCGGGCCTATGGCGAATTCGAGGAAAGCCAGTTTCAACCCGCAAGCATGGACCTGCGGCTCGGCAAACGGGCCTACCGCGTGCGCGCCAGCTTCCTGCCCGGCAAACACAGGACGGTGCGCGAACAGCTTGATGCGCTGAGCTACGACGAGATCGATCTCGAAGACGGCGCCATCCTGGAGCGGGGATGCGTGTATGTCATTCCGTTGCTGGAAACGCTCAACCTGCAGGATTCGATTTCAGCCGCCGCCAATCCGAAGAGCTCCACCGGCCGCCTGGATATTTTCACCCGGCTGATCACCGATCACAGCGAGGTCTTCGACCGGGTCGCAAACGGCTACAAGGGCGATCTCTTCGCGGAAGTTTCGCCGCGCAGTTTTTCGGTGCGGGTGCGGACCGGCTCGCGCCTGAACCAGATTCGCTTCCGGCGGCGTAATCCCGCGCAAATGCAGATTGTCGATTTTGCCTTGTCCGATCGCGAATTGCGGGATTGGCATGACAACAAATCCCCGCTTGTCAGTGGACCGGCAAACATCCGCGAGGGCCTGATATTGCGCGTGGCGCTGTCAGAAGACAGCCTCGGCCGGCGGATCGGCTACCGGGCGCAAAAGCACACCGACATCATCGATGTCGATCGGGTTGGCGCCTACAGCGTGCGCGAATTCTGGGAGCCGCTCGATGCCCGGCCGGACAAGCGCCTGATCCTCGATCCGGATGAATTTTACATCCTGGCTTCGCAGGAACGCCTCCATATCCCGCCAGAGCTTGCGGCTGAAATGGTGCCGATTGACCCGACCATGGGCGAATTCCGGGTCCATTACGCCGGTTTCTTCGATCCTGGCTTCGGATGGTCGCCGCAGGGACATCCTGGCAGCCGCGGCGTGCTGGAAGTCCGGTCCCACGAAGTACCGTTCATTCTCGAAGACGGCCAGATCATCGGGCGGTTATCGTATGAGAAGATGGCTGACGAACCGGAGATCCTCTACGGGCAAACGCCGGTTTCCAACTATCAGGGACAGGACCTGAAGCTGTCGAAACATTTCAAGAGTGAGTAGGAGCCGGTCCCGATCACGACCTTGATGGATCGCTTAGGGACGCCGGCCATATCGCCCGGCGCAGCTAAGGAAAGCCTTAGCCGGTGGCGCGCATGGGTGCGCGCCGTTCGCTGTTGCGGCGGCGCTCCTGCGCCGGCTGGTAAGCGATACGTTCATGGAACGGGCAATAGGGCACACCTGCTTCGGACTTGCCGCCACAATAGCGGAACTCGGGCGTTGCGGGATCGCCAAGCGGAAACCGGCAGGTCGTTTCCTTCAGTTCCATGATTGTGATCGGGTTCGACATCGGAACGATAACGTCTTCCATCCGGCGTGGCGCCGGCTGCGCATTGGGCCGATGGGCGTAAGCCAACGCGGCATTGCCATGCATGCCGCCACCCGAACGGCGCGGCGCCCGGGGCTGGCGAGGCTGCGAATTGCGAACCCTGGGTTTCGCGGTTGACGGCGTTTTTACCCGCCCCGACAGACCGAGGCGATGAACTTTACCGATCACAGCATTGCGCGTGATACCGTTACCCAGCGCACTGGCTATCTGGCTGGCGCTCAATCCATCCATCCATAACTTGCTCAATTGTTCCACACGTTCGTCAGTCCAAGACATGAAACAAGTCCCTCCCGGTCCAGAGCAAGGAATCCGCACACGCTGCGCGCCAATGACATGACGCCGCCAAAACGCTTGTTACTCACCGCTGAAATTCGACACACGATATCTCGTGTCTGATGCCGGAGACACTACACTAGGCGTTGAATCGCCCGCAAGAGTCCGAACATGGGTAAATGCGTTTTCCCCAACGTATATAGGCGCATCTTCGTTTGTGGCGAGGGTTGGGGTCTTGCTGCCGGGGGTGAGCAGGTTTGCTGGACGATTGATTTTAGAACGCTTTCTTCGATCACGCCTGCGAAAGCACTGGCGATGTGATTCCGTTTCAAAAGCGCAAACGCCAGTCGCGGCATTTTGACTCACTGCTGATGAACGGGCGCGAGGGCGGAAAATTATGACGGCCTCGCCCCGATTTCCGGCGCACCGTATTCCATCGGCGATGGCAAGCAATACGGGAGGCGCAGCTGGCGGCGATCGCCCTGAGGGGTGCCGGCAGGCCAGCGCCGTGCGCAGACTGGGCTGTTCGCGCCCGCTGAAAATTTGACCACGGCAGCGGAAAACCTTAAATTTGCAGCATGGCTGCCGTCCCTCCGGACGGCAGTTCAGTTTTTTGGGGGCCAAACCGCGCAAAGGTGCCCTGCGGGCATCCCCGGTTTCCAGGAGCTCTCCAGTCAGCTGGCAAGGACAATATCGTGAGTACGACATCGCCTGAGTCATCCATCCTCCCGACCTACATGCGGGCGCCCGTTGCGTTTGAGCGCGGCGAGGGCGCCTGGCTGACAGCAAGCAACGGCCAGCGATTTCTCGACTTTGGCGCCGGTATCGCGGTTGCAGCGGTGGGGCACTGCCACCCGCATATCGTCCAGGCACTCACCGAGCAGGGCGCTAAGCTCTGGCATGTCTCGAACCTCTATGAAATTCCGCAGGCCGAGCGGCTCGCCAAGCGGCTGACCGACGCCTGTTTCGCGGATTATGTCTTTTTCACCAATTCCGGCGCCGAGGCGATGGAAGGGGCGATCAAGAGCGCGCGGAAATATCACGCAGCCAACGGCTCCCCGGAACGGATCGAATTGATCACTTTTGAAGGCGCGTTTCACGGCCGGACGCTGGCGACGATAGCGGCGGGTGGAAATGACAAATATATCGAAGGTTTCGGCGCTCCGGTGGACGGCTTCCAGCGCAACCTGCCATACGGCGATATCGAGGCAGTGAAAGCCGCCATCGGCCCGAACACCGCTGGCGTTATCGTCGAACCCATCCAGGGTGAAGGGGGGATCCGCGTAGCATCCGCCAGTTTCTTCCAGCAGCTTCGCCAGCTCTGCGACGAAGCGGGCATCTTGCTGATCATGGACGAGGTCCAGACCGGCATCGGTCGCACCGGAAAGTTTTTCGCGCATCAGCGCTTCGGAATTGCGCCCGATATCATGGCCGTGGCGAAGGGAATTGGCGGCGGATTTCCGCTCGGCGCATTCCTGACAACAAGGGAAGCCGGCAAGGGCATGGTGGCGGGGACCCACGGAACAACCTATGGCGGCAATCCGCTCGCGACCGCGGTCGGCAATGCAGTGCTTGATATCGTTCTCGCCGACGGTTTTCTGGAGCAGGTCGAAAAGTCGGCATTAAAGCTGCGCCAGCGTCTCGCGGAGTTACAAGACAAATACCCGGGAATCATTGCCGGGATCCGCGGCGAAGGTCTGATGCTCGGTATTTGCATAGGCGAAGGCGTTACCAATGCGGATGTGACCGCGGCGGCTCGCGAGGAGCAGATGCTGGTAATCCCCGCCGGCGAGAATGTCGTGCGCCTGTTGCCACCATTGACCATTGGCGAAGAAGAAATTTCTGCTGCCATCGCAAGGCTAGACAATGCCTGCAAACGCGTCGCCGATAAAGCCGGCGCGGGAGCAAATCCATGACGGCGCTAAAAACGCCGCGGCATTTCCTTGATCTGACCGATATCGATCCGGGCGAGCTGCGCAGAATTCTCGATATTGCTGCAACGATCAAAAAGGCGCGCCGGCGCGGTATGCGTGCTGCAGACCGTCCGCTGGAAGGCAAAACGCTGGCGATGATTTTCGACAAGCCATCGACCCGTACGCGCGTGTCCTTTGATGTCGGAATGCGCGAGCTGGGCGGCGAGACGATCATGCTGACCGGAACGGAGATGCAACTGGGCCGCGGTGAAACAATCGGCGACACGGCACGGGTCCTGTCGCGCTTTGTCGACGCCATCATGATCCGCATTCTCTCTCCCGAAGACTTGCGGGAACTAGCCGCCAATGCCAGCGTGCCAGTCATCAACGGATTGACCAAGCAATCCCACCCCTGCCAGGTGATGGCCGACATCATGACATTCGAAGAACATTGCGGATCGATTGCAGGTCGTACGATTGCCTGGACCGGCGACTACAACAACGTTTTGCAAAGCTGGATTCATGCAGCCAACCGGTTCGATTTTTCCATCCAGGTCGCGACGCCAGCTGAATTCGGTATTCCGCAAAGCGTCCTGGAATGGGCGTCTGCGACCGGTACGCGGCTGACGGCGGGAAATGATCCTTTCGCGGCGGTAAGCGGCGCCGACGCGATAGTTACCGATTGCTGGGTGTCGATGGGCGACGAGGCGGAAACCGCGCGAAGGCAGAAACTGCTAGCACCGTTCCAGGTCAACGGCAGGCTGATGGCCGCGGCCAATCCCGGCGCGGTATTCATGCATTGTCTACCGGCGCACCGCGGTGAAGAGGTAACGGACGAAGTCATGGATGGCCCGCAATCGGTTGTCTTCGACGAAGCGGAAAACCGCTTGCATGCCCAGAAGGGCGTGCTGGTCTGGGCTTTCGAACCGCTGAACGAAGCGGGGTCGTGATGCGGGCCGGCGCAAGAACATCGCGCCTGGTTTCCGATCATGGCGAAGACGACGCAATCGTGCCCTTTGCAGTGGCGCCGCTGGATGTCCGCGGACGCATCGTGCGGTTGGGGCCGGCGCTCGACCGCATTTTGTCGCAACACAATTACCCGCCGGAGATTGCGCGCCTGACCGGGGAAGCGGCCGCCCTAGCGGTCCTGCTGGGCTCCTCGCTGAAAGAGGAAAACCGGTTCCAGTTGCAAACCAGGACCGAGGGCGTCGTCAACATGATCGTTGTCGATTTCGAGGCGCCCGGGCAGTTGCGCGCCTACGCCCGTTTCGACCCGGTATCCCTGGCCATTGCCCGCGACGCCGGAAACGTATCGGCGGCGCAATTGCTCGGTCATGGGCACCTTGCCTTCACGATCGACCGCGGCCCATCCGCATCCCGTTACCAGGGCGTCGTAGCCCTGGAAGGACAAGGCCTGGAAGATGCGGCAGATCAATATTTCCGGCAGTCGGAGCAGATTCCGACCAGGGTTCGTCTGGCCGTCGGCGAGCTGATGCCAGGCGGCGGTGGCCAATCCTGGCGGGCTGGGGGGCTGCTGGTTCAATTTTTGCCCGACTCGCCGGAGCGGCAACGAACAGTACACCGGGAACAGGCTACACCCGCGGGCTTTGAAAAGGAACACAGCGGCGACGATGCCTGGAATGAAGCGACGGCGCTTGCGGGCAGCGCCGAGGATCACGAATTGATCG
Source organism: uncultured Beijerinckia sp. (assembly GCA_964615275.1). GTDB lineage: Bacteria > Pseudomonadota > Alphaproteobacteria > Rhizobiales > Beijerinckiaceae > Terripilifer. The sequence continues at coordinate 5,329 of CAZTMN010000102.1, read as the reverse complement.
ACCCCGGCCTTTCAAGCGAGCGGTTGCTGTACCGCCTGTTCAATCAGCGCGGAGTGACGGTGTTTGAACCATCGGCGGTACGCCATGTTTGCCGCTGCGAACCGGCGCGCATGATCGAAATGCTGAACCAGTTTTCCAGGGACGACTTGCAGCACATGATCGGCGACGATGGCCGCATCGATGTGACCTGCGAGTTTTGCAATTCTTCGCAAAGTTTCAATCCGGCCGACTTCGGCATATCGGAGTAGATCGTCTCCGGCGCATGCACGGGAAACAATCCATGGCTATCCAGCTCTACGATCTTGCCGGCGCGGATTCCTCGATCCGGTTTTCTCCCTATTGCTGGCGTGTGCAAATGGCGCTGGCGCACAAGGGGCTGGAAACCGAAACCGTGCCGGTGCGGTTTGGCGAGAAGGAAAAGATCGCATTTTCTGGCCAGAAACTGGTTCCGGTACTTCGCGATGGCAGCCAGGTGGTATGCGACTCGTGGGATATCGGGCTTTACCTCGATAAGACCTATCCGGACCGCCCGGCCCTGATGGACGGCGAACATGCAAGGTCGATCTGCAATTTTTTTCGCCATTGGGCGCAAATGCGCATTGGCCCGGCGATCATGCGGCTTGTGCTGCTGGACATACTGGATGCGTGCGCGGATGCGGACAAGGAATACTTCCGCAGCTCGCGCGAAACGCGTTTCGGTATGAAGCTGGAAGAATTCGTTTTGCCTGAAGGCGAGGGCCGGAAAAATCTCGCCTCGGAACTGGCGCCGCTGCGCGAAACCCTTGCGGCACAGGCCTATATCCATGGCGGCGAACCGGCCTTTGCCGACTATATCCTGTTCGGCGCGTTCATGTGGGCGCGGGGCGTCTCGGCCAGGCGAATCCTGGAAACAGACGATCCCGTCCATGGCTGGCGCGAACGCATGCTGGACCTGTTTGGAGGATTGGCCCGCAACGCGCCCGGCGTTGGCGCGTAGGGAGTTTGCGATTATACTAAATTGCTTCCGGGCAACAGGATCGTGATGTGAGGCATTTGCACCTTGCAACACAAACGCCAAAGCCGTCCGCCTATTCGGCGAACGGCTCTGCAAACTCATTCCGCAAGGCGGCGAACGCGATACTGTTACGGGGATACTGAATAGGCGGACCTTGGGGGGCTGCCCCGCAAACGACGACATTGCGTCAATCTGCACACGCACCGGACTTGCGCTCAAGGTTCGAGCACCCGGCCAACTCTGAAAGCAACGCCTACTACCTGTTACTCCGAATCGTTTTCGATTTCGGTTGTCCCTTGGTAGCAACAGCATGCGACAAAGGTTTGACCCAATCGCGCCGAAATCATGGCACCGCACGTTGCGCGATAAACCTTTGTTTTAATGCGTCTAACTGGCGGACTGCCCTGGGAAATCAGGCCGCCCGCGCCCCTGCGTCAGCCTGACCACGATACGACAGCGCCTCGGCCAGGTGAATCCGGCCCGTGTCGCCGCTGCCATCAAGATCAGCCAGGGTGCGCGCCAGCTTGAGAACACGGTGAAATCCGCGCGCCGAAAGATGCATCCGTTCCGCCGCTTCGTGCACGAGCTTTCTGGCGCGGCTATCCAACCGCACCGCGTCTTCGATGACATTGGCAGGGGCGGCGGCGTTCGTACCGACATGGGCAAGCCCGAGGGCGTCATAGCGCTCGCGCTGTAAAATGCGCACAGCCGTAACCCTCTGCCCTGCCTCAGCCGAACCTTCGGCCGGTGACGGCAAGATCAGGCCGTTGCCACGTCCGTTGGCGGCAATGGCGGCCGGCAATACCCCCGCGACCGGCGAGATCGTCCCGTCCAAAGCCAGCTCGCCGATAATCGTATATCCGGACAGTGCATCGGCGGGTATGGCGCCGATCGCCGCCATTACGCCAAGCGCGATCGGCAAATCGCAATGGCTGCCTTCTTTCGGCAGATCCGCCGGGGCAAGATTGATGGTAATGCGCTTGGCCGGAAGCGCCAGGCCAGATGCGTTGAGCGCCGAACGCACCCGTTCGCGCGATTCCGCCACCGCCTTGTCCGCCAGCCCAACGATCATGAACTTCACGTCGCCACCGGACAATTGCACCTGTACATCTACAGGACGGGTATCAATCCCTTCAAACGCCAGTGTCGAGACGCGTACAACCATGCCAGTCCCTGCGGTCGCTGTTGGGGCTGCTGCGCGGACCGCAGAGCCAACGCCAACTGTCTAACGCAATCGGGCAAGCTCGACAAGAACAATTAGGGAACAAATTTCCATACGGACAGCGCGTCAGATCGTCAGCTGCGCACCGAGTTCCACCACCCGATCGGACGGTATTGAAAAGAAGTCGGTTGCATTGGCGGATTTGTGCGCCAGCGACACATACAGGCGGTCCTGCCAGACCGGCATTTCCGAATTGGTTGAGGTCTTCAATGTCCGGCGGCCAAGGAAAAACGATGTCGTCATAATGTCGAACTTGATGCCCGCCTTGCGCAATTCCACCAGCGCGGCGGGAACGCGCGGGCTCTCCATGAACCCAAAGCGCAGCGTGACGGCGGTGAAATCGTCTGACAGGACTTCCACTTCATGACGGTTGGCGTTGCTGACCCGCGGCAAGCCTTCGGTCTTCACGGAAACGATCAGAACGCGCTCGTGCAATACCTTGTTGTGTTTGAGATTGTGCATGAGCGCCGCCGGCGCGACCTGCGGATCGGAGGTCAGGAAAATCGCTGTGCCAGGGACGCGCGTCGGCTCGGACTTCTGCAGCATCCGGATCAGGTCCCGGATGGCGATGGAATCCCGGTGGGTCTTGCCTTCCAAGAGCCGGGTGCCCCGCATCCAGGTCCACATGATCAGGAGGATACTAAACCCAACGATAGCGGGGATGTAACCGCCAACCAGCAGCTTCGCCGAATTTGAAATGAAGAAGGCCAGTTCGACGGTGACAAAAAACGCCGTCAGCGCCAGCGCGCCGGCCAGCGGCCAACGCCACAATTTCCAAATCACGAGAAACGCCAGGATCGAATCCACGATCATTGAAGCCGAGATTGCAATACCATAGGCAGAGGCGAGATTGTTGGACGAACGGAACACGACCACCAGCAGCAGTACACCGATCAGTAGCAGGCGGTTGATCGCGGGCAGATATATCTGCCCCTCCTGTGTTGCAGAGGTGTGCTGAATTTCAAGGCGGGGCAGGAGACCCAGTTGGATGGCCTGCCGCGCAACCGAGAACGCGCCGGTAATGATCGCCTGGCTGGCGATCACGGTGGCTACAGTCGCCATGAGAACGACCGGCAAGCGAAACGCCTCCGGCGCCATCAGGAAGAATGGATTTTGCAACGCGCCCGGGTGAGACAGAAGCATCGCACCCTGCCCAAGATAATTCAGTGCAAGCGACGGCAACACGAAACATATCCATGCAAGCTGGATCGGCTTGCGGCCGAAATGCCCCATATCGGCGTAGATCGCCTCAGTCCCTGTTACGGCAAGAAAAATGGCGCCCAGCACCAGGAAGCTGATCAGCTTGTGGCTGATCAAAAAACTGAATGCCCAATAGGGGTTGATTGCGCTCAGGATGCGCGGCGCATCAACGATGTGCAGCAATCCCAGTCCGGCGAGCATCAGGAACCACACGCACATGATCGGGCCGAACCAGCGCGCCACACCGGCCGTACCGCGCTTTTGCACCGCAAACAGGGTTACCAATATGATTGTCGTTATCGCCACGACATAGGGCTGGACATGGGGGGTTACGACCTGCAACCCTTCCACCGCGGACAATACAGAAATGGCCGGCGTTATCACCGCATCGCCGGAAAACAGCGCAGCCCCGACAATGCCGATAAACACGACGACAATGCTCTTGCGGCCGAGAGCGTTCTGGGCCAGCGCCATGAGCGACAGGGTTCCGCCTTCACCACGGTTGTCACAGCGCAGGATGAACAATACGTATTTTAAAGTGACGACGATTATGAGAGCCCAAAGCAGCAGCGACACCACGCTGATGACGTTGGTTTCAAAACCAGCGCCGACGTTGCTTACCCGGGACAGAGAAACGCGCAGGGCGTACAGCGGGCTCGTGCCGATATCGCCGTAAACGACGCCAACAGAACCGACCGCCAATCCGGCAGTGGTGGCCTTGCGGTGTGCGTGTCCGGAATTGGCAGCCACCGATGACGCCAGCGGCGCGATCGACTCAGGCGTACGTTCGGAGCTCATGCCAGATCCCTTGCAGATACCTGCGCACCCGCCAGATCGTCACGCTGCCAGCCGCACAGGTAGAGCGATATAGCCTGTTATGGGCCTGCCGAGAAGCGGCGAGTTGCCACTGGCGCGGAAGGGTTGCTCCCGCCTATCCTTTTTCAGTATATGTCACTGAATAATAGTCTTTTTTCCCGAGACTCCGGATTTCCCGGCTTGCCGGTGCAGCGCCCCCCGGCAGGGCATTATTTGCTGAGCGTTGCTGAAATCTGAATCCCTGCGGGGGTCATGATCACGGCGAACAAGACAGGCAAGAAGAACACGATCATCGGCACGGTCAACTTCGGCGGCAGCGCGGCGGCTTTTTGCTCGGCTTCCATCATCCGCTGGTCGCGGCTCTCCTGGGACACTACGCGGATCGCCTGTCCGAGCGGCGTACCGCATTTCTCTGCCTGGATCAGGACGGTGACAATCTGCTTGACAACTTCAAGGCCCGTCCGTTCCTGAAAATTCTCAAGCGCCTGGCGGCGATCCGGAAGGAAGGACAATTCGGCCGTGGTCAGCTGCAACTCCTCGGTAAGAGGAACCGATTGGGAACCGATCTCGATTGCAACCTTGCGGAATGATTGCTCCAGCGACATACCGGATTCAACGCAAATGAGCAGCAGGTCGAGCGCATCCGGGAATGCGCGCCGGATCGACAGCTGGCGCTTGTCCGTAACATTCCGCAAGAACAACTCGGGCAGCTTGATACCAAGATAGGCTCCGCCAACCGCAATTGCGATCTTGATCGTCGTCGGGTAGTCCATCTTGCCGAGGACAAACAGATAGAAAACAGCTGCGAGGAACAGTCCGACAGGCAGAACAGCGCGCGCTGCAAGGAACATCATTTCCGCCTGCCTGCCACGATAGCCTGCCATCGCCAATTGCATCTTGGCGTTGTCCGTTCCCAGTCATTTGGCGAGCCTGAATCTTTCGACGAACTGCTTGAGATAGGCCTTCGGTTCGGTACGCAGTGTTCCCTTCTGGTTGCGCTCCTTCAGTTTTTCGCGTTCGCGAATGCGGATCTTGTCGCGTTCCTGCCCGACATCAGCGCCTATGGGACAGTTCAGGGTGATTGCGTAAGGGAGGAT
>CAZTMN010000101.1:0-13517 GCA_964615275.1 uncultured Beijerinckia sp. | reverse complement strand
GCTGACCAGGGAGATTCCGCTCAAACAATAGAGCAGTGTCGTGCTGCTCCAGAAGTCGATGATCGCAGCGCCGATGGATGGCGACAGGGCCTGGGTGATCATCGCCGGCATCGCCAGCTTTCCCACTATCGCGGGGTAGCGGGCGGGTCCGAACACGTACAGGGGCACCGTGCCCCGCGCGATTACGCCAATCCCTACGCCTGCGCCAAACGAGACCAGGGCCGGGCCTGCCCAATCCCCGGCATTGATCAGCAGGCCGAATACTCCAGCGCCTATTACGGCGGTCGACGCCGCCAACAATTGTGGCGGTTTTATTCTTTCGCCCGATGCTTTTTCTATGACCCTGGCTATGACGATCGAGGGGCCAATGAGCGCGCCCAGTGCAACGATCGATGCCTGGCTGTGCCCGGCCGATCGCAAGATCGCCAGCATGTTGACGAAAATGCTGCCGCTGATTGCTGTCGTGCAGGAGATGACGATCGCGATCAGAAAAAACTCACGGCAGATCCAGGATCGGTCGTGCAGAGAGCCGCCTTGTGTCTGGCCCGGTTTTCCGCTTCCTTCAGGCTTGGCGGTTTTCGGAATGATCAGGAGATGCAGGGGCAGGCTGAAGAGCAGATGTATGAAGGCATAGGTCCACAACGTGCCGCGCCAGCCAATCATTTCGACCAGGAAAGTGCTTAATGGCCAGGCGACGGTGCTGGCAAAACCGGACAGCAGCGTGAAATTGGTAATCGCCCGGCGGGCGTTGCGGCCATACAAAACGCCGAAGGTGGCGAAGACCGCATCGTGCATGCCTGATCCCATCGCGGCGCCGATGACCAGCCAGCCGAACAGGTATGCCGGCAGGCTTGTCGATGTCGCCAGGATCATCAGGCCGGCGCTGAGCAGAATCGAGCTTGTAGCCAGAACGGGCCGTCCGCCGCGCTGCTTTATCGTTGATCCGACGCGCGGGGCGCAAACACCGCCGGTGAGCAATCCGACCGTCAATCCGCTGACAATCCACGACAGCGACCAGCCGGTATCGGCGGCGATCTGGACCGACAATACCGCCGGCAAGTAGTAAGACGCGGCCCAGACAAGTATCTGGTTGAAACCCAGGGAATATACCAGGAAATGCGACAGGGGATTGTCCGCATTGGCAGAAGGAATTTTCGGGGTTTCTTGTGACATGCGGATCGGGTTTCCTGCCGCCGGCCACGGACCGCACGGGATTGTGGCCGCGTACCTGCGCAGAAAGTGCAACCATTACGATTTGGCGCAAGTGCCGGCTGGCAGATTTGCGGCCCCATCCCTACAGCGATTTTAGCCGTAGGGGAAACGGCGCGGGTTAGCGAAATTCAGGGAACCGCGGCGTGGGGTGCTCGAAGATTTCCTGCGGAACAAATTTCGACTCCGGTGTTACCGTCCCGATCCAATAAATTTTGAAACCAGGCCGAAGTCGTCCGTCGTCCACATGTAATAAACCGCGCCGCAAATCGCCGTCAGCAGAACAACAAAGCCGATAAACAGCGCCAGAAACTCGATCACGTCCCACAGACGGGCCGCAAGACTTCTGTCGCCGGGAGCCGCAGCGGCCGGTGTGGCGGTGCTGGAGACCGGGCTTGGTGCGGCTGGTCCGGTATCGGCCCGGGCAGGTTTTGCCTTGTCTTGCGTGTCGCCTGGCGTTGCCGCTTCGGGGCTGTCAGCCGGCACCGCTTGCCCGGGCGATGGGGAAGGCGCCGCGCCGTCACTCTGTCCGCCGGCTTGTGCCGCATGCAAGTTGCGCGCGGCGTCCTCAATGGTCATGTCCGAGGCCAGGGCGCGCTCGCGTTCCAGCAGGCGCCGGCCGATATATTCGGTGATTGTGGTCACCATCGTTTCGGCGCGGTCGCTTTCCTTGACGATGATCCTGCCGTGGCGCGTATCCTGGACAAACCGGTAGGTGCGCTTGTCATCGTCCATTTCGACGAAGCCGATCATGTCGATGAACAGCCGCGGCCGCTCGCCGGGCGTTACCCCTGCGTCGAACATGTCGATATGGTCCGGTATTTGCGCGTAGACCGGCTCCAGCTCCTCGGCGAGCATCTCCAGGCGGGCGATTTCTGCGCCGCGCAATTCCGCCAGCACGTCGGATTGCTCGGCCTGTTCCAGCCGCGCCCGCCGCATGGCGGTCTTGAGGCTCGGAACGTTTTTAAGCTGGTGCGGCTTGTTTTCGCTCATGGCATCGGATCACGTTTTCTTGGAGTGGCTGCCAATCCTGGCAGGTTGTTCGGGTTCCGGTTCGGGCGGATACGCAAAATTCTGCATAAGATATTGTAAAACAACAGAATGATCGAATCGGGCCGTTTCAAGGACGCGGTTGCCGGGGGCCGCGAAATCTTAATGGAACGCGGCCGTCAACGCGAGCTATTTGCTGCACCCGGCGTGAAAAGCCACAAAATTGGTAAACCCGATGGCGTCGGCGTTCGGCTCGGGGCAGCGAGGTTGTGCGCGCCGCGATGGTTGGCTAGTGTTCGGCAACTGCGCAATCGGGAGCCGGACGGAAGTCTGGACAGTTTCAACAGTGCAGTATCAGTTGGGAGAACGACATGAATCACAAGCTTATTGCCCTGGCAACCGCGACTGCCCTGGGCGCCGTCATCGCGACCCCTGTGATGGCGCAAAAACTGTCGATGCGCAGAATCACGATTGGCTCCAATCCGGCCGGGTCGGTGTACTTCCTGCTGGCTGGCGGGTTTGCAAAAATGTATCAGCAGACCCTCAAGGTCCGCGCCACGGCTCAGCCCCATGCCGGCTCCAGCGTCTATCTGCCGTTGATGGACAAGGGCGAAATCACCATGGGCCTCAACAGCTCGCTGGACAGCGGCATGGCGATTTCCGGAACCGCGCCCTACAAGAAGAAGATGAAGAACGTCAACACGATCGCCCGCGTCTGGATCTTGCCGTACGCCTATGTCGTGACCGGCAAATCCGGCATCAAGACGATGAACGACTTCAAGGGCAAGAAAGTCGTGATCAAATTCAAAACCAACGTGTCGCTGGCCCGCGCCAATCGCGCCGTGCTCGCAACTGCCGGGCTGACCGACAAGGACGTCAGTCCGGTTGACAGCGGCGGCGTCGTTGCCGGTATCAACATGGTGACCGAGGGCCGCGCCGACACCACGACTGTCGCGGTGCCGATGCCGCAGATGCGCAAGGCGCATGCTTCGACCCCTGGTGGCATGTTCGTTGTACCGCTCGGCGACAAGGCGAGCGACGAATTCCTCGGCGCCCGGATGCCTGGCCTGTATATGATGACAATCAAGCCATCCAAGCGGTTGCCGATGGTCGACAAGGCCAAGAAAATCGCCGCCTTTGACACTTACCTGAACGTCACCGGCAAAGTGTCGCCAGAGGATGGTTACATCCTCGCCAAGACGCTCTACACCCAGTGGAAGCAATTGCAGAAGGATTATGGTCCGCTGCGGGGCGTGCCGCGCGAGAAGATTGCCCCGGCGAATATCGTGTTGCCATATCATCCCGGCGCCGTGAAGTTCTACAAGGAAGTCAAAATGTGGACTGCCAAGCACACGGCAATGCAGGCGAAAATCAAGTAAGGATTTTTGTCAGCTGATATCCAGAGCCCGCCTGCCCATGAAGGTCAGGCGGGCTTTTTCATTTCCTTTGCTTCCGCAATTCGGCAAGCGCGTCCTTTACCCGCTGGCCCGCCAACGGGTCGGCGGTCACATCAAGAATGTATTTTCTGTTTTGTGGGCCGACCTTGAGAAAATGAAACTGGTTGTCGACGCCCGCCATTTGCAAGGGCCGCAGGGAGTCGGTCAGCATGGCAAGCCGCGCAGCGTGATTGTCGGGCAGCATCTTTCCGTCGATATGCCGGCCGACTTCTCCGATGCCGCGGGTGAGATAGGTCTTTATTAGTCCACGGGTCTCAACGATAAAATCGCCGTCGACGACTTCGATAGCCTGGACGTAGCGGCGGCAATAAAATTCCATGCCGATTGCACACAGCAGGACGATGACCCCAAGTATCAGGCTCAACAGCAGGTTGTCGGAATCGCCCGTTGCCCACGAATAGCAACCTGCGCCAAACGCAACAATTGTGAGAGCGACGAACAGCCAAAGCAGCAATTGCGAGCGCCATGCGCGAATATTGTAATAGATGCAGATGCCGTCGTCCGCAGCGTCCGTGTTTTGCACGATGAAGCCCCCTGGATTGTTGGCGTCGCAATTGTCCGGCGACTATAGCGGTTTCGAGCGAAGCGGCTAAGGGTTCGTGACAAGCACGCGGAAAAGAAGACTCCAGAACCGTTGCGCAACGTTCATGAAGCGCCAAACGGCTTTAATGTCCCGGTGCGACGTAGACGCCGTCGGCGCGGATATAGCCTTTGCCGCCAGGGCGCGCACCGGTGTTTCGTGCTCCGCCGCGTGCATTGCCGATCGATGCCGGCGGGGCCAGCAAGAGTGGCGCGCCAGGCTCCAACCGCCGCAAGCGGCCATAGGTGCGCTGGTCGTAGATTGTGTTGGGTGGCCGCAGGACCTCGGCGGAGCCCCGCGGAAATGAGCGCAACCCCGGCATCGGGTGCAGCCTGCTGCGGGGTATGCGGCCGATCGGCAATCCCGGCGCCGGATGGCGGGCGGCGATACGCCGGCGGCTGTTCATGCGCTGTGCGATTTCCGGATCAGGCTTGAGCAGCGGCGGATCGGGCAGGTCGTCGCGGCGCGGCGGCGGGGCGATGTCCTTGATCACCGGGCGGCAGTAATGGCGCAGACCGCGGGAGGTCCTGCCGTGCATGGCCAGGTCAAGGTGAAAGTGGTTTTCGTGAAAGCGGTCGGCGCCCGGGCCAAGCACGGTGCGGAAATAGCGGCAGGCGCCGGCGTGCGTCTCGCGCAGGAACGCACGTTCCTGCGTGTCGCCGCGCCGCCAGTGCTTGGCGACTTTCAGCTTGCGGCCATCGGCGGTGGTAAAGGAGCCAATATCGAGGGCGTTACCGAAGGCGTGCTCGGACAGCTTGGCTCCTGGCCGGTGGTTGCGCCGGCGGCAGGCGTAAGATCCCATCGTACTGATCTCGGTGACCGGCTGGCCGAAACGCGCCAGCGCCGCCGGTTGGACAACGTCCTTCAGCCATCGCTCGACTGTTGCAATCATTGGACAGCCGAGCGTTGCGCGCGATTTCAGCCGCACGGTTCCGCCGGCGAAAGCAGTAACATAGTAAGGGTTGTTGACGCCGCAGATTCCCGGTCCGTCGATACTGGAGCGCGGGGTGACATGACGCGTGACGCGAACGCCCTGGTTGGCGATACAGGCGCGTTCTGCGGCGTTGCGCCAGGCCGGCCGTTCGGCCCGGTCGAAAAAGCCGCAACCCGAGACCGCCAGCGCCGGGAGGGCAACAGCCATTACGCGCCAGAAAAATGCAGACGGACCATGCGCCATGGATAACACCTGGATAATCCCTGGTTAATCCTTTGGGGAAAACCATTGGCGGCAAAGTGTTAATCGGCGTTAAAACTTTGTGGTTGGCGAATACTTAAATTGGCTCGCTTCAGAGCTTGCGCTACGATTGCCGGGACGCGCGGGAAAGGTAACGGAAATGGTGAGATTTCTTCCGGTCTTGCTGGCGGCTGTAGCCAGCTTCGGTTTTGGCGCTTTGTGGTACATGGCGCTTGGACAGCAATGGATGGCGGCGGCGGGCAAGACCGAGGCGGATATGCAGGACGAAAACGGCAAGCCCATAGTGCCGGTTGGTCCGATGATTACGTCATTTGTCTGCGAGCTGGTGATGGCGGCGGTATTTGCAATCCTGCTTACGCGATTGGGCGCGACCACTATCAACGGCGTCATATTCGGTGCGCTGCTTTGGTTCGGATTTGTAATCACGACGATGGCGACCAACCACGCCTATGGCGGAGCCAAGCGCGAGTTGACTATCATTGATGGCGGACACTGGTTCGGCGTCCTGCTTATACAGGGCTTGATATTGGGCGCTGCCATGTAAATGGCGACGGCGAACACGTCTTGCGGCAATCCAGCTTGTGGCACTTCATAAACGGCGGAAACGCCACTGCGGCCGCGCTGCATGGATCATCATCATCTCGGCAATGTTCTGCCTTGTCAGCATGCCGGCAAGGGAGCCATCTGGCGCAAGCACGCATAGCGCACTTGCGTTGTTGGCGTTCAGCGCCTCAAGTCCGGCTGGCAAAGGTTCGCCTGTTTGCAATGTTGTCTTCATTTCGGTGACAGCGGACATTATTCCGGTTGACGGGCCGTGCTCGCGCAGTGCTGCCAGCAGATTGTCTCGCGCAAGAATTCCGACCGGTTTGCCGGCATAGTCGACTACCGGAAATTCAACCTGCGGTGTAGCGAGCAGCATGTCGACGGCGTCCTCCAGGGATTTGTCAGCGTGTATCGAATGAAAACCGGTTTCCATCGCATCGGCGACGGACAGATCGGCGGTGACATCATGCAGCGCACTGACGTCCGCTTCCGAGGCTGCGGCCATGTAAATGAAAATGGCGATGAAGATCAGCAGCGGATTGCCGAACAGGCCGAGAAATCCGAAAGCAATGGCGAGCGCCTGGCCGATGCGCGCCGAAATCTCGATGGCTCGGCGCTTGCCGATGCGCATGGCCAGCAAGGCATTGAGAACCCGCCCGCCATCCATGGGAAAGGCCGGAATCATGTTGAACAAGACAAGGAATACGTTTGCCGCTGCGAGTTTGGCGAGCAGGCTTATCTGCGGATCGTCTATCCGCGTCAATCCTTGCGCAAGCTGTTCCGCGCTAAGGCTGGCGCCAAGTGCCACAAACAGGATTGCGGCAATGACTACATTCACGGCGGGCCCGGCAATTGCGACCAGTAATTGCTCTCCCGGCTTGTCCGGCAAGCGCTGCAACATGGCGACGCCGCCGATCGGCAACAATGTCACTTCCGGCGTGGGAATGCCGAACCGCCTCGCCATCAGGATGTGACCGAATTCATGCAGCAGGACGCAGGCAAACAGCAGCACGATGAAAACGACGTTGTGTACGGCTGCCCCGGCGCCGCCGCGAAGCCAGGCGGAAACGCCGATCCAGATCAGCAGCAGCAGGAACGTCAGGTGGATCCGGATCGCGGTTTCGCCGGCGCGGCCCAGTGTGATCGACCATCCCATGAAATTGTTCCTCGTGTGATGCGCACCATCATATGGCGCGCTGCTTGTCACAAGAACAAGGCGCCGGCGCATTGTTGTGCGTCAAGTCTCGCCGAAACCGCGAACCGGAGCGCGACGGGCAGCCCGGGCGCGAATAAATCTGCCAAACAAAACGCCGCGGCGATAATAGCCGCGGCGGTGCGAATTTGGACGACTGGCGAGGCCGCTAGTTCGCGGGGTCCTGCGGAGGCGATCCATCGGGCTTGCTGTTCTTGCGCTCGCGCATGAACTGGTTGAACTCCTCGCGATCCTTTGCCCGGCGCAGGTTGTCGACATACTCGGCGAATTCGCGGGCTGATTCTTCCAGTTTGCGGCGCTCTTCGTCGAGACGCGACAATTCGGCGTCGCGCCATTCGTCAAAGGCCGCGTTGCCGGTGGAACGGGCGGTCTGGGTAAAGCTCCAGCCGGCTGGGGTTGCCTGACCATCGCTATGGCGCTTGGAACAGCTCCAGCGGCGGGCTTTCTCAGGCCAATATTGCATGGCTTTCTCCTCAAGGTTGCGGGCGGCATCAATAATGTCGGCAGGCTTGCCGTTCTTCGAGCGCCACAATTTCCACATCAGGATCGCCAGTCCGAGCGGCCACCAGATGATGAAGCCAAGCACGACGGCGATGATTTCAAGGGCCCGCCAGCGCGTCCGGCAAGAGCGGCGCGGCGCCCCCTCAGGGCCGACAGCGTGGATTTGGGCGGTTGCAGACATGTCCGGTTCTCCTTGGTTGCTCCGGAAACGCTGGCGGATCGACGCGATTGCGGCAGGTCCGGCCAGGAATCCAAATGTGAATGTAAAATACATTTACATGCGACCCTTGGCAAGCTTTGGCTTCGTAAATTTGTGCAAAGATAGTGGGCGTGCGGATTGAAGTTGTGGGGCGCAGGCGCCTCATGGGACTACGGAGAATTAATTCAACGTACTGATAAAAATACGAATAATAGGACACTCGCGAGCCGGGCCTTTGGACTATCCGTCCATCGAGGCGGTCCAGACCGCGCGCTCGATCAGCGCCGAAACAGCGTTTTCCAGCACCTGGGCCGGGTCGCCTTCAGGCTTGTCTGCATCGAGAAAACGGCCAAGCGACAGCGTAGCCACGCCATGCGAAGTGGACCAGATTTCATAGGCCAGCGGCCGCGCGCCGGCGTCAGGCACGTTGCGCTCGCGCAATACTGCCGCTGCAGCCTTGATGAGCGAATCGAAGGCCTTGTCCGCGGCGATGCGGCCCTGGTCGCTCAGCCGCTGGGCATGGCCGAACATGGTGAAATAGAACCCCGGTTCCTCGCGGGCGAAGGACAAATAGGCGCGGCCCATGCGTTGCAGGGCGGCGCCCGCGTCCGGGCGGCCGCCATCCCAGGCGCCGGCAAGCCGGGCGCCGAATTGTTCGAAGCCGCGCGCCGCGACCTCGCCCATCAGCGCGTCGCGATCGCTGAAATGGCGGTACGGCGCTGCCGGGGTGACGCCTGCCAGTTTGGCGGCCTCCGACAGGGTGAACCCTTGCGGGCCGTGGCGTTCGATCAGCGACCTTGCCGCCTCGATCAACGCCTCCTTCAGGCGCCCGTGGTGGTAGGCCCGCCGCGGCCGCGTACCGGTATCGTCCGGGGTGCCGGCCGATTTGCCGCGCCGGTTACCCCAGGGACTGAGGCACGGAGCAATCTGTCCTGGCCTGTGCGGCATGGGTCTCCCATTGTCGCTGCGAATGTCCGGCCGCATATCGCCGCCGGCGAATCGTGCAGCGAACGATAGCAGAAAGCCCCGGTGGCCGGGGCTTTTGCATTGGACGTAAACCGGAAAAGGGTCCGGTTCAGCCTTTGCCGCGCAGCTTGTTTGCCCAGATTACCAGGGCTTCGATCAATTGCTGGATCAATTCGCGCCCGGTCTCGTCCGTAAACTTGCCGTCGTCGTCAAACTTCGAGGCCGCGCTGCCGATCATGACCTGCGGGTTGTTGAGCGGGTGGGAATTGGTCGCAACGAACATGTGGCGCAAATGATATTGCGCCCGGGTTCCACCGATCGGGCCGCCCGAAGCGCTCATGATTGCTACCGGCTTGTTCATCAATGGCTGGTTCGGCGGGCGCGATATCCAGTCGAACGCGTTCTTCAGCGGAGCCGAAACCGAGTAATTGTACTCTGCAGTGGAAAACAGTACCGCGTCCGCTTCGGCGATTTGCTTGCGTACCCGCTGCACCGATTCCGGATAGGCTTTCTCACGGATATCGTCGTTGTAAAGCGGCATGTCACCAATCTCGGCCAGTTCGATCGTCACGCCAGGCGGGGCAAGCTCCTGGGCGGCGCGCAGGGCCGCGGTGTTGAACGAGCCTTTGCGCAGACTTCCCGAGATCGCGATAATTCTGAATTCACTCATGGCTTGTGCAGCCCCCTGTGCCTGAATTTCCGGCGCATCGCGCCCAAACAATCCGCCGCGTTACGGCTTGCGCCGGAACGTTGGGCGGTGAAGAACCGCGGTGCGAAAGGCGCCCGTTGCGGTTCCGGCGCGCCTTTTACTCCGACCGGTTGCCATAGGCAATGGAAGGTTGGCGATTATCCTCCGGGATACGGTAAATGCCATAAAATTAGCTGGTTGCGAAAACCGCGCGGGCTTGTGCCCGGCTCCGGCCGGGCTAGTCTTCGTCATCCTCCGACTGGACCGCGGCAAGCAACCAATCGCGGGCGGAGCCGCCCGGCTGGCGTGTGAACGTCCAGATTTCCGTCATTTCGACCGGTTCCGTAAGCGAGCCGTCCAGCACCTGTCCGGTCTTCCGGTCGACGAGCGCGTCGCTCAGCGAGAACCGCATGGCGACCGTGGCATATTCGGCATCGCGTTCTGTCCAGGCCTCGGACAGGTCGCCCTGCAGCAATTTGACGCCCGAAATGCGCGAGGCTTGGCCCTGACGCTGGTTTTCCTCGATGTCTTCCTGTAAATAGTCGCACATTTCCCCGGTGGCGATGCGCCGGAGTTTGCCCATGTCCTCGCGGGCATAGGCTTCCTGGACTTCGGTCAGCAGGCGCTCGAACATTTCGAAGTCTTCGTCTTTTGTTGCAAGCGGTTTTGTCTGCGAACCGAAGCGGCCGGCGTGACCAGTAGCGTCGTCGCGGCCGGGTGCGGATTCGCTTCCAGGGCCGGATGCGCCGAGTCCCGATCCGCCGAGTCCCGATCCGCCGGTTCCCGATCCTCCCAGGGCGCTGCGGCCCATGCGGGATTCACCGTGGTCAGGCCGGGGATCGCGCGGGTCACGGCTATAGGGGGTGCTGCGCGCCATTGCCGGTTGATTGCGTTTGCGCAGCCAGGAGAACAACAGCATTGCCGCAAATGCCAGCAGAGCGATCTGGAGCAGCAAACCGAGGAATGCCCCGATCCCGCCCAGGCCACCGGACAGGCCGTATCCAAACAGGGCGCCGAGCAATCCGGCGCCGAGCAGCCCGGCCATGAAGCCGCCCTTCGACAGCCCGCCGAACATGCCCGGCCGGGTGGTGGCGCGGTTGGCATTGAGTGCGGAGCGGGGTGTCCGCGTTTGCTGCAGCGGGCGAACCCTGCGCGGAGCGGTCGGGGTTGCTCTCGGCGACGAGAATGTTTTCAGGCCACGGGAACCAAAGCTGCCGCGCTTGAACCGCGCATCGGCAATGGATGGAAGTACAACGAGCGCGAAAACTGCGAACAATGCTAGAAGGGAACCGCTGAACAGACGCTGCATGAATTACCCCGGGTTTGGCTCCCCACACCGGCCGATCCGGTGGTTGGGACGTTTGCGCGTGATTGGGACGCTTGGGCCTATATATACTTTTTTTGCCTGACGTCACGTTCTGGCGGCGATTGACTTCATTTCACCTTTTCACCCTTGCCTTTAATTCACCCTTGCCTTGGCGCTTGAAAGTTCCGCTTCGGCTTTCCGGCGGCGTCACATCGCGGATACCCGGCGATGGTCTGAAGCGCTACCGCTGCTTTTTCCGGCGCGGGCAGCCGGCACAATGCCGGTCTGTGTAACATTTTATTGACCTTGATGATGCGGTAGTTAACAATTCAGCCAGTGTTCATAAGGCCGGGCTTATCACCCTGTTAACGCTCGATGATCTTGCGTGTGTATGGCGCAGCATTTGGCGGGTTCGATAATCAGGCTTCAGCCGTGAGGTGTGTCATGAACAGAGTAAAGACAGCAATTTTGGCGGCTATGATTTCAGGCGGGTTCGCCGTTTCCGGTTCCGGCGGAGCGCAGGCGTTTACACTCGGCGCAAATGGTATCAGAGGCAGTGAGGTCGGAAGTTCGTTGTTGGAGAAGGCCCAGTTTCGCGGCCGCCGCCGCGGTTTTCGCAGGCGTGGTTTCCGCGGCCGGCGCGGTCGCGGAATCGGACCGGGTGCAGCTATCGGCCTTGGCATTCTGGGGCTCGGCCTGGCTGCCGGCGCAGCCGCTGCCGCGCATCCTCCCGGCGGTTATTACCGCCAGTGCTGGTATGAACACCGCGATGTTTTCAATCGCTGGGGCGATTATGTCGGCACGCGCCGTATTCGCGTTTGCGAGTAGGGGCGCGCAGCGTCGTCAACCTGCAATCGGCGAGGCTGAAAGAAAGTAACTGAACCGCGGTGTTTTCGCCGCGCTCCCAGCCGCCCGGTTTCGGGCGGCTTTTTGCTGGTGGTTTACGTTTGTCTGCCCGGTAAGACGAAAGGAGCACGGACAGACCACGCATACGGGCATGGTGCGGGATTGCTGCAGACGAAATTGCTTTCCGCCCCTGTTCAAAGACCGAAACAGGCACTGATAGTGCAAACAGGTTAGTTTTGTTTCAGCGTGTGGCTGATTCCGTTTGCCGTGATCGGGAAGAGTTACGATCAGACCAACGTCCGCACCATCGGATAGCAGGGTGCCGCCTGAAGTTGGGATTGCAGTTGATTCGGTTCACTTTCTGCAAGCCGATTGCGATGCAACCCACGGACGCGCCCGTCTTTTTCCAGATATTCGGTGCGTTTTTCCGATCCCGGCGTGAAAGACTTGTTTGAAAGCTCGTTGAGACTACCAATAAAAATTTTAATAGATAACCGCTTAACCATCTTAACTATAACTTTTGAACGTTATCTATTGTTAAGTAATTCGTGACTTGAGCGATGCTAGAGTCCGTTCGATGGGACGATGCTATGAATGGATCCAGGCGAACTAGTTTAATAAATCGCTACGCCCTTTTTGGCGCAGCGTTTGGCGCTTGTTTCCCGGCTTTTTCGCTAGGCTTGGATTGGGCTCTGGGTCGCGGACACAATGTCATCGACATATTTCACTCGAATCCTGTTCAGGTAGTGGTCGCACTCGCACCGTTTGTTCTGGGGATCGTATTTTCCGTGTTTGGGCGCAAGCAATCCCTGGCGCTGTGGCAGATAGAGCGAGCTATCAGAGCAGAACATATCGCCACGCGGGATTCGCTTACCGGACAACGCAACAGGCTAAGTCTCTCTCGAAAAGTCGACGCATTCCTTGCAGCCTCGAAGAACATCAAATTTGGATGCCTTTTCCTGATTGATCTCGATCGCTTTAAACAAATCAATGATACGTTCGGCCACGAGACTGGTGATGCGCTTCTTATCGCTGTCTGCAATCGGCTTTCGGCCCAATTAACCGTCCACCAGACATTGTTCAGACTGGGCGGAGACGAGTTCGCCATCCTCGACACTCGTTCTGAATGTGGGCCTTCTGAAACCGCCAATTCGTTGATCAATGCGTTCAATGAGCCGCTTGATCTAGGCTCTATCAATCTTTCTGTCGGGGCCAGTGTTGGTTTTGCTGCCTTCCGGGCGGATGATCAAAACGCGTCCTCCATATTGCGGCGTGCGGACCATGCACTTTATGCAGCCAAGAATATCGTGGGGCCTGCATATCATGCCTTTCATCCGGAAATGGAGCATCAAGCGCAAGTGCAGGCGAGCATGGAAACCGACATGAGAGCCGACTTGGAGGGCGATGCATTCACACTCGTCTACCAACCTATTATAAATAGAAAATCCGGTGAGGTGACCGCCATGGAGGCCCTTGCCCGCTGGTCTCATCCGGTACGCGGGGACGTTCGTCCTGATACCTTTATTCCGATTGCGGAACTGATGGGTCTGATTGTTCCACTTGGACGTAAACTTCTCGCCGGTGCGTGCCGCGATGTTGTTGCTTGGGACAAGCCGGTTAATGTTGCAGTCAATGTATCGGCAGTACAATTGTGCCATCCGGAGTTCACCAATCACGTCATTGAGGCTCTTCGTGAGAGCAACTTACCCGCAGAGCGACTGGTATTGGAAATCACTGAAAGAGCTGGTCCCGGATTTTCGGACGGTCGCTTAAGTGGATTTTCTGCCTGAGAGCGGCGAGGATTCTCGCTGCGAATCAGGAGCA
>CAZTMN010000100.1:0-13662 GCA_964615275.1 uncultured Beijerinckia sp. | reverse complement strand
AACGCGCCATAGTCGGTGATGTTGGTCACGCGGCCATTGAAGCGCGCCTGCAGCGGATATTTCGCTTCGATGCCCTGCCACGGATCTTCCTGCAGCTGCTTCATGCCGAGCGAAATGCGGTGGGTCTCGTGATTGATCTTGATGATCTTCACTTTTACCGTCTCGCCGATCGTCAGCACCTCGGACGGATGATTGACGCGCCGCCAGGCAATGTCGGTGACATGCAGCAAGCCGTCGATACCGCCCAGATCCACGAATGCGCCGTAGTCGGTGATGTTCTTGACGGTGCCGTCGATTTCCTGGCCTTCTTCCAGCTTGCCGACGATTTCGGTGCGCTGTTCAGCCCGTGATTCTTCCAGAACGGTACGGCGTGAAACGACGATATTGCCGCGGCGCCGATCCATTTTGAGAATCTCGAATGGTTGGGGCGTGTTCATCAGCGGCGATACATCGCGAATGGGACGAATATCCACTTGCGAGCGCGGCAGGAATGCAACCGCACCGTCCAGATCGACGGTAAAGCCACCCTTGACCTGGTTGAATATGACGCCTTCGACTTTCTGCTTGTCCTCGAAAGCCTTTTCGAGCTTCACCCAGCTCTCTTCCCGGCGCGCCTTGTCGCGGGAAATTACGGCTTCACCCAGCGCGTTTTCAATCCGCTCCAGGTAGACTTCGACTTCATCCCCGGGCTTCAGGCCGGATTCGCGGCCCGGACCGGAAAATTCTTTCAGCGCCACGCGGCCTTCGGTCTTCAGACCGACGTCGATCACGGCGACATCTTTTTCAATTGCGACCACCGTGCCTTTTACAACGGTGCCTTCGAGCATATCATTTTCATTGAAGCTCTCATCCAGCAGCGCGGCGAAATCGGCTTGCGACGGATTGAGGCTCATGGACGTATCGGACATGGTTTCTCCTGAAAGGCCCGCGCCGTACTTCGTCAACAGAACCAGCGCCGGTCAGACGACCAGACTGGACCGGACGATGCGTGTTTGCGTTGATACGGTAACTTCGGGCAGATGCGCCGGCGGTGGTTAGAGTTAACGTTCGCCTTCCTATCCGGTGGTTTTCTGCCGAAAACCTCCCCTTTGAAGGGGCCGGCGCCGGGCCGGATACATCAGGCAGCATATTTCGCCGGACGGAAAACCCCGCCGACGGCTTGCTATTATCAGCGAGTCCCTGTGCGGGCAAGTAAAACTGCCCGAAGAGAGCGAATTTGTCCTGCCCGCGCCCCGGTCTATCCGTTCTGGCCCGAATACCCGCGCCCCTGCAACATCACGAGCAGCAGGAAGGGGATCGCGGCCACGACAATCGCCGCCATGCCGGCGGCCGCTAGTCCCCACAGCGCAATCAACGGGCCGGTAATGAGCGCTGCGGCAACGCTTGCGCCGGCCGAGAATGAATCGTTCAGTCCGATCGCGCGGCCACGTTCGTTGGTCCGGGTCTGGTCCGCGATGAACGCGGTCGCCGCCACGTTGCCGCCGGCCCATCCCAGTCCGACGAGAAACGTGCCGATCGTGATTGCCAGGTAGCTGCCGAAAAACGTCACCAGCACAGCACCCAGCAGGGCCGTGGCTACGCCCGAATACATCACGATCTGGCGTCCAAACCGGTCAGCCAGCATCCCCAGGAACACGGTGAACCCGAACATGCCGACTGCGTGGAACACGTGGCTCACTGCAATGGCAAAATTGGTGTGCCCATGATGTTTCAACACCAGCGAGGTGAGCACCATGACAATCGACATGTTGGCCTGCCCGGAGGAATTGGCGACCATCGCCAGCAGAATCGGCACCCGGCGCATAAGTTCGATGGGGCTGAACCTGACATTCTCCTTTTCGCGCTGCTGCGCGGAAGCCGAAATCTGTCCCGGGTAATATTCGGCCAGGTTTTGGCCGATGTGTTTGGGATCGGGGCGAATTTGCGAAACCAGCAGCATCCCGGGAATGATCAGCAGCGGCATTGCAAACCAAGGCAACGCCAGCGGTTCGTAGCCGTGCGCCTTTGCATATCCGTCGGTGAAATAGATGATCGCCGGCATGACGCACAGTCCGATCAAGGAACCGATGGCGACGTAGCCCAGCGCCTGGGCGCGCATTCGCGACGGAAACATGTCTGTTGCGGCAACGCGCATCTGTTGCGCCGCATTCATGCCCATGCCGAACACCAGCAAGCCGACGATGAACACCAGCGTGTTGTGAAGCAACATCGAGGAGCCAAGCACCAGGGATCCGAAAAGGGCGATTATCAGCCCGAGGAGGATGCCGAATTTGCGGCCAAACGTATCCGTGACCTTGCCAATCGGGTAGGCGATCAGAAACCGGCTGATGCCAATGAGCGCGACCGAAAGACCGGCCAGTCCGGCTGATCCGGTCAAAATCTGCACCATCAACGGGCCGAACCCGTAGGCCAGCTGCATTCCTGCGCCCGTGAACGTCAGGGTTAGCCCGATCAGGCCGACATTGCGTTTAATCGTCCAGGGGACGATTATTTTTGCGGGCCTGGCGGCGGCTTCGGTCATGGCGCGGTGTCGGACTGGCTTGAGGTTTGGTGTTTCGAACAGCTTGGCATGTTGGGGGCCTCCAGGAAACGAGGCGGAATTGGTCGCAAGGACCGTTTTTCACTTTGTTCGCATGCTGCTTAGCGGTTGCAGCGAAAGCCGGCAATGCCTCCAGTGCCGGTCTGCTATGCGTTCTTGCGCAGCATGTTCACCCGGAACACCTGGTCGAACACCAGTTTTCCGTCCTGCTTGTGGGCGCGGGTCATGAACCGGTCGCGGACACCTTGCGGGTCGGCGTCGAACTTATCCTTGCGCTTTTCATCGCGGTCGATCTGGTGTTCGCGCCATTGTTCAAAGCTGTCGAATATACGCTGCTGCCTGTACATGCTTTCGCTGACTTCGCTAAACCCCTGCAAGGCAAGTTGCAGCACGGCTTCGTAGGCCTCGCGGCGGACTATGGTTTCGTCGTTCACGACCTTCGTTGCTTCATGATAATGGCCCGATGCAATGGGCTCCATGACGTAGAGGATGCCGCCCGGCTTCAGGACCCGGGCCGCTTCCGCCAGGCCTTTGTGCGGCTCGGGGATGTGATGCAGCGAGTTCGAAATCACCACCGCATCCATGCTGGCGTCATCGAAGGGCAGATCCTTACCGTCAGCGACCATGAATTCAGCGCTGCTGCCCTCCGCGGCGGCAGCCGCCTTCGCCTTTGATATTGATTTTTCCTTTACATCGACGCCGGTGACCTGGGCGAATAGACTGGTTAGCGAGCGGGTGAACTTGCCGTCTCCGCAGCCGATGTCGAGTATCGATTGCCCCTTTGGCAAAAGATCGCCGGCGGCCTTGGCATTCGATTTCAAGTCCTGCTGGCGGATTTCTTTTTCCGTCGGCTCCAGCGCCACGCGGCTGCGTTCGGCAATATCAATCATCATCGGGGTCTCCTGTCTGGCGCGGTTTTACAAATTATCGCCGATCCTGCAAGCGCCGCGCGGAAGTTGACAGAGCGCCCCGCCGCCTCCCATTGTTTAGTAATGACCCCTGTCGCAACCATGTTGATAGTTCTGGCGGCGGTGCTGGTTTTTGGCGCGGTGTTTGGCTGGCTCTGGAAGATGGAGGCGGCGCGCCGGGCCAGACTGGATGCCCTGGCCGCCCAGCGGAACTGGAAGGTCGAGCGCCGCAGCCGCAGTGGCGGAAGCTCCGCACGTACAATCCTTGAACCGGCCTCGGGTGAAAGTTGGCGCGTCACGATCAATCATGGCCGCAGTACTGGCGACGGAGGCGTGCGCGTTCCGCCGGAAACGGTGTACCATGATCCGGACGCTGCCTGGCCAAGCGGTTCGGCCGTGTTCGGGCCGTCAATTCCCGCCGATATGGCGGCGATGGCGCAAATGGTGCTCGGTTCGCTCGACAGCAAGATGGGGAAGATGCTGCTGGACAAACTCCTCGGGGCTGGCGCTGCCAATCTTTCCGGGCTCAAGCATATTGCTGAGCCCGGTGGCGCACCGCGGCAGTTCTCCATGTTTGCCAACGTCAACGATATACCGGACGGGGTTCTCGGTGACCTTGATGCGGCCCGGCAGGAATGGTCGGCACAATATCCGGCTGACAACGATCAACTCATCGTCATTGCCGGTCCAGACGGCGTATACGTGCGGATTCGCAAGGCGTTGCAGGACCCTGGCCAATTGGACGGGTTTGTCGCCGGAGCAGGGCGGATTGCCGCCCTTCTGAAAGGTCCGGCGTGATCCGTTGACCGCGGCCCGTGCTGCGGGCATGAACGGAGTCAAATCAACCCCACAGGAAACGCATTCTCAGGGAAGACATCATGAGCGAATTTCAACAGATCACCATCCCGAAATTGCAGCAAATGAAGCGGGACGGCCAGAAGAGCATAGGCGTGGTCGCCTGGGATTATCCGACCACCCGCCTTGCGGACCGGGCCGGGATAGATTTTATCGTGGTTGGCGACAGTGTCGGTGCAAATTTGTGGGGCCACGACAATCCGTTGCAAGTAACCTTGGACGAGATCCTGATCTGCTGCAAGGCGGTACGGCGTGCAACAGACCGCATGGTTGTATCCTGCGACATGCCCTATGGCCCGGTGCAGGAAGGACTGTCCAGCGCTATGAAAGCGGCTGTGCGGATCATCAAGGAAGGCGGCGCCGACATGATCAAGGTGGACGCGGCCGCGGAACATCCCGAAGTGGTTCGAGAAATGGCAAAAGCCGGTATTCCGGTGTTTGCCCAATTCGGCCTGACGCCGCAAACGGCGTTGAAATACGGTATTCCCTACTCCGCGCAAAATTCCGCCAGCGCCATGGCAAGCGATGAAGCCGCCGCGCGTCTGGTTGAGGAAGGCTTGATGCTGGAGGAGGCTGGCGCCGTGGCGCTGGACTTTACCAACTCCGGCCCGGTCGCGGGCGCAGCGGTTGTCGCAGCAGTAAAAATACCCTGTATCGGCGGCTTTGGCGGCGGGCCCTGGCTCGATGGCCGCGTGCGGTTGACCCAGACCGTATTGGGTTACGGTGAAAAATGGATCGAATCCAAAACCGATACATATTTCAACACCGCGCAAGGAACCATTGACGCCTTCAAGGCACTGGCTGCTGATTGCCGCGGCGGCAAACAGATCAAGGGATGAGTTGAAATGCCCTTTGCGGTTTGCGACGGAATAAACATCCGCTACGAAATTACCGGCAATGGCCCACCGTTGTTGCTGTTCTCGCCGGGCGGGTTCAATGCGACGCTGGAACAATGGTCGGCGCTGGGCGTGTACAAGAAAATTCAGCCGCTGAAATGGCTGTCCCGGCATTTCACCTGTATCGCCTTTGACCGGCGCGAGTGTGGACAATCCGGCGGTCGTGTCGAGCGGGTGACCTTCGCGCATTTCGTTCGCCAGGCGGCGGCGCTGCTGGATCATCTGGACATTGAAAGTGCGCATCTGATGGGCGGTTGCATGGGCTGTGCGCCCGTCGCCGCTTTCGGCGTCATGAAGCCTGAACGGGTGCGGAGCATGATCCTGTGGTGGCCGGTTGGCGGCCCGAAATACCGGCTCTCCAGCCAGATGCGCATGGCCCGGCATTTGGCCTTCGTCGAAACGGAAGGGTTACAGGGTGTAGTCGACCTCGTGCAACGCGATGGCAAACCGTTCAATGCCGACCCGCGCGGCGGCCCCTGGGCTTCGGTTATCAGGAATGATCCGGAATTTGCCACCGGGTATTCGCAGCACGACGCGGAGAAATACAAAACACTGGTCGCCGGAATGGCGCGCACCATGTTCGATCGCGATACCGCGCCGGGGGCCGAGCCGGAAGACATGATGCAACTTGATATTCCCGCCCTTGTCGTGCCGGGCAATGATGCATTTCATGCAACCTCCGCCGCGCGCTATTTGCAGGAGTGCCTGCCGCAATCGCAATATTGGGACATGGAAGTGGATGGCCAGACCACAGAGGCTTCGTCGACCCGCGTGCTTGAGTTTTTGAACGGGGTGTAGGCGGCTGTGGCGTGTCGTCGCCCTTCGAGACAATTCTCCGGGCATCGCTCGAATAATCACATAGGGTGAGGGGCCGGAAATTTGTCCGGCCGCGTGGCGAACGGAGTACAACATCATGCAAACCCGCCCTATCGGAACGACCGGCATTTCCCTTTCCGAAATAGGTTTCGGCTGCGGCGGCAATGCCGGGTTGATGTTGCGCGGTGAGGCGAAGGATCAGGAGCGCATAATCGCGCGGGCGCTGGACCTTGGCGTCAATTATTTCGATAACGCGCCGGATTACGGCGACGGGCTGGCTGAGATCAATCTCGGCGTCGTGCTGAAGTCTCTCGGCGTGCGTCCGTACCTCAATTCCAAGGTGGAAATCCGCCAGCGCGATTTCGGTGATATCGCGGGCCATGTCGTGCGCTCGTGCGAAGCCAGCCTCAAGCGGCTGGGCGTCGACTATCTCCACGTTTTCCAGATTCATAATGGACCTTCCGCAGGGGATCCCGCGATCGAGGGTGAGGTTTACACGCAATTGCACATTGATCAGTTTCTGGGTTCGAACGGAGCGCTGGAAGGAATCGAGCGCCTGAAGCGCGATGGCAAGATTCGCCTCGCCGGTTTCATCTGCCGAGGCGACGATGGCGCGGAAGTGCGGCAGGTGCTGGAGACCGGCGTCTTTCATATCATCAACGTGCCCTACACCCTGCTCAACCCGACCGCCGGCATGGAAAAACCGGATGGATTCGATTGGGGCAAGGATTTCGGCGACGCCATTTCCCATGCGCATGATCACGGCGCCGGCGCTGCCGTCTATGCTCCACTGGCCGGCGGTTTTTTAACCGATGACGCTATTGCCGGGCGTGATCGTCATCCGTTGGCGCGGGCCAGTGACCCGGCCTCGTCAGGAGCCCGAAGGAATGCAGCTCGCGCCACAAAATTCCGGTTTCTCGCTGAGGCGCGCGGCTGTTCCCTCGCCCAGGCGGCCTACCGCTTTGTGCTTGATCATCCCGGCGTGACAACAGCGCTGGCCGGGATTACGGCCATGGACCAGTTGGAGGAGATTGTTGAAGCAGCGGGGCTGGCGAAGCTGACGGATAATGAAGCGGCGCTGCTGCAGGATATCTGGCAAGGCGTATAATTGGCGCGTAGAGCGATGCGGGTTTCGACACCTGCTATTTTTTTGGGTGACTTTCGTTTTGCCTCGGCGGCGGACGGCGGGGCGAAGTCACAACGCTGCCACCGCCCACTTTGACCTTCTTTTTGGACGGTTTTCCAAGGCCCGTTGGGCGCTCCGATCTTGTTGAGGACTCTGAACCAGGGCGAATCGAGGTGATCACACGCCGTTTGATTTCTTCTTCCATGCTATTGCGCCTCTATCGTGGTATTGCTTGTATCGGGAGGTGCTTTGGGGTTCATTACTTCAATGAAGCGAATTTCGTCTTTAGCGATATAAATCCCTCTTGTGGGCTCTACCGGTGCGTATTCGCCCTGACTATCTAGCACACCAACTTGGGCGACATAAAGATCAAGTGTTTCGCGATCTCGGGACGAACTGGAGTCCGGCAGATTCTCGCTGGCGCCTGACGTCCAGCGGCCCCAGACCATTGCACCGTTCTTTAGCGTTACCAGCATGACCGTGTCTTTTTCCAATTCGCGGAACATGGTCTCCCATGCCGATAGCGTTGGTGAGGGAATACTGACACCGCTCCATCGGAACATCCTGCCAATAAGGTCGATGCTTTCGATGAAACCCAAAAGTAATCCCAGGACAATAGGCAGTGCGAAAAACAAGAATATCGAATGAAGGGGCCCAAATTCGAAACTCGTATTGCCGCCGGTCAGGCTGACCCCTCCAATTGCTGCAACAATCAGAAATACATAAATCGCCGATGCGACAACACATCCGGCAATACTATCCTTATCCAGCTTGGGAAACGTGCCATTGATGACAAAAGACCTGAACAGCACAATCAATACGCCGGGGGCTACCCAGATAATTATCTTCGCTACATCGAAATTCTTGAGCAGTTCCATCTCACCGCTCCGTCGCACACTCTAAATCAACCATGCAAGTCTAGTTTAGAACAAGGCCGGCTGCAAGGTGACCGATGTACGCTGCCGAACAATGCTACTCCGCCGTCTCTCCGGCATCCTGCGCCTCCTCCCACTCCTCGATCCGCCGGTGCAATTCGGCGACGTCATCAGTAATCGGTCCGTAGCGGTCTACATCGTCCACGGCGAATCCGAGGTGATACTTGCGCCGGAAGGCCTGGCTTCCTGCTTTTCGCAGGATTTCGCCCGGCCGTAGCGGCGACCATCCTTCCGGCGGTTGTCCTGCGCCAAACAAGATATCGCCGGGATGTTCGCGGAAAACGTTCATCGGGTCTTCGCCGTTTTCGACTTTGTCAATCTCTCGCGCCAATTGTTTGCGCAGCAGGACGATCGGAATATCGGTTCGCCCGAGCAGCTCCTTGCTGCGGTCCGTGCGTTCGCCCTGCGACCACCAGACCAGCGCGTCTTGCGCCAGCACGTAGTCGAGAATGGCCTTGCCGTTTTCATCCTGGATGGGCGGTTCGTAATACGGCACGACGTCCTGCTCTTGCACGGGCACCTGCGGCGGTGCGGCATAGCATTGGTAGGAAATGTGCAGCGTGTGGGTATCGTCGATCGGCACGCGGGCCTGGTAATCGGCGCGCGGCATGCCAGGTCCGCCGGTCGATGTGTAGAACGGAAAGATCACCGTGGAATGCCGGCGTGAGTAATCCTGCTCGGCGCCAAGTTCCCTGGAATAATCGACCCCCTTTTCAAATCCGTATTGCGTTTCGCGAGCCCAGACTTCCTTGATTCCCTTGCCCCATTTGATGCGGTTCTTCAGCGTATGCTGTTCCCAGGCCGCCCGCTGTTCGAAATTGCCTTCCTGCTCGAGGATGTATTGAAAATAATAGCCGTGCGTGTAGACGCTGTGCAGCGGATCGCCGGTGTTCTCCTGGCATTGCAGCCAGTTGCAATCGAGCACGTTGAAGGCGACCTGGCGCAGCGAGTTCGGCCAAACGTAAAGATCCCAGGGTGGCAGTTCCGGCGCTGGAAGCGGCCCCATATATGTAAACAGCATCCCGCCGAGTTCCTTGACGGGATAGCCTTTCAGCTTGCGTCCGATATTGGCGTTGGGGTTGGCTTCCAGCGGACGCTCGATACAGGCGCCGGTCTCATCGTACAGCCAGCCGTGGTAGGGGCAGCGCAATCCGCATTCGTCCGGAAAGCCATATTGCATGTCGACCAGCCGGTGCAGGCACCGATCGCCAATCAGGCCGTAAGTCCCGCTCCTATCGCGATAGGCCACAAGGTCTTCGCACAATAGCCGCACCTTGCGCACGGGGTTTTCATTGAATTGCGCGACGGCTGCAAAGGGGATCCAGTAGCGGCGCATGAGCTCGCCGCAGGGCGTGCCGGGCCCAACAAGCGTTAGCCGGTTATTCTGTTCCTCGCTGAGCATGCAAACCTCCCGTTTGCAGCGATTCTACAGGTTTCCCACATGGGCTGACAAGGTTGCCGGCGTGAGTGTATAGCTGCCGGACTATTGGTCCTGTTGCATGTCTTTTTCCATGGCCGTGTAGAATGCCGCCTCGGTTGGCTGATACATTGACGCGTATAGCTCAGGGGGTACGACAACCCCGATATTCGGATCACCGAACGTATCGAATATTGTCATCAGCGTACCGGGCTCGTCGGTCAAACTGCAAAAGGTTCGCATTGTTCCGGGCGGCACCGACACCATGTCGAATTTTTCCAGGATAATGTCGGGTTCGCCGCGCTTGATCTTGTCTTCGGAATTGATACCCCAATAAACCGCAAAGCGACCTTCAAGGCACATGAATACTTCATTGTGCGGATGGGCGTGCGACGGTGGCATTTTTCCCTTCTCCGCGGTTATCATCAGCAGGTGAAATCCGTGCGGGTCGCTGATTGCCGCAGGCCCCCCGATGTTGCCCGGTGAAATGGCGTACGCCGTCCGCCGCCGCCGGGTCTTGTCGTCGTGGTCGATGAAGGCCTCCGGATCTTCCGGCAGGTCGTCAAATCGGGCGATACGCCGCTTCATCACACTGGCGGGAATATCGACGCCCTTGCCGGGCGTGCGCGGAAAAAATGTGCGTTCTGCCATGGGTGCTCCTCCGGTAAATTGGAGGCATTATGGCTGGAATTCGCGGATCCGCAATGCAGCGCACCGTAAGCGTCCTGAATTTTCCGCCAGCCGCGCCGCTTTCTGCTGTGGCACAACCGCAATCTGAAAGCGAGCCGATCGATCGGCGATCGGTTGCGGTCGTGTGGTTGGATATCGCGCCGGTAAATCCCGAATGTGTCCTGGAGATTTCGCGTGCCCGTGAGGGAATAGCGCGAAGGGCCCGCGGCGTTTGCCACGGGCCCTTGTCGTCTGGTGTGTTCCCGCGAATTAGTGGACTGGTGCGACCTTGATGATCTTGCCGGTTCCATCCAATTTCACGATCCGGTAGGCCGAAGTTGTCGCGTAGATGGTCTTGTTGTTTGCGGTTGCCGAGAAACCCTTGAAGTATTCCGGCCAGCCGGGCAAGCGGCGTAATTGACCCTGACCCTTGTTTCCAAGGTCTTTCGTCGAGGTCAGCGAGAACCTGCGCAGTCCTCCGCTCAGCCACAATGAACCGTCGGGGGAGAGGTCAAGCCCGTAGTTAAAGCTGTTCTTGGTCCTGAACATCTTGGCATTGCCATCTTTCGGGATCTTGGCGCCATAGCTGGAATAACTTAGCGCGACCAACGCATCGCCATCGAAAGTGATCTTGCCGCGGCTGCCAAGATCGAAATAGGTGTGGCCTTCCCAGAGTTTCTTTCCGCTAGGCACTTCGTAAACACGGAATGATGACATCCGGCCGTCGTTGCGCTGACGGAATTCGTCGCGCGCCGCACCGCGCAGGTCTTTCGGGATATCGCGATATCCGACCTTCTTTTCGTCCGGCGTTTTAACTGCATCGAACACTACCGCCAGCTTGCTGCCGTCTTTGCTGAACCCGATGGCGTCGACCCGTTCCTTGGGACCAAGGTCGGCCTTGCCGAGGTTTGATCCGTCCTTCAGGGAGTTGAATTCGATCGAACCACCACGGTAACGGCTGTTGACGCCAGCGAGAATACCCTTGTCCGTGTGTATGGTCATCTTGTCGTGCTTGCGCAGCGTATACTTCGCCTTCCAGGTGTTGGGGTCATAGAGATGCACGGTCGCGTCCGTGTCCATTACGGCCAATATGGACCCGTCCTTGTTAAAGGCCATGCTGACAATGGTTGTACCGATCCAGTTCCTGCTCAAGACCTTGAGGGAGTTCGGGTCGAGTACCATGATGGTGCGTGGGTCGCCGCCGACCACGAGCTTGTCGCCCGCCGGTGAAACCGCAACGGTCAATCCGCCGAGGGGTGTCGCTGCTTGTGCCGGTCCGGCAAGGAATGCTGCCCCCGAAAGTGCCGCGGCAGCAATGCCTGCTTTAGAGAAAAGATTTTTGGTCATGATATCTCCTTTGCCTGTAGCGATGGATGAGCTCGTAAAGAGCTCCCGAAGCGTTCATGCGGCGCCGGTTGCCTCCGCAGTTTCGCCTGTTTGTGCGGTCTCACACATAATGCACCGGAGGCGTGTGCGATTTCGCACATCAATGCGTCAGGACCTCGCCGCCCGCCATTGCTGCCGCAATGACACTGCTGCGGGAACAACTCACCGGCGTGCCTGCTTTTCCATGTGCGCCAGCCATAGCGCACTAGCCAGAATGACAGCTCCGCCGAGCCACGTCCAGATGCCGGCTAGCTCTGCGAAGAAAATTGCGCCGAACCCGGCCGCAAAAACCAAGCGGGAAAATTCGAACGGCATGACAACTGTCGCATCAGCGGCTGCAAATCCGCGCGCCATGCATTGCTGAAATACGTTCGCCGCGACGGCCGCCGCGGCAAGCCAGGCCAGCTGGCTCCAGGTCGGCGTTTGCCAATACCACAAACCCGGGATCGCGGATGCGGCAAGCATGCCCATAACCAGATATGCAACGGTGCGATCAGGCGGGTTTGTCCGGGTCAGGAATTTCAATGCGATTGATCCGTAGGCCTCCGCCAGCATGGCGCCGATTGCCAGCAGTATGCCCAGGTGCCAGATTTGCGGTTCGAATCCGGAAATGCCGGGACGCACAATCATCAGCATGCCGGCGAACCCGATCGCCAAGGTCAGCCAGCGCGGGCCGGTCATGACTTCGCGGAGCATGATCATCGCAAGCAGCGCAACAATAAACGGCTTGGAATATTGCACGGCTACAACGGTCGCGATCGGTATCAGCGATACTGCGCTAAAGATGCAATACAATGCGATCATGGTTGAAACGCCGCGTGAAAACATCAAGAGCGGCTGGTCCGTTTTCAGTCCGCTGGAATCCGGGCGCATGAAATAGGGGATAAACAGAATCATGCCGAATATGCAGCGGATGAATACGATGACGGGGATGGGTAGATCTTTCGCCAGGTGCTTGGCCATCGATGTGTAAGCGACAACGAAAAACGCCGACAATATGGTCCAAAGCGCAGCGCGTACCACGGGTGGCTGGCGGTCGATCGCGCCGGACAAAAGCGTTAAGGGATTCATCGCTGGCAATTTGCCTTGAGGGATTGGCTGAAACCGGTATGGAATTGCCGCCGCCAGATCGTAGCAGGGCCGGGTGGGATCGTGCACAATGGCGCGCCAGCGTCAAATGCGGCGCCCGGTTGATTGCGTTCGCGTCCATGAACGGGCTATCTGGCACATCGAAATGCAACCCCGGAGCACGGCGCCATGACATTCTTCGAACGGTTGAAATCGGCGGCAGCCATGGAATGGAGCGCTTACGTCGAGCATCCGTTTACCGATGCAATGGCCGACGCGACGCTCAGCGAAAATGCATTCCGCCGCTATCTCGTGCAGGACTATTTGTTTCTGATCGAATTCGCCCGCGCCTATGCGTTGGCCGTATACAAGGCGCCCCGCCTTGGCGACATGCGCGAGGCTGCCGCCGGTATGGCGGCGATCCTCGACGTTGAACTCGAGCTCCACATTAAGATATGCGGTGGCTGGGGCCTTTCGGCGGACGACCTGGAACAGGCGGCTCCCGCGGCGGAGATGCTCGCCTATACGCGCTATGTTCTGGACACGGGCATGCGCGGCGACTTGCTTGCCCTGCAAGTTGCGCTGGCCCCGTGTATCGCCGGATATGCCGAGATTGGCTCGCGGCTGATGGAAAAGACTTCGCTTGCGCCGGAAGACAATCCCTATCATGCCTGGATTGCCGAATATGCCGGCGATGAATACCAGGCTGTCGCGCAAAAAGCGCTGGCGCAATTGGAAAATCTGGCATTGCGATATGCAACGGAGGCGCGCGAGATGGAACTTGCCGCCATTTTCCGCGAGGCGACCAGGCTGGAAGCCGGCTTCTGGGAAATGGGCTGGCGGCTGCAAGGCCGAGGGTAGATTAATCCAGCGGTTCCTGTCAGTATTGATCGGAGGGGTGATCGGGCGCGTAAACGTACGATGGAGGCCGGGGTTTGGCCGAAAAGCGTTTCAAGGTCTTGTTGATCAAGCCATCGAAGTACGACGATGACGGATTGTCCGTCATCAGATGATTTGGCACACGAGCGGGTATCTGGTTTGAGAGGA
>CAZTMN010000099.1:0-13790 GCA_964615275.1 uncultured Beijerinckia sp. | reverse complement strand
CGGCAAACCGGAAATCGAAAAGGTCTGAAACATGGCTGGCGGCTCCGGCGACAGTACAACGCCTTTTGATTCCGGACGGCTGACCTACGCCGTTAAACAAGCCGGCTTTGCCGGATTGCTGACCGCCGGCCTCGGTTTTCCGATCATCGCATTCCGGGCAGAGCCCGATATCCGCAACCAGCTGGCGTTGCAAACCCGATGGTCATGGCTGGTAACCGCCATCGTGTTGCTGGCGGCAGCGCGGTTCCTGTCGCTCATGCTCGATGGCTGGCGCGCCCGCACCCTGGCAATGGCCGGCTTGCTGATGGCTGCCTTTGGCCTCGGCTCCGCCTGGTTTGCAAGCCAGGCCGCGCCAGCCCTTGTGTGGGGAACCATCGCCGCGGGCCTATTGTGCATCGGCGCAGGATTTTGGCTTGAACTTCGCGCGGCCGGCACAACAGCTCCGGCAGGTCCTGGCCCGTTGCGCAGGATCGCCGCAACACGAGCCGGCGCCCTGCTGGGCAACTGGAGCGCCTGGATCGGACTGGGCGCCCTGATCGCCTTCCCGCTTGTCATGCTCGGCTGGCTCGGCCCTGCCGGGTCGCTCAAATGGATCAACAATTACGGCGTTCAGATCCTGATCTTTGTCATGCTCGGCTGGGGACTGAACATCGTCGTCGGGCTCGCCGGACTGCTCGACCTCGGTTACGTCGCATTCTACGCGGTCGGGGCATATTCCTACGCGCTGCTGGCGACTACATTCGGCCTGACATTCTGGATATGCCTGCCCCTTGCCGGCATACTCGCAGCCTTTACCGGCATTCTGCTGGGCTTTCCGGTGTTGCGCTTGCGCGGTGACTACCTGGCGCTTGTCACTCTCGCGTTTGGTGAAATCATCTATCTGGTGCTGCTGAATTGGGTCGATCTGACGAATGGCGAGGCCGGTATTTCCTCGATCCCGCGCGTAACCTTTTTCGGCATCACCTTCTATGATGAACCGGGCGGGTTTTCCGAATTGTTCGGCCTGACCTTTTCGCCGATCTACCGCACGATATTCTTGTTCTACCTGATCCTGTTTCTGGCGCTGGTCACGAACTTTGCCACCTTGCGCCTGCGCAGAATGCCGATCGGCCGGGCCTGGGAAGCATTGCGTGAGGACGAAATCGCCTGCCGGTCCCTTGGCATCAACACCGTAAACACCAAGCTCACGGCATTTGCCCTTGGCGCCATGTTCGGCGGCTTTGCCGGTTCGTTCTTTGCCGTGCGCCAGGGTTTCGTCAGCCCGAATTCATTCACGTTCATTGAATCGGCGACCATCCTGTCGATCGTCGTGCTTGGCGGCATGGGCTCACAGATAGGCGTCGCACTGGCCGCCATCGTCATGATCGGCGGCACGGAGCTGCTGCGCGAACTGGATTTTCTGAAGCAATTGTTCGGCAACGATTTCGACCCCGCATTGTACCGGATGCTGATATTCGGGCTAGCGATGGTCGTGATGATGGTATTCCGCCCGCGCGGTTTCATTTCGACCCGCGCACCATCCATATTCCTGAAAAAGCGCAAGGGCGTCTCCAGTGAATTCGTCGGCCAGGGGAGCGGCTGATGCGCTGGCAAACCGACCCCTTGCTTCATGTTGAACACCTGACCATGCGCTTCGGCGGGCTCGTTGCCATTGATGATCTGTCCTTCACTGCCGGGCGCGGCGACATAACCGCCCTGATCGGCCCAAATGGCGCCGGCAAGACAACGGTTTTCAACTGTATCACGGGCTTCTACAAACCGACCGAAGGGCGATTGGCCTTTGCCCGTACCGGCCGCGCCGAAGCCGCCGATGTCGAGGAGCTGACCAATACCGGCGCCCGTTTCGCCCATGAACCGGCTGGCGATATCTACCTGCTCGAGCGCATGCCGGACTTCGAGATCGCGGCAAAGGCGAAAGTCGCGCGCACCTTCCAGAATATCCGGCTGTTCTCCGGCATGACGGTCCTGGAAAACCTGATCGTCGCGCAGCACAATCCGCTGATGCACGCCTCCGGCTGGACAATCATGGGCCTGCTTGGCGTCGGCCGGTACGCGAGCCATGAGCGTGCGGCTGTCGACAAGGCCAGGCAATGGCTGGATGCAATCGATCTGCTGGACCGCGCCGACGACCCGGCCGGAGACCTGCCCTACGGCGATCAGCGGCGGCTGGAGATCGCGCGGGCCATGTGTACTGACCCGGTCTTGCTGTGCCTTGATGAGCCCGCCGCCGGCCTCAATCCGCGCGAGACAGCCGACCTGAATGCCCTGCTCCTGTCGATCCGCGAACAGCACGACACCTCCCTGTTGCTGATCGAACACGACATGGCTGTCGTCATGCAGATTTCCGATCATGTCGTCGTCATCGACTATGGCGTGAAAATATCCGACGGCGACCCGGATTTTGTTCGCAACGATCCCAAGGTTATCGCAGCCTACCTTGGCGTTAGCGACGAAGATGTTGACGCCACCGACGTCAATATGGACGCCGAAACCGGCAAGGAGGCGCGGCCATGATGAGCGCGCCCAACACCAGCACTCCCGTGACCGGCGCGCACCAGCCTGCGGTGAACACGCCGTCCGAACCATTGCTGAAAATCAGTAATGTGGAAGCGCGCTACGGCAGCATCATTGCCCTGCGCGGCGTCGATCTGGAGGTTCACCGCGGTGAAATCGTCACCTTGATCGGCGCAAATGGCGCCGGCAAATCCACGTTGATGATGACCGTCTTCGGCAATCCCCGCGCCAGCGCCGGGACCATTGCCTATGCCGGCCAGGACATTACGAGCCTGCCGACCCATGAAATCGCCCGTCTGAAGATCGCGCAATCGCCGGAGGGCCGGCGGATATTTCCGCGCATGACCGTGCAGGAAAACCTGCAGATGGGGGCTGTGCTTGGCGATCCGGCGCATTTCGATAGCGATCTGGAACGGGTGTATGGAATTTTTCCGCGGCTGAAAGAGCGGCGAAGCCAGCGCGGAGGCACGCTGTCCGGCGGCGAACAGCAAATGCTGGCGATTGCCCGCGCGCTGATGAGCCGGCCGCAATTGCTCATGCTCGACGAGCCGTCGCTCGGGCTGGCGCCATTGATCGTCAGGCAGATATTCGATGTCATCCAGGACCTGAACACGAACGACGGATTGACCGTGTTTCTGGTCGAGCAGAACGCTTACCATGCGCTCAAGCTTGCGAATCGCGGCTATGTCATGGTCAACGGCCAGATCACCATGTCGGGAACTGGAGCGGACCTGCTTGCCCGCGAGGATGTTCGCGCTGCCTACCTCGAAGGAGGGCACGGATGAGCGCCCTGTACGAAAGTGGCGAATACGGTCTTTGGACTTTTTTCTTCCTGACCGTCCTGCTCGGCGGCGCGGCCGCGATGGCCACCGGCCGGGCGCTGGCGCTCACCTGGCGGCCGCTGTGGCAATGCGTGGTCTACGCCGGGTTACTGGCGTTTGCGATCGCTTTCCTGCACTACGCCCTCTTCGAGGAACCGGTGATCCCGCTGGAAATCATCATGGAAGATATTGCCGATGCATCCGGGTTCGGTGAACGTCTTTCAATCCTTGCCTGGAATTTGCGCGGATGGGCCGTGCAATTCGTGCTTCTTGCCGTCTTTGCGCTGACCGGATACCGTTTGACGCGGGTACGTCAGATGGCCCGGCAGTACGGTTTCGGCTACGCTACCAGCGGGCCGGTTCTGTGGCGTAAAATCGGCTGAGGTCAGAAGCGACTGCAATCTGGCGCAGGGGGCCTGGAATCGCGTAGATTTCGCAGGCTGACAAACAAAGGGGCTAACGGGAAACCAAAGACACACTGCGGTCGAAAATTCCGGATAAGAATTCCCCGGTTTTCCGGCGCATTGGCTGCTCCAATACCAACATCAGACGAGGGAAAGGATCAAACCGCATGACACATCCAACCGCACACACATGGGGCATGGCCTTCGCCGGTGGCGTTTTGGCCGCTTCGCTCGCCCTTGCCGTTCCGGCCAGCGCGCAAATCAAGATCGGCGTGCTCGGCCCGATCACCGGCCCGAATGCGGCCTTCGGCGCCCAGCTGAAAAACGGTGCCGAACAGGCTGCAGCCGATTTCAATGCAGCCGGCGGCATTCTCGGCAAGAAGATTCAACTCGTGGTGGGTGATGACGCTTCCAAGCCCGAGCAAGGGGTTTCCAACGTCAACAAATTTGTCGGCGATGGCGTCAAGTTCGTCATTGGGGCATTCAACTCATCGGTTACGATGCCTTCGTCCGACGCCGCGCGGGAAAACAACATATTGATGATCACGCCGGCCTCCACCAATCCGAAGATCACCGAACGCAAGATGTGGAACATTTTCCGCATTTGCGGACGCGATGACCAGCAGGGTGGAGCAGCAGCGGACATCGTCGCCAAACTCTACAAGGGACAGAAGATCGCGATTCTTCACGACAAGACGACTTACGGGAAAGGTCTTGCCGATGAGTTCCGCAAGAAAATGCGGCGCGCCTACAAGGTACGCCCGGTCCTGTACGAAGGAATCAGCGTCGGCGAACGTGATTTTTCCGCCGTTGTGTCGAAAATCAAGCGCAGCGACGCCGCGATGGTGTACTGGGGCGGCCTCCATACCGAGGGTGGCTTGCTGTTGCGCCAAATGCGCGAACAGGGCGTGAAGGCGCCATTGATGGGCGGTGACGGGATCACCAGCGATGAATTCGCCGCTATCGCCGGGCCCGCGGCGGAAGGCACGCTGATGACCTTTTCACCTGACCCGCGTACCAATCCGGCGAACAAGGCGATCGTTGAAAAATTCCGCAAGGAACGCAAGTTCGAGCCCGAGGCCTATACGCTTTACAGCTATGCTGCGCTCCAGGTCATGAAGCAGGCCGCGGAGAAGGCAAAATCGCTTGACCCGAAGAAAGTTGCGGCGGTGATGCATTCGGGCATGAAGTTCAAAACCGTTCTGGGCGAACTCTCCTTCGACAAGAAAGGTGACGTTTCTCAGTACAGCGTTGGCGGCAAACAGAAGGACCGCTACGTGCTGTATCGCTGGAAAAAGGGTCCCGGCGGCAAGATCACCTATTTTGAAGCGCAATGATTGTGCCTTTTGCATGATCGCTATTTGCAAAACGATACGAACCGCCGGCCTGCGTCCGGCGTTTTATCTATTGCGCGGTAGGCACCACATCTCGCAGACATGCATCGTGGCCGCTGCGGCGATGATGTTCGTTTCAGCCGCACACGGCGGGGAGATGGTCATCGGCGTTGCCGGACCCATGACAGGACCGCTCGCGGCAGCGGGCAAACAATATGCCGCGGCGGTTGCCTACTCAGCCGCGCAGATCAACAAGTCCGGCGGGTTGAACGGCCAGCGATTGCGCGTTGTCACGGCCGACGACAGGGCTACGCCCAAACAGGCTCTTGCCGCGGCGCGCAAGCTTGTCGAAGCCAAGTCCGCAATCGTCATAGGACACTACAATTCAACGCCCACGATCGCTGCCAACGAGATCTACCGTAAACACGACGTCCTGCTGGTTGCGCCGCAAGCAATCATCTCCCGGTTGACGGATTTGGAGGCGTGGAACGTGGTCCGCTTGGCGCCTCGAGCGGATGCGCAGGCGAAGGTCGCGGTGGATTTTCTCGCTACGCGGAAGCCATCGGCTGGCGCGAAACCGAAGATCGCCATCGTCCACGACAACAGCCCGTTCCCTCGCTTGCTGGCCGAGAAAGCCGAAAGCGTGCTGAAAGCCCGGGGTATCGGCATAGCACTTGAGGGCGAAATCCCGCCGGGTAGCCGGCACACGCGGTCGATTATCCGCAGGCTGTCCGACCGTATCGCAACGTCCCGGGTAGACGCCATTTACTGGACCGGGTCGAGCGCCGATGCAGCGCAATTTCTCATCGCCCTGCACCAGCGCAAGCACGCCGCGGGCTTCGTCGGAACAGATGTGCTGGCCTCACCGGTATTTGCCCGCTCAAACAATCCCAAGGCGCTTGCCGGCGCATACATGACACTCAGAAGCGCTTCGCCCGCCAACGGAAACATCGATGCCATGCTGGAGCTATCCGGCGTCAAAGCGCGTGGCGAACAGGCAGCGCCCGCACTCGCAGCACGCGCGGCCATGCAGCTGGTTGTCGCCGCAGCCCGGCAGACTGGATCAAACGAGCCACGACGGCTCGCCCGCCATCTTCGCTCCGGGAAACGTTTCCAGACGGTGCTGGGGGCAATGTCGTTCAACGCTGCCGGCGACAGGCAGGAAAAACTGTTTCAAATCTACCGCTGGATCCTGGCCGAGGACGGCAAGCTGATCTACCAGCGTGAGAAACCAGGCAGCGAATAGGATGGGCCTGCCGACGAACCGATTGCCGCGCCGGCGGTCTAACCGAGCCTCGCCAGCGCCGGGAACATCTCTATCAGCCAGAACGAGAAACTCTGCAGCCAGCCGGTCAGAAAGGCGATGCCGGTTAGCACCAGCAGGACACCGACGGTCTTTTCAACGATGACGAAATTCTTCTTGAATTTGGCCAGAAAGCCCATGAACGGCTCGATTGCAAATGCCGCCAGCAGAAACGGTATCCCCAGCCCGGCCGAATAGACCGCAAGCAATGCAGCGCCCTTGGAAACCGTGTCTTCCGTGCCTGCAAGCGCCAGGATGGCTGCCAGTATCGGCCCGATGCACGGTGTCCAGCCAAATGCAAACGCTAGCCCCATGACATAGGCGCCCCACAGGCCAACCGGTTTTTCGACCTGCACCCGCGCTTCGCGATACAAAAATGCCATGCGGAAAACGCCAAGAAAGTGCAGCCCCATCGCGATGATGGCCAGCCCCGCAACGGCCGAGAGCAGGGTGATGTATTGACGGATGAACTGGCCGAATACCGATGCGGTCGCGCCCAGCGCGACAAACACCGTTGAAAAACCAAGAACGAACAACACCGCGGCAACCGCGACATCGCGCCTGGCGCGCCTGGTTCCCTCGCTTGCCAATTCCTCGACAGTGGTGCCGGCAATGAAGGTCAGGTAAGGCGGGACGAGCGGCAAAACGCAGGGGCTCAAGAAGGACAGCAATCCCGCAAATGCCGCCGCTGTATATGTAACATCGCTTGCCATCTGATTTTCGCAAAGGTCCTGTCAGGGGCCGGATTGCACCCGCCGGTCGCCGGTCTGGCTGCAGCCGCTGGCGCACGCCTCTTCAGTTATGCCACAATGGCCTAAAGAGAAAGCCACCGAAGTGCAAAGTAAGCCCTTTGTGACAAGGCGTGATCGGACGATACCAAAGTGAACAACCTCATAACCGATGTTCCTGGGCTCAAAACCGGCTCTGCCGAGGACGAAACGCTTGCTTCGGGCGTTACAACGGTAATTTTCGACGCTCCGGCTGTTGCATCCATAGCGACCCTGGGCGGCGCGCCAGGCGTTCGCGACACCGCGCTCCTGGAACCGGAGATGAGCGTTCCGGGAATTGATGCGCTCGTGTTGAGCGGTGGGTCGGCCTTCGGTCTCGACGCGATGAGCGGCGTCCAGGATTTTCTGCTCAGCCAGGGCCGTGGTTTTGCAATAGGCGCCTCGCTGGTGCCCATTGTACCGGGCGCGATCCTGTTCGATCTCAACAATGGCGGCGACAAGAACTGGCGCGCCAACCCGTACTCGAACCTGGGGCTTGCGGCGGCGCAAAGCGCCATCTCCGGGTCATTTGCACTGGGCACGGCCGGCGCAGGTTTTGGTGCAACCACCAGCACGCTGAAGGGTGGGCTTGGTTCGGCCAGCGCGCGTGCATCCGAGGACAAAATCGTCGGGGCTTTAGTTGCGGTCAATGCGATAGGCAGCGCAACAATTGGCGCGGGACCGCATTTCTGGGCAGCGCCGTTCGAGCAGGGCAATGAGTTCGGTGGCCTCGGATTACCGCAATCAATCGGCGCCAGCGACCTTGCCTTGCACACCAAGGGTGGACCTGCCCCGCGCAACGAGAATACGACCATCGCCATTGTCGCCAGCAACGCACCTTTTTCCAAGGCGCAGGCCAAGCGCATCGCGATCATGGCCCACGACGGCATGGCGCGCGCCCTGCGCCCTTCCCACGCACCGTTTGATGGCGACATTGTCTTTGCTGCTTCGACCGGCGGCGGCGGCGAGGCAAGTTCCGCCCAGATCCTCGAAATCGGCGCACTGGCAGCCGATTGCCTGGCCCGCGCCATCGCACGGGCGATCTACGAGGCAACGGCCCTGCCCTTTGCCAATGCGCTGCCCGACTGGAAAGGACGCTTCGGAAATTAATTCCGGGCGCTGACTCGCTGCATGGTTCCAAGGT
Source organism: uncultured Beijerinckia sp. (assembly GCA_964615275.1). Lineage (GTDB taxonomy): Bacteria > Pseudomonadota > Alphaproteobacteria > Rhizobiales > Beijerinckiaceae > Terripilifer. The sequence goes on along the minus strand of CAZTMN010000099.1, from coordinate 5,503 downwards.
AGAAGCACAACGTGCCCAAAACAACGAGGCCAAACACAATCCACAATACCGGCTCGTAGGAGCCGAAACTGTCAGCCAGCACCGCTACAGCCAATGGCGCACACGTGCGCGGCACGAACGCAACCGTCGTCAGCGCTCCGGAAATCGCACCATAGCCTCGCAAGCCAAAAATTTCCGCAACCACCGTTTGGCGTACGACCATCAGAACTCCGCCCGACATTCCAAAGAATATCGCATAGACCACGAGCCAGTGCCGCTCCAGGGGTACAATCAGAATAAGCATCAGCATCGCGCTGGCGAATGCCGGAAAGAATACCCGGCCCTGCAAACGCGCTGACGAATTGGGCGCCGCGATCAGCATGATAAACCGCGCCGCGACCGCTGCCGGGCCCGTCAGCGAAAACACCAGAACCGCAAACTGCACGCCAATCCCGCGCTGGTGCAACAATGGCATCAGGTGAACATTGAGTGCAAAGATCGTGAACCAGTGGACGCTAGCGGCCGTGGCAATCAGCCAGAAGGAAGGCATGCGCAACGCGTCACGCAGGGGCGAACGCGCCATGGAGCTTGTGGTGCTGGGTAAACCGCTGTCGCGCAATTGCTTGCGTTGTGCAAATTCGGCCGTCCGGCTGCCGACAGTCCCCCGCAGCAGAAAAATATTGATCAGCGCCGGCCCGATGAATTGCATGCACGCAAGCCCGATCAGCGCCGGCCGCCAGCCATACCAGGCCATCAGCAGACTGACGACCGGGACCACGGTCGTGGATGACAAACCGGAGAACACCGCAAGGACCGTTATACCGCGTTTGTAGTCGCGGACGTTTGCGGTCAGGACTGCTGCCGACGTATTCCCGAGCGTACATCCTATGGCGATGCCCATAGCCAGCCAGAGGATGTAGAACTCAACCAGCGTATCGACGCGCGACCATAGCGCCAGGTTGACCGCCGCCAGAACCGCTCCGAAACTCATCACCAGATGCCCGCCCCGGCGGTCGACCCAATACCCCACGGGAATGGCGATCAGGTCTGCGGTGATCAGTCCAAGGGTGAACGCGCCGGTCATTTGCGTCGCCGACCATCCAAACGCCTCGTTCAGCGGCCGCAGGAAAAGCGTGAAAGAATGGAACAGGCAGCCGATCGCAAGCACGTTGCTGATCGACAATCCCCAGATCAGGCGCCGTTCCTGCTGGGCCGATAGAGCGTCGCGCGAATAACTGTTTGCCGGATTGTCAGGCACAACGATGCTCTATCCTTTCGGATCGCTCAGTTTTTGCGCGCTTTGATGTTTAAGCCAAAACGCAAAATTTTCCTGCGGCCTTACCAGTAGCGCGCATTAAAGCTGCCCGGCGGATGGACGCCGGCAAGCCCTATACAATTGCCGCTACACACGCAATGCTGGCGTGGCATTGCCCCCTTGCATGGCTGTCATGCCTTCAACACCAGTTCATGCTGGCGAAAATAATCCGAAAATTCGACTCGCCAAGTGTACTATCACGCCCGGCTAGGTGCCCGCGGACTGGTCTCCACCTGATCGAGCATTTCATGCACCAGACGGTTGGTCAGTTCTGCGCGGATTCCGGCGTGGGCCGGATCGTTCCATAGATTGTTGGATTCATCGGGATCATTCTTCAGATCGTAGAGTTCGCCCCAATCCTCCCCGCGATAGAGCGTGACGCGCCAGTCATCGGTAATGAAATTGCGTAACAGCGCGGCGCGCGGGAAGCCCATACGAGTAAAATTGTCCTCATGTTCGGTCAACAAGCCATCGCGCAAGCCGTTGCTATCGCCGGCAATTGCGCCGGACAGGTCGAGACCCTGAATGCCGAAATACGGCTTCAAGCCGGCACGCGCAATAATGGTCGGCGCCAGGTCGATTGTGGAAGCCAGGGCAGATGACGTTTTTGCCGCGCGTGTTGCCGGGTCCGACCAGATAAACGGAACGCGCATGATGCTATCGAACGGCAGCGCACCTTTCAGCATCAAACCATAATCGCCAAGGTAATCGCCATGGTCGGCATTGAATACGAGTACCGTATCGTCGTAACGGCCGGTCGCTTTCAATTTGTCGACGATTGCGCCGATGGCGTCGTCAATCATTGTTATCATGCCGCAGGTCAGCGCCATCGCCTCGCGCACTTCCTGCTCGCTGCCGAAAAACGCTTCTTGCGTCTGCGCCTGGCGTGTGCCGTCCAGATGCCGCTCGCGAAGCCATTGCATCGCCGGGTTCGGGTTCTTGTGCGCTTCAAAAGGCAGGCGCTGTTGGAAATCTGCTGGATTGTACATGTCCCAGTACTTTCCGGGGGGCGTAAACGGGTGGTGCGGATCGGGGAACGAGACAAAGGCGAAAAACGGCTTGTCGTCATCTTTGACAGCGTCGAGATAGTCCAGCGTTTTGTCGCGGATGAACGCAGTTGGATACAAGTCCTCGGGGATCGGCGTCCGGCGCGCCTGTGGGCAGGAATAATTGTGCGGCAACTGGTTCTTCGGATCGCGCCAGGCGTCGGCATCGGGAGATTGTTCGCGCAGCCATTGCGTATAGTGACCGCTGCAATGGTCACCGTGACCAGTCACCATGTCGACATGCTCGTAACCGTAATACGGCAACGGAATGGGGTAGCGGCCCTCGCCCTCGTAGCGATCCGGCATCTCGTGGCCGTAGTCGGCGCCGTCGTCCTTCCAGGCTTCCTGAATGGGTCCAAACGATTCCGGATCGACGCGTACCTCGCCGGGCATGTCGGTCATGGACTGCACGTGACTTTTGCCAATATGAGCGGTGCGGTACCCGCCTTCGCGCAAGACATCGGCAAAGGTATTGGCGCGATAGCTCAGGACATCGCCGTTCTTGCGCACACCATGGGCGGATGGATAACGCCCGGTGAGCAATGACGAGCGGTTCGGCATGCAAACCGGCATGGCGACATAGAACCGTTCGAAGCGCGTTCCCGCCGCCGCAATTGCGTCGATATTCGGCGTTTTTACGATCGGATGCCCGGCGCAGCCAAGGTAGTCGGCACGGTGTTGATCGGTGATGAAGAAAAGAAAATTCGGTTGTTTCTGCGCCATTGGCTACGAGGTCCTTGATGCTTACGAACTGATGTGGCTTTCATGGTTCGCCAGGTACCATTCCGCGATTTCCTCGCGGGTGGCGAACCAGACGCCATCGAATTGCTTGACGTATTCGAGAAATTCCTTCAGCGCCCGGGCCCGGAATGGCTGGCCGATGACATGGGGGTGCAACCCGATATTCATCATGCGCCCGGTATGTTCCCCCTCCGCGTAGAGCCAGTCGAACTGTTCTTTGAATACCTTGATGCCACCTTCAACGTCGTGGCCCTCACGCATGAAAACGGTAAAGTCGTTTACTTCGGAGGTATAGGGGATCGATACCATCGGCTTGTCCGACCTGGTGCGCACCAGATACGGCTGGTCGTCGTTGAGCAGATCGGTAATGAACAGCAGACCCTCTTCGGCAATGATGTCGATCGTGTTCAGCGTCGAGCGCAACGAGCTCGACAGCCAGCCTTTCGCCGGCTTGCCGCAAACCTGTTCGTAAACCCGCAACGTTTCGCGGATCACTTCGCGCTCGCCCGCCTCGTCGAACATCCAGTCGGTCAGAAGGTCCGACTGCACGTAATTGTGCGCAATCAGTTCCCAGCCCCGATCAAGCGCCGCCTTGATGATCTGCGGCCGCTCAACCCCGGTCTTGGCGTTCATCGTGCAGGTGGCCGGCACGCCGGCCTTGTCCATGATGTCGATCAGCCGCCAGATACCGACCCGCTGGCCGTATTCGCGCCAGGTATAATTGGGATTGTCGTAGACGTTGCCTGGCAGGCTGCCACCGACGATTCCCGGACCGCCCGGATAATAGGGTGCATCGGAATCGCGCACCTTGTCCCAATGCTCGAGGTTAAAGGTAATCATCAGCGCCAGGCGCTTTCCGTTCGGCCAGCGCAAAGGCTTGCGCTCGGGCAGCGGCACATAATCATATTCCATGCGTTTCCCCTGTAGCCCTTTACCTTTTTCCTGGCGGGCTTTCGACCGGCACTGTGCCTTGAGCGCCCGCGGCGATCAAGCGCCTGGCGTACCGCCAGCCGGATTTGCCGCACGAAACGCCGTCAGGCGGCGCACCGGCGCCTGAACGCGGCCACATGGTGCGGTGGTTTTCCACATTACGGGGGTGGTGGACCCATCCCCGGCCCATCCAAATGGACTCCCCTGCTGCTCCGTGGTACGTCGCGGGCAGTATCTCATCTCCGGATAGCCATGCGACCTTTAAAGATCTGCCCCTCGATCCTGTCGGCGGACTTTTCCCGCCTTGGCAAAGACGTGCGCCACGTCATGGAAGCGGGCGGCGATTTTGTCCATGTAGACGTTATGGACGGGCATTTCGTCCCCAATATCTCCTTCGGCGCCGGCGTCATGAAATCGATTCGCCACGCAACCGAGAAGCCATTTGACGTCCATTTGATGATTTCGCCGGTCGATCCCTACCTGGACGCCTTCGCCAGCGGCGGGGCCGACATCATTACCGTCCACGCTGAAGCCGGGCCGCATCTGCATCGCAGCCTGCAGGCGATCCGCGCGCTCGGCAAGAAGGCCGGCGTTTCGCTGAACCCGTCGACGCCGGAGAGCGCCATCGAATATGTCCTTGACGACGTCGATCTGGTGCTGGTGATGAGCGTCAATCCCGGATTCGGCGGACAGAGTTTCATTCCCGCTTCCCTGGAAAAAATCGCCCGGATTCGCGCGATGATCGAGGATCGGGATATCGACCTGGAGGTCGACGGCGGGGTGACAGCAGACAATGCCGGAGACATCGCTGCCGCTGGCGCCAACTGGCTCGTCGCAGGCTCGGCCATTTTCAAGGGCGGGCCGGAAAAATACGCCGCCAACATCGCCGCAATCCGCGAGGCAGCCGAAACCGCGCGCGGTATGGTGGTGTGATATTTGTGCAGCCTCATACTGAGAGCGGTGCAAAGCACAGCGTCTCGAAGGATGAGGGAAATTAGGCATACTCACGAGACAAGGCATGATCCCACGTTATTCCCGCCCCGACATGGTTGCCATCTGGGAACCCCAGAGCCGCTTTCGCATCTGGTACGAAATCGAGGCGCACGCCTGCGATGCGCTGGCGGAACTCGGCGTGATCCCCAGGGAAAGCGCCAAGGCGATCTGGGACCGGGCCAACAATGTGACTTTCGATGTCGAACGGATCGATGAAATCGAACGGGTCACCAAGCACGACGTCATCGCCTTTCTGACCCATCTGGCCGAATTCATCGGCGAGGATTCGCGTTTCGTCCATCAGGGCATGACCTCGTCGGACGTGCTCGACACCTGTCTCTCCGTCCAGCTGAAGCGCGCCGCCGATATCCTGATCGCCGATATCGATGCCCTGCTTGGCGCAATCAAGAAACGCGCCTTCGAGCACAAGCTTACGCCAGCCATGGGCCGCTCGCACGGCATCCACGCCGAGCCGGTCACCTTTGGACTGAAAATGGCG
>CAZTMN010000098.1:0-13974 GCA_964615275.1 uncultured Beijerinckia sp. | reverse complement strand
GAAAAAGCCTTCGCCGCGGGCGCCGATATCAAGGAAATGGCCGGTCTCGACACCATAACGGCGTACAAGACCGATGCATTTTCGCGTTGGGAGGAGCTGGGCCGCATCCGAAAGCCCGTTATCGCTGCGGTTAGCGGATTTGCCCTTGGGGGTGGATGCGAACTGGCGATGATGTGCGACATGATCGTTGCATCCGATACCGCGAAATTCGGCCAGCCAGAGATCAAGCTGGGTATCATTCCCGGCATGGGAGGCACGCAGAGGCTGGTGCGCGCTATCGGCAAGGCAAAGGCCATGGAAATGTGTCTGACAGGCCGCATGATGGATGCCGGAGAAGCCGAGAAGGCCGGGCTTGTGACCCGCGTTGTGCCGGTCGCGGAGTTCTTCGACAGCGCGATGGAACTTGCAAACGCGATCGCCTCGATGTCAACGCCAATGGCTATGATGGTGAAGGAGCTTGTCAACCGGTCCTACGAAATGACCCTGTCCGATGGATTGCGCAGCGAACGCCGCATGTTCCATTCGGCGTTTTCATCTCACGACCAGAGCGAGGGCATGGCGGCCTTCCTGGAGAAGCGAAAACCCGAATTCAAAAATCGCTGAATTCGTATCCGGCAGGCTGCCTATTCCGCTGCCGGCGTCGTCGCTTCCCTGGCTTTGGCGGTTTCGATATCCGCACCGGCGTTTTTCTCTTCTGATTTTTCTATGTCGCCCGCCTCCGGGCCGGATACGTCGCTTGCTTCGAGTTTCGCCTTCAATTCCTCCGGCGCTTCCGGGCACTCGCGGAATATGCGAGCTGTGCAAGTGGCGCAGATCGAGGGATCGGCCATCGACACCATTTCGCGAATGGCGTCGTGCTTTGATACGTGAGTGTGGCCGCCTGCCAGCTCTTCCTGAACGTGAAATTTGTCAAAGCGCGAAATGGCCTTCGGCGTCTTGGATTGGACGTGGAACGAGCCGCCGCGAGCCTTGCGGCGGTGCGCTTCCTCGATCATCAATTCCGCCGCGGCCATGTCGATTTCGCCGGTACCGGAAGTGACAAACAGCATGTGCTTCTGCTTGGGCCGCGCGCGCTCGATAGCACGGAACCTGCGCCGCACATATTCAACCGAGCCGAAGTACAGGGGACCATCGATCTTGGTGATGATGATTTGCGGGCACTCGGGCAGTTTGAACATGGTCGCATCGCGGAATGTCCGCATCGGCCGTTTGGGGTCTGGTGCACCGATTCCGATCATCGGGCGCGAGGTCTTCGAAACGAAGAACATCAGCGACAGCAGGACGCCTGCGTAGACGGCGAATTCAAGGTTGACCAGCAGCGTCGTGAGGAAAGTTCCGGCAACGATCGTGGTTTCCGCCCGGCTGGCCTTGATGATGTGCAATAGCTCCTTGAAGTCGATCAGCTTGTAAGCGACAACGATGATAATGCCGGCCATTGCCGGGATAGGCACGTATGCGAACCAGCTCGCGACGAACAACAGGATGATGCCGAGGAAAAACGACGAGAAGATCGCCGCCATCGGCGTACGGGCCCCGGCCTCGTAATTGACACCGCTGCGGGTGAAAGATCCGGAGGCGGCATAGCAGTTGAACAAGCCCCCAGCCATGTTGGACAGGCCCTGGCCAACGAATTCCTGGTTGGAATTCAGGTCCTGTCCCGCCTTGACCGCTAGCGCCCGGGCAATGGAGACCGCTTCCAGCAGCCCAATGAGGGCAATAGCGAAGGCCGGCTGCGACAGCAGCCCGATTTCGTCCAGGTTCAGGAAGGGCAGCGAAAAGCTTGGGAGCACTGCGGTGATTTCGCCCACTAGCTTCACACCTTGGTTCTTGGCGTCAAGCAAGAGACCGACGACCGCGCCTCCAACCAGTGCAAGCAGGTAGTTGGGCCAATTGGGACGCACCCATTTGACCCCCACGGAAATGGCAATAGCGATAATCGTGATCACAACTGCGCGCCAGTTTGCATCGGGCCAGGCAGAGGGCAGGGCGCTCGCGAATGAGATAAGTTTCTCCGGCCGCGGCAGGTCGACTCCAAGGGCGTGGCGAATCTGGCTCAGCCCGATCAGTAGCGCCGCACCGGCGGTGAAGCCGATCATGACAGAGTGGGATACGAAGTCGATCAGCGCGCCGAGCCGCGCCAACCCCATCAGGACCTGGAAAACGCCAACCAGAAACGCCAGCGTAATTGCGGCGGAAATGAACTCGTTGCTGCCAACTACGAAATGACCTGAAAGCGCCGCGAATACGAGTGCTGAAATGGCCGTGGTTGGGCCGGAAACCAGGTGCCAGGACGATCCGAACAAAGCCGCAACGATGGGTACGACCAGCGCCGTATAGAAGCCGTAAACCGGGGGCAGCCCGGCGATGGCGGCAAAAGCTATGCCTTGCGGCAAAACTATTGTTGCGCCCGTAAGCCCGGCAAGTGCGTCCGCCCGCAGCGTATCGCGCCCGATCAGTGGGAGCCAATCGAGAAAGGGAAAAAATCTGCGCCAGTTTATGCTGACGCTTGTGGGCCAGGCCCGTGTCTTTTCGTCCACTGAATGAGGCCGTCCGCCAGAACCAAAACTTACTGCCCTCTGCCACATCGCGCGCGTTTTGCGCCCGAAAACCGGTCAGAGGCTGCTGACCCGCCGCAACTTGTTTAGGGTAATAGGTTTGTATAAATGCGTTGTAAACAGGATCGCGGCGAAAACCCGGCGGATGGCGCCGTATTTTTCGCTGCTCACCCTAATTTGATCGCATTGCCGGCCACAGCAAGTCTGTTCAGGCGGATGGCGCAATCTGCATACGCAAACCAGAGGGGCCGAAATCAGTTCCAGAATTTGCTGCTGGCGATTCTGGCGCCTTCCGCCATGGCCGCCAGTTTTGCCCACACAACGTCGGGATCGACGGCGGCCTGACCAACCCAGGTGCCGTAACCGCAATCGGTTCCCGCGATCACATTCTCCCGCCCGACCAGCCCGGCATAATTTCCGATCCTCTGCGCGACCAGTTCCGGGTGTTCAATGAAATTGCTCTTCGATTCGAGTACCCCGGGGATGAGTACTTTGCCATCCGGAAGCTTGACATTTTCGAAGACTGCCCATTCATGGGCATGACGCGGATTTGCCGCCTCGAACGAAATTGCCGATGGGAGCGCCTGAAACACCAGGTCGATGATCGAGGCCATCGGCACATCGTAATGGTGAGGGCCCTCATAATTGCCCCAGCACAGGTGCAACCGCAATTTCTGCGGGTCGATGCCCTCAAGGGCGTGGTTCAGCGCTTCGATGTTGAGCGCTGCCTGCTTGCGGAACTCCGCCAGCTCCAGTCCGGCAAACTGGATGTGACGGCCCATCGCCAGATCGGGGCAATCAATTTGAAGGATGAAACCCGCGTCCGTGATCGTGCGGTATTCTTCGCGCATCGCATCGGCGATTGCTGCAAGATACGCTTCGCGGCTGCCGTAATAGTCGTCGCGAAAGAACAGCGCGATGACGCCTGGCGATGCGGCGCTCATGAAACCGGCTGCGGCATTGGTGTCCTCAAGCGCGGCGCTGAGATTGTCGGCATCGACACGGGCGGCATCCTTGTCGCGCACGCTGACAGGTCCGGTGCAGGCGGGCGTTTTGCGCCGCGAACGGCCCGGATCGCCAAAAACTTTTTGTTCAAGGACAAGAAAGTCGTTTAAATCCTGATACTTGAATGAATTGCTGGCGCCGCCGAAACCGTCGAGCCGGTCCTTGATGTAGGTGGCGTAGCTGGGTTTGCTCATCTCGCCATCATTGACGATGTCGATACCTGCCTTGCATTGGCTTTCAACGATACCGGCGACCGCGTCGCGGATTTGGGTAGCAAGCGCTGCTGCGTCGACGGGAACCCCTTCCTCTTTGGCGAACATTGACGTCACCAGGGAAGCGGGCCGCGGCAGGCTGCCGGTGTGTGTGGTCAGGAACCGTTCCGTGCTGCGCATGTCTGGCGTGTCTCCCTAGCCGCCGTGCTTGCCGAGTTCCCAGCCGTGGCGGGCCAGGTTATTTTGGGCGTATTCGAGGGGATGGCTTTCCAGGTCGGTAGCCATGGTGTCGTTGAACCGGTTCAGGAACCCGTACAGGGCGATGACACCAACGATTTCGACACATTGGTCCTCGTCCCAATGCTTTTTGAGTTCCTCGAATTCTGCGTCCGTTACGGCATTTGGAGACTGCGCTGCACCGCGCGCCACGGTCAACGCTGCGCGTTCCGCGAGTGAATAAAGATCGCTGGTCTCATAATCCCATATGGCGTCGAATTTCTCCGGACTGATGCCATTTTTCTCGGTGATATGGCCCGTATGGGCGATGCAATAATTGCAGCCCGAGGCATGGCTGACCATGTGGGCAACCAATATCTTGACCGGGGCGGGCACCTTGTGGGGAACAATTGCTGCCACGGCAATCTGCTGGAATGCTTTCAACAGGCCTGGGTGCCTTGCCATGATCAGATTGCTGTTGGGCACAAACCCCAGAATTGCCTCGACTTTTGCGAAGCCCTCGGCAAGCTCTGGCACGGAATCCTTGCTGATGGGTGTGATACGGGACATGGTTCGCTCCTGCCCGGCGGGGTGAGTTCTGATCCCGGCGCCCGGGAAGGGCGGCAGGTCAGTCAAGCAGCACACTAACGCCGATGGTTTGGCTGCTGTTGCAGCCGGAAATGAATTTGCGCTTATCGCAACCGGCCCGCCGTAGTGCAAGCCGTTGTGCGGCAAGCTTGCGCGATGCGCAACAATTGTGCAGCCGATTTTCCGTTTGCGCATTGTTCTGTCCAATCAATCCGTTCCGGCATCCTACCGGTTTTCACGAACTGGACTTTCCGTACCGCGGGCAAATTGACGGCACGATTGAGTTTGCATATGGTTCGCGCGAAACCCGAGGGAGCTGTGATGTTTGCGGGAAATCCGGCCGCGGGCTCATGGTCTGAAAGCCGTTTGTGACCAGATGCTTGGGGCGCGGGTCGATTCGCTGATTTGCGGCACGCGTGCGAAATTTTGGGATTGTTGGGAGGAAGCTGAAGATGGTCAAAGTTAAAGACATAGCGTTTGGCCGGTTGCGCTCGCCGGATCTGGATCTGCAGGAAAAGTTTCTGACCGACTTTGGCATGACCCGTGCAGCGCGAACGAAGGACAAATTGTTCATGCGCGGCACCGATCCCGACCACCATATCCATGTCACGGAACTGGGCGATCCGGCTTTCGTCGGTATCGCGTTTCATGCCCACGTCGAGGAAGACCTTCACACCCTGTCCAAGGGCGTCGACGGTGCTTCGGCAGTTGAGGAAATCGATGAACCAGGCGCAGGCAAGCGCGTTCGCCTGACCGATCCCAATGGTCTGCAGATCGAGGTGATCTGGGGCCAGGAAACCCTGGACCCGCTGCCGGTTCCCGAACATCGATACAATTGGGGCTACAAGCATTACCAGCGTGAAGGCGAGCTCATGCGGGTCAAGTCCGCTCCATCCCACGTGAAGCGCTCCGCCCACGGGGTTTTCCTCACAAACAAGCTCGAAGCAACGATGAAATGGTACCAGGACAATCTGGGTTTCCAGACCACGGATATCATTTCAAATCCTGAAGACAAGACCAAACCGATGGCGGTGTTCAATCACATCGACGCGCCCAACCCGGACGAGTTCGTCGACCACCACGTCTTCCTGTTCTTCGAAGGGCCGGAACTGCGTTTCAACCACCTGTCGTTCGAGGTGTCCGATCTTGATGACGTTCACACCGGGCATCATCACATGAAGGAGCAGGGTTACACCCATGCCTGGGGCGTTGGCCGCCATTACCTTGGAAGCCAGATATTCGATTACTGGCGCGATCCGTGGGGCCGCATCCACGAACACTGGACAGACAGCGACGTGATCAACAATCAGCACGTACCGTCCATGGTTTCCCCTGAAGAGGGTCTGCAGAACCAGTGGGGTCCGGATTTCCCTTGGTCTTTCATCGACGATCCTGCCGAGCACGCGACAGCCGGCAAGTAACATCCGCTGAAGGATTCGCCGAAATCCGCAGGTGAAAAGGTAGGTGGCTGCGGAAAAGCAGCTGCCTTCTGTTTACCGGGCTTCATCGCCGCCGGATGCGACTGCGTGAATTGGGACTTTGCATGGTGTTGGGCATGAACCCACGCAGATTGTTGGCGCTGCATCAGCGGGAAGTACGTTGACCTGATGGCCAGTGAAAAATCTTTCTCACTTGAACTGGTTCAGCCGGACCCTGCCCAGGCGCACAAAATGCCCTACGCCCCGGCAATTCATGTTGTCGGCGCTTCGGACCTCATGTTTGTATCGGGTGCAACGCCGTCGCCGCTTTATCATGAGCACCCCCATGTCGACGCCGAGCACGATCATCCCACGCCGATTGAGGATCAGGTCAATCTGGCCATGGCCAACATCAAACTGGTGCTTGACGCCAAGGGTGCGACCTGGCGGGATGTTGTCAAAATCACCAAATATTTGACCGACATGCGCGATTTCGATGGCCTTCACCGCGCGCTCGCAAAATATTTCGGCGATTGGCAACCGGCCAGTACAACCATCTGCGTCAATCAATTGTCCTCGCCTGGCGCCAGGGTTGAGCTGGACGTCATTGTGGCGCTGGGAAAATCGAAATGATGATTTCACCTCGAATTGGCTTAGCTTATGCTTGCGGCAGAGATCGTCAGTGTTTCCGCAGGTTCTATCGGGCGCGGCAGCATTCCACTTGGGTATTCGCCTGATCTGTGCTTCAATCGCCGCGGGCGGTACCTACCAGGAGCAGTTTGAAAGCTCCATTTGTCCACTTGTAGTCCACTTGGGAGGGAAAGAATGAAACGTGTTTTTACAACCCTGGCAGGCACGTTGCTTGCCGCGACGGCTCTGACGGGCATTGCTGACGCCAGAACCTATAAGCTTACCGTTGCGGCTGGTCAGCCCACGCGCGCTATTCCCAGCCTTGCAATATGGAGCAAATGGGCGGTTCCGGAGATCAACAAGCGGCTGAAAGCGGCAGGTTCGAAGGACACCATCCAGTTCAAGGAAGCCTATGCCGGTACGCTTCTGAAACCGCGCCGGGTGTTGCTCGGTGTTCAGGACGGTATTGCGGACATTGGCTATGTTCCGGCCCTGTTTCATCCGGACAAGTTGCCGCTCGAGCAGGTGAGCTTTGTTACGCCGTTCTGCACCCACGACGTGAACAAGATCACCAAGGCCTATCGTGACCTCTTTGCCAAACTGCCCGACATGCAAAAGGCTTACGCGAAGTTCAATGTCGAACGGCTTGCTGGCAATTCGATCGATTCCTATCAGTTCTTCACGGCTTTTCCGTTCAAGAAAGTTGAAGACCTGAACGGCAAGAAAATGGCCGCCACCGGCGCGCTTCTCGATATGTACAAGGGCCTTGGCGTCACGACCGTCGATTCCAACATGATGGAATATTACAATTCCACCAAGACTGGCGTGTATCAGGGCTTCATCATTTTTGGATCGGCAACGATTCCGATGAAGTATCCGGAGGCAGCGCCATATGTTACGCGTGCGAACTTCGGCGCGATGTACACCAATGCCGTTGTGATCAATCGCGACAGCATGAAGCGTCTTCCCAAGGCAGTTCAAAAAGCTATCCGTGACGTCGCCACCGAGTGGGAAGTCAAGGGTGACGCGGCGACTGCCGGCAAGGCAAAATGGAGCTTCGACGGCGCCAAGAAGGCATTCAAGAACGCCAAGTTCTACGAGCTCCCGGATGCTGAGCGCAAGAAATGGGCGATGAAGATGCCGAATGTCGCCAAGCAATGGGTCGAGCGCATGAAGAAAAAAGGTCTGCCGGGTGACAAGGCCCTGAAGATCTACATGGATTCCCTGCGCGCCCAGGGCGTTAAGTGCATGCGTGAGTGGGACAAGGGTTGATCCAACCCGAATGCGCCTCGCCGCTTGCTGGCGGGGCGCCATATTCCAGCGCAGAATAACAGGCTGCGGCGATGATCCGCCGCAGCCGTTTGTTTCAAAACCGGTCTCTAAAATCCGGATCCAATCGAGCGGCAAAAGCACGCTTGCCAGGGGCACAGGGGAAGATGACGTCAACAACGGCGCAAGCGGAACCCGCACCGCCAGACAGCAGTGGCCGGGACCCAGGTTTCCTTGCCAGGCTCGACAAGACGTTTGGCAAATTAACGTCAGCCATGAACATGGTCGGAACGATCTGGATCGTTGTCATGACGATCCTGGTGGTTGCCGACGTAATTGGCCTTAACCTCTTTCGCCAGTCCGTCCCCGCGGTAAAGGAATTCATCCAGCTTTCGATGCCGGGCATCGTATTCCTGCAACTGGCGAATACCCTGCGCGAAGATCGGCACGTTTCCTCGGACGTATTCATCAACAAGCTGCGCAGGGGCTCGCCGCGCGTTGCTTCATTCACGTACGGTGTTTTCAACCTGATCGGAATGGCGTTGATGCTGTTCCTGTCCTACAAGATTTTTCCGAAAGCCGAGCAAGCGTACGTTGAAGGGTTTACCCGAGGCCATGCGGGTATCATGACCCTGCCGGAATGGCCCAGCATGGCGCTGGTTGTGTTTGGCGCGGCGATCATGGGCTTGCAATATCTCCTGTTGTCGGCGCGCGATTTTCGCGCCGCTTTCACCGGAGGGCCCACTCCCCGTCATGAGGGGGGGATGGGCGTATGACCGACGGTGTAATCGGGCTGCTCTGCATCCTCGGCAGCATTTTGCTTATTCAAACCGGTATGCATATCGCCGTCTCGCTGATGGTGCTGTCGTTCATCGGCGTGTGGATCGTGCGTGGCGAGCGCGTTGCCGGCAATTTGTTGGCGCGCTCTGCTTACGATTCAATGGCGCTAGATGCGCTTGGCGTCATTCCATTGTTTGTGTTGATGGGGCTGCTGGTCGCAGCGTCAGGCATAGGCCGTGACACTTTCGATGTTGCGAGCCGCCTCCTGCGCCGCGTGCGCGGTGGACTGGGCATGGCGACCGTCGCAGCTAACGCGGTCTTTGCCGCCTGTACAGGGACCTCGATTGCTTCGGCCTCGGTATTTACGCGCATTTCCGTGCCGGAAATGATTCGATACGGTTACCAGCCGCGGTTCGCTGTCGGTGTCGTTGCTGGCTCATCTGTGTTGGGAATGCTGATTCCGCCGAGCCTGCTGTTCATCATTTACGGCGTTATCGCAAATGCATCGATAGGCCACCTTTTCATCGCCGGTATCATGCCGGGCGTCTTGTTGTCGGCCGCGTTCATGCTGGTCATATGGCTGATGGCGAAATTCAATGAGCAATCGGTATTTGTCGGCTCTTATGCAAAGGCCAAGGAGCTGGAGGCGACGCAAACATTGGCGATGGAAGGCTCCATGCTGGCCAAGATCGTGCCCGTCGTGGTCATCATCGCCATTGTTCTTGGCGGCATCTATGCCGGATTTTTCTCGCCCAACGAAGCCGGTGCTGTCGGTGCGCTGGCCGCCTTTATAATCGGCTTGATCCGCAAGGTGTTTACCCCAAAGGGCCTGCTTGATGTTGCGCTGGAGACCGGCCGCGTGACAGCCGCGATCCTGTTCCTGCTGATGTCGGCGCAAATGTATTCGCAAATGCTGACTGCAACCGGCCTGCCGCAGGAATTTGCCGGCTGGGTCGAGAATGCCAATCTCTCGTATCCCGTGCTCATTATCGGCTACCTGGCGATCCTGGTGATCCTTGGGACGTTCCTCGATTCGCTGTCGATCATTCTGATCGTCGTGCCGTTCGCGCTGGAGATCATCCCGCGCGCCGAAATCATCTGGTTCGGTGTGATCACCGTGATCGGCGTGGAGATCGGCCTGCTTACGCCGCCGCTCGGCATTGCCTGTTTTGTCATCCACGCCAATCTCGACAGGCGCGACATAACGATCTGGGATATATTCCGTGGCGCCATGCCGTTCACGGGCACCATGCTGGTTGTGCTCGCATTGATCGCCATATTCCCGTGGCTGGCGGTTGGATTGATCCGCTAACGCGTAGCCCCGCTCGACTTTTTTGAATCACCCCAGGGTTCCGGATTGCGGAACCCTGCGGTGATCTTGGCTTGCCTCTAGTTCGGAATCACCGGCAACAGGATCCGGGAGGCGTGCGCCGCGTTGTGGTGGTAGGTATCGGTCCCGACCTTGTAGTAGAAGTACTGATGGGTGAACAAGGTATCGGTGATCATCGAATCGCCGATGGCGATGTCGACGCGGATGCGATGCCCGGCCTTGAAGCAATGGGCTGAAGGCCACACTTCGATATCGAGCTTGTAGATTTCACCCGGTGTGATCGGCTGTGGATTCGTATGCGTGTAAAACGGCCTCAGGTCGGTCGTTCGCGCCTCGTCCTTTTCGCGGTGCGACGCCCGCAGCCAGCCCTTGGCGGCGATGAACCAGCCCGGTTGCAGACCCTTGCCCCGGTCCTCCTGTGATTGCGGATACTGGTCGGTCAGTTTCACAAACACTTCGGTGTCCGTGTTGGTGGATGACACAAACAGTTCCGCGACGATGGGGCCGGCAATCGTCACATCGTTGGCCAAGACATCCGACGTGAATGTCAGGTTCCGTGCTACTGGATCAGGCCCCTGCGGTCCCATGGCGGACACCCCGAAGTGCCACTTTGGGTCGGGATAGGAGTAGTCGGTTGCACCCTCGCTGGCGCCCGGCGGATCAAGTGACAGCCCACCATCGTTGAGGGACGTCACGCTGTCGCTGGGACCTTTGCGCAGATAGTACGGAGTATAGACAGCGCGTTTCAGTGGCCATTCGGGTTCGTTTATCCATTCGTCGGTACCGCGGACGAACAATTGCACATTGGGAGTTTCGTCCGGGTACTGGTTGTCATCATCCTTCAGGTAATGATCGTAAAACGGCTTCAACCATTGCTGATGTACTTCGATCTTGTCGAACAGATCGTGCGCCTCGAAGGCATCCTTTGCGCCAGTCAGGATCAGCTTTTTGGGACCGCGGACCTCTTCGTACCCGAGAATGTTGCCGCGTTCGTGTAGACCCATCTTGCCCTGGTGGCCTATCGACAGGACCGGTATGGCGATGTCGTTCAACCGTTCATACGCCGAGCGTTCCTTCCACCACTCGTCATAGGTAGGGCGCATGGTGAGTTCCCAGCCAAGGTCGGTCTTCATCTTCTGGCCGGACTGTCCGTTGGCGGCGCGGTGAAAATTGTTCGGCCGAACCAGATTGCCGTACCACCAGTTGAGGAAGTCACCGTAGATACCGCCGTGATACGCGACGCCGCGATATATATCGATCGAGCCATCGTATGGCGCGATGCACTTCAGTGCGTCCGGGGCTTCGATCGCCATCATCCATTGCGCCCAGGCGTAATAGGATTGCCCCATGCCGCCTACGTTTCCGTCGGACCAGTCCTGGGTGGCAATCCACGATATGATTTCGTGATAGTCCTTTTGCTCCTCCGGACCCAGGAACTGGTAGTCGCCCTCCGATTGCCCGGACCCGCGCACGTCCATGTGCACGTAGGCGTAACCGTGGCTGACGTACCATTCCACCGGACCGACCTCGCGCCACAGGAACAGTTTCGAATGCGGAATATCGTCGGTATCGTATTGATAGGGTGACGCCGCAAAGAGCGCCGGATAGCGGCCTTCTTCTTCCGGCCGGTATATTCGGCAGGCGATCTCGATATCATCGCGCATCTGTACGCGCACATCCTCCACCTTCATGGTCAGTGGCCCGTAACGGTCGTCGCGATTGGGATCGATCAAGGACATGGGCAATCTTCCTCCGCTGCGGCCGGCAGATTCCGGCTTGTTTGCCGGCAACTCTAACCTGTTCTTCAATCCCCTGTCACCGTGCGCGGCGTCCAGGCCCCGTATCGCGGTTTTTGGGGTTTATCGGGAGACCGGTAGCCGTTAGCATGACGGGCGTTTACGGAGCCGCGCCATGATACCGCAATCGGTCAACGACGAGATCACACGCACCGGGAAAGACACCCCGGCCGGGGCTTTGTTGCGCCGCTACTGGCAGCCGGCGGCATTGAGCGAGGAACTCGGCAGCAATCGTCCGGTAGTTCCGGTTACCTTGCTCGGTGAGCGGCTGGTGCTGTTCCGTGACGGGGAGGGCCGGCTCGGGCTGATTGGCCGTCATTGTCCCCATCGCGGCGCCGACATGTGTTACGGGCGGCTCGAGGATGGCGGCCTGCGCTGCCCGTTTCATGGTTGGCTGTTCGATGCTGCCGGCAAGTGCCTGGAAATGCCGGGCGAGCCGGAAGACAGCCGCATGTTCGAACGGATCCGGACCGCGTCCTATCCGGTTGTTGAGAAGAACGGCGTGATCTTTGCCTATCTTGGACCCGGTGAACCGCCGCCGTTTCCCGCCTTTGACTGTTTTGCCGCGCCGGAAACGCATGTGTTCGCATTCAAGGGGCTATGGGAGTGCAACTGGCTTCAAGCACTTGAGGTCGGCATCGATCCGGTCCATGCGTCCTTCTTGCACAGGTTCCTGGCGGACGAAGATCCGAAGGAGTCCTACGGCAAGCAGTTCCGTGACGAAGCAGGATCGTCCGGCATTCCAATGACACAGCTTCTGCGCGAATACCCGCGGCCGCAACTGAGCGTTGAGAAGACCGAATTTGGGCTGCGAATTTTTGCTTTGCGGCATCTTGGTGATGGCAAGACCCATGTGCGGATCACCAATCAGGTTTTCCCGCAGGCCGTCGCCATTCCCATTTCCAATGAAATGACAATCACGCAATGGCATGTGCCGATCGATGACACGTCCTGTTATTGGTATTCCATGTTCACCAGTTTCACCGGTCCGGTCGACAAGGATTTGATGCGCGCGCAACGGATGAAGGAACACACGCTCCCCGAATACCGTCCGATCAAGAACCGCCGGAACAACTATGGCTATGACCCGCAGGAACAGGACCGTTTGACCTATACCGGCATGGGAATGGACATCAACGTCCACGATCAATGGGCGGTGGAGTCGCTCGGTGCGATACAGGATCGCACGCAGGAACACCTGGCCACGTCCGATATCGCGATTTCAGCGTATCGCCGTATGCTCCGCGATGCTATTGCGAGGGTTCAAGGTTCGGGCGGTGGTGAAACGCCATTGCCCTTGTGGACCGATGAAGCGGGTGCGCAGGCAATTACTGGACCGGTCGCCGTTGACGCCATCGCGCCAACCGACAACTGGGAAGGCGCCTGGCAGGAAACGGACGCGGCGCGGCGCCAGGCTTGCCCGTGGTTGTAATAATGCTGACCTGCATTGGTCGCGAATAAAGCAGATGTCATGGCGCGAAAATCCTCTGCCAATACCAGGGCAACGAAACCATTTGCCGAGCGGCACGGTCTTTTGAGTGCGAGTATCAGAAAGCAGTGGCGGGAGGTCTTCGCCCGGATCAAGGCGGAAAAACTCGAAACCATACGCATCTCGTTTGCCGACCAGCACGGCATCCTGCGCGGCAAGACCATCATGGCCCGTGATCTGCAGGCCGCGGTTAACAGCGGCGTCACGATGGTTTCCACCCTGTTGCTCAAGGATACTTCGCATCGGACGGTATTCCCCGTGTGGCAGGAAGATGCCGGACTCGGCGCTGGCGTGCTGACCGGTGCGGGCGATTTTGTCATTATCCCCGATCCCGCGACATTCCGCATTCTGCCCTGGTCGCCGCACAGCGGCTGGCTGTTGGCGGATATCTACCTGACCGATGGTGAGCCCATACCGTTTTCGTCGCGCTACATGCTTCAGCGCGCGCTCGACCGGCTTGCTGGTCATGGCGCGACATTTGTCGCGGGGCTGGAGGTGGAGTTTCATGTTTACAAGGTCGATGATCCGGGCCTCGCTCACGAAGACGGTGGCATGCCGCACGCACCGCCGCGCACCAGCCTTGTATCGCCAGGATATCAATACCTGACCGAAGATCACTTCGATCAGCTGGAGCCGGTCATGGACATGATCCGGGTCAAGCGCGCCCTTGAGGGTTCTTCCACGCG